>JAZUNB010000132.1:0-27209 GCA_045603925.1 Eubacteriales bacterium
CGGGAAAGAGCCGACCCTTGAGGGTTTGTTATATCTGTAATAAATCAAAGAAGTGCCAAGCGGCATAGAGGGATGTGTGTATGAAAAAGGTTTTATTTGCAGCCAATGCAATATCGTCTTTTCATCTGTTTAATGAGCAAAACGCCAAAATGCTGATGGAGGCGGGGTATGAGGTGCATCTTGCCCTCAACCGCGAAACCACCGGCCAGTTTTCCGCCGAGCGCGCCAAGGCGTGCATTGCGGAATGGGAAGCGCTGGGCGCGGTTGTTCATCATATTCCCGTTACCCGCAGTCCCTTTGATGTTTCAAACCTCAAGGCCTATCAGGCCATGAAAAAGCTGTTGGCCGAGGAGCATTTTGAGATGATCCATTGCCATAATCCGGTTACCAGCGTTGTAACCCGCTTGGCGGCCAATAAGCATCGGAAAAAAGGAACCCGTGTCATCTATACCGCCCATGGATTTTTCTTTCTGAAGGGCGGGGAGCTGAAGAATTGGCTGATCTTTTATCCGGTGGAATGGTTTTTCAGCCGGATGACCGATGTGCTGATCACCATCAATGAAGAGGACTATCAGCTGGCTAAGCGTCGGTTCAAAAAAACCAAGGAGATCTATCGAATCGATGGAGTGGGCATCGATTATGCCCATTATACCGATTGCCCCGCCGATCGGCTGGAGGAGCGGAAAAAATACGGTCTTTTACCCACCGATAAGGTAGTGCTTTCGGTAGGGGAGCTGTATCCCTTGAAGAATCACCGTACCATTATTGAGGCCATCTCCCGTCTCAAGGATCCCGATCTTCATTATGTGGTGGCGGGCCCCGGCCCCAGCCGCGAGGATCTGGAAAATCTTGCCAAAAGCCTTGGGCTGGAGGAGCAGGTCCATCTGATCGGCTATGTGCAGGATGTGGCACCGTTGCATCGCATCGCCGATATCTTCTGCCATCCTTCGGTGCGCCGCGAGGGCTTGCCGGTGGCGCTGGCAGAGGCGGTCTCCAGCGGGTTGCCCTGCATTGTTTCTGCCGTGCGCGGAAATGTGGATATTATCGACGGAAAGACCAACGGTCTTTTGCGGCATTATTTTGATGTAGACGGCTTTGCCGAAGACATTAAGATGCTGTTGGATAACGAAGAACTGCGTAAGCAGTTCGGTGAAAAAGCCCAAAAGGATGCGGCGCGGTTTGATTACCGACGGATTCTGGAGGAGATGCGAAAGATCTATCGAGTGGAATGAAGAAGAAAGGGGCGGAAAAAATGAATATTGTGATTTTGCCCTCCTGGTTTCGGTTGAAGGCAAACCGAACTCATGGCTCCTTTTTTATGGAGCAGGCGGTGGCAGTGGCCAAGCAGGGCCATCATGTAACCCTTATTGATGCCCAGATCGTCCCGACCCGTACTTATCTGAAGAGCGAGCGGGATCTTGGTATTAAGCATTATACTGAGAACGGTGTGGAGATCTATGAATATAAGACCTGCGGTCTGTTGACCGGCCGTTCTGCACCCCTGACCATTCGTTTATATGAAAATAAGGTGGAGCGGATCCTAAAAAAGATCCTCAAGACCCGCAAGATCGATGTGCTGCATGCCCATTCCTTTTATCCTTCAGGCATTGCCGCCTATGATTTGGGGAAAAAGTATGGGATCCCGGTGGTGCTGACAGAGCATTCCACCACTTTTATTAAAGATTGGCTTGGCCTGAAGGGTGTCTACGATTATGTGAAGCCCACCTTTGACGGGGTGGATGCCAGTGTATGTGTAACCGAGTATTTCGCGGATCTTATTTATAAGAAGCATCAGCTGGATAAAAAGCCGATGATGATCGGAAATGTTCTGAATCCGGTGTTTCAGTATGTTCCGAAGCCGAAGAATGAAGTGTTTACATTTATGATGATCGCCCGACTGTATGAGCGTAAACGCGTTCATCATATTATTTCTGCAGTTGCCGAGCTGAAGGAGCAAGGGCTTCCTGTTTGTGTTCATATCGCCGGAGACGGCCCTATGAGAGCGCAGCTGGAGCAGCAGGCAAAAGAATTGAATGTGCAGGAAAACCTTGTATTTCACGGGCATATTTCCCGTGAGAGAGTCAATGAATTGTTGCGGCAGTCCAATGCGTTGGTACATGCGAGCGTTGCTGAAACCTTCGGGGTGGTTTATATTGAAGCCATGGCCACCGGCAGACCGGTGGTGGCAGTTGCAAACGGCGGTTCTTTGGAGCTGATCGATGATACCAACGGCTTTTTGGTTGAGCCCGATAATCCCCATGCCTTGGCAGAAGCAATGAAAAAAATGATGGTGGAATATGATCGGTTCGACGGTGATGCGATCTCAAAAGCCGCCATTTCCGCCTTTTCTGAAGAGAGCATCGGCAAGGCATATGTTGCCTTATATCAAAAAATAACAGAAGGCAAAAAGGATTAAAGAAAGGAGGATGAAAAATAGATGCTGGATAAAATATTAATTCTATTTTTCATCACCTCCGCTGTTTGGGGCAATGCGCTGGACGGAATCAGTCTGCCGGCCATCGGTTCGTTGTTTCCCCTTCGAATTGCAGTAATTGTATTCGCGGCGTTTATCTGGTTCAAGGGCATTATTCTGAAGGAGAATGTACCGATCCTCTATGCCGGCGATAATAAGGCGCAAAGGCTGCGGAATACAACGGTGTATGCCTTTATCGCATTGATGATCACCGGTCTTATAACCATGTATTGGGTTAAGGATCCCTCAACGGCAATTGTTCATTTGCTCACCTGGCTTACTTCCTTTGCTTGTATTGCCATCGCCCTTACCTTGCTGAAATCGCGGGAACTGATCTTTTTCGCTGCCGCTGTCTTTGTGGTGAATTATCTGGTGATCGGCGGCATCGGCATTTATGAGGTCTTTACCGGCGATTATTACGATCTGGCCTATGAATATTACACCCGCCAGTTCAATATCTTCGGGCTGTACCGTCCGGTATCTATTATGTATAATACCAATAATCTGGCGGTACTCGCGGCCTTGTCCCTGCCCATCGGCTTTATGGCCACCAGCGGTCTGAAAAAGGCAAAAGGCATCCTGGATATTCTGCTGATGCTGTTTTCGGCCTTCATCATTGTGATGACCAGCTGTAATACCGCCTTGGTGCTCCTCTGTCTTACAGTGGCGATGTATGTCTTTATGAATCGGGAGCGGAAAACTGCTCAGGTCATTCTATGGTCGGTGGTGCTGTTCTTCCTGGTCAGCGGCTCTCTGGTGCTCAATATCTTTAACGAGCTGTTAAACTATTCCTTTGCAGACGAGCTGCGTTGGGACATCTGGGGCAACGCTCTGAATGTATCCTGGCGATACGGGCTGATGGGGGTGGGCCCCGGCAACAGTACTATGGTGAATGAGTTGTTTAAGCCTAACCATATCGATGTAGGCGCCTCCCATAACCTCCTGCTGACAGTGTTTGAAGAGTTTGGCATTATCGGCTCATCCTTCTTCTTCTTTTGGCTGGGAAAACTGATTTATAATGTCTTCGGCTTTTATCGGAAGACGCAGGATGTGCTGATGAAAAATGCAGCGATCTTCAGTTTGATCTTTATTTTATCCACCTTCTGTATGTCCACTATGGTGAACTACTACTTCTATTGGGCGGAGTTCGGGATCATTATGGCTATTATGGAATTGATGGAGAAGGACTCGCTAAATATCCAAACAGAAAGGGAAACGACATGAACGAGAAAAAAACAGACTTTAAAAGAAGCCTTGCCGGTATGCTCTTTATTCTTCAAAAGAGTCTGATCGGGATGATCATTGCCGGTTTGATCCTGGGCGGTGCAGTGGGAATCATCAGCAAGAAGCTGATCGCCCCCACCTATTCCGCAAAATCGGCGATGTATATTGCCTCCGCCTCGGATTCGGTGTTGAAATTGGCCGACCTTGAGGTGGGTAGCTCCATGACCGGCGACTATATCTATCTGATCACCAGCCGCCCCTTCATTACCGAGATGAAGACCCGCTTAGGGCTTTCGGATTATACCTATGCTCAGCTGAAGAGCATGATCAGTGTGGTCAACCCCAGCGGCACCCATGTGATCGAGATCTCTGCTGTATGCGATGATGCCAAGATGGCGGCCGATATGGCCAATGCCTTGGCGGAGGTTTCGGTGAGCAAGATCGCCGATATTATGGAATCCTCCAATCCTAAGATCACCGAGTATTCCCAGACGGTCGGCTATCAGGTGGGCCCCAATTCCACCCGCAATGCAGTGCTCAGCTTCCTGCTGGGAATGATCCTCTATTTTGTGATCGCCTATCTGTCCAATGTCTCCGATGATACCGTGAAGTCCATCGAGGATATCGATTCCATTCTGGAGCTGAATGTATTGGGTATGGTTAATACCGCTCCCAATGAAAAGGGCCAGAAAAAGAACAGCCATCGGAAAAAGAAGGGCAGTAAAGCTGCCGAGCAAGAGAAGAAATAAAGGAGGTGCGCGATGAAGAAGATCGTTTTTAAAAATTTTGAACCCTTAGAGTATACCCGTTCCGAGCAGTTCAACTCCATCAGCGTCAACCTGGATTTCTGCGGCGATGATATGAAGAAGATCAGCATCACCAGCACCCGTGAAAACGAAGGTAAAAGCTTTGTTTCCATGCAGCTGATGCGTACCTGCGCCAATAACGGTAAAAAGGTGGTTTTGGTAGACTGCGACCTGCGCAAATCCTGTATTTTTTCCGACTACGGTGTCCAAAGCGACGATTATGTAATGGGTCTGACCCATTATCTGGCGGGCATTGCCACCATGGAGGAGATCATCTGCCAGACCAATATTGAGAATGCCGATGTGATCCTGGCAGGTAAGACGGTATCCAATCCCGTGAACCTTTTGAAGAAAGAGCGGTTCACCGATCTGCTGGATGAGCTGAGTAAGCAATATGATCTGGTTTTGGTGGATACTCCGCCGGTGCAGCCGGTAATCGACGGTGCCTATATCGCTCAGCAGGTAGACGGTACCATTCTGGTGATCAATTACGGTATGGTCAGTGTCCGTGAGGTTATGGAGACCAAAAATCAATTGGTTGCCGCTCATGCCAATATTCTGGGTACGGTGCTGAACCAGGTCCCCTTCAATGCCGGTCGGTATTACAGTAAGTCCAAGTACTACAGCAAATATCGGTATAGCTATTATCGGCGCTACGGATACGGCTACGGCTACGGCTATGGCTACGGCATCACCCGTTACGGCAATACCGAAGAGAAGAAAAGTAAAAAATAAAACAAGAAGGGAGAGCGGGCCGAGATGTATGAGCCGTTGATTGATTTTCACGCGCATATTCTCCCCGGTGTGGACCACGGAAGCGACTCCTTAGAAACCTCGTTAAAGCAAATTAAATCAGCCAAGGAAAACGGCATAAAAACCATTGTTGCCACCTCGCATTTCTATCCTCATCTCCATCATGTGGAGGAGTTTTTGGAAGAGCGGGAGGCCGCCTATCGGGAGCTGGCGCCCCATCTGGATGGAATTCAGGTGGTGAAGGGCGCGGAGCTTCAGCTGTGTGTGGGTCTGGATCGTCTGCAGGGTTTGGAAAAGCTGTGCATTGAAAATACCAATGTATTGCTGATCGAGATGCCGGATATGACTATTACCCGCGAAATGTATGAGACTCTTCAGCGGATCAATATGCGGCATCGGGTGGTGATCGCCCATGTGGATCGCTATTCCGAAAAGGTAGCGATGCAGCTGCTCAAAGACCGCTATATGCTTCAGTTGAATGCCATGGCCTTTCAGGGCCTTTCCATCAAATGGCTGGAGCCCATTCTGGAAAGCGGGCAGGTCTGGGCCCTGGGAAGCGATATCCATGGCGCAGACCGTAAGGCCTATACCAGAATGAAACGCGCCCTTCGTCGGTTGGGCGATCAAAGCGAGGAGATCCAAGGGCGGATGCAAGCCCTCTTAATGAACCAATGAAACAACGAAAAAGAATACTGTTGATCCTGATTATTCTGGTGACGCTGCTGATCCTTCTGCTGCTGGGAAGAGAAGTCTGGCAACATTGGAAGAGCAGTCAAAGCGCCCCTGCGCCCACCCCCGAGGTCACCCTTCCTCCCGAGGAGGAGGCGGAGCCGTATGTTTCGCCCATTGATTTTGCCTCCCTGCAAAGTCAGAACAGCGATATTTACGCCTGGCTGAAGATCGAGGGAACCTGCGTGGATGACCCCATCGTGCAGCGCGCATCGGATAATTCCTTTTACCTTCGGCGCAATTATTTGGGAAAATATTCCTATTACGGTTGCATTTTTACCGAGAATTATAATACAATAACCTTTGAAGATCCTCTTACCGTGATCTACGGTCATAATATTCTGAAAGGCGATATGTTCGGCGATCTGATCCATTATGCCGAAGAGGACTACTTCAATGCCCATGATCGGATGACGATCTATATGCCCACCGGCGAAAAGCATTATCAGCTGGTAGCGGCGGTTCCCTTTGATAACCGTCATCTGCTCTACCGCGCCGATCATAGCAATCCCGCGGTATTCCAAGGCTTGGTGGATGAGCTGCTGAGCGTTGGGGATCCTGCGGCGGTGGTCCGCGAAGGTGCGGAAATAACTTCCGGTGATAAGCTGGTCATTTTATCGACCTGCTATTACAATATAAAAAGTAAACGATTTTTAGTGATATTTAAGGAGGAATGAAAAATGAAAAAAATCGTAATGACTTTGGTGATCGCATTGTTGGTTGCTACCCTGAGCATCAGCGTATTCGCTGCAGATGCTAAGGATAGCCCTGTGTTGGACGGCGGGAAGGATCCTTCCGGCAGTGGCTCCGGCGCAGTAGAATCCCCCGATACCGGTATCGGTGTTGCTGCCGCTCTGGCAGGTCTGGGTGTTCTGGACACCGCTCTGATCGGTGCTTATCTGGCAGGTAAGAACGACGAAGAATGAGCATAAGAAGAACGCTGAAATATGTGGCTCTTCTTCTGCTGATCGCGCTCCTGTTTGTTGGCATCTGGTACCTGAAGCAGGATGACGAGGGTGCGGTGACCGATCCGAACTACGAATGGGTCACCGCTCTTCCCCCGGAGTATGTGGAATACAATGGGCTGAAATATGCCCAAAACGACGCTGTTACCACCATTTTGCTTGGTGGTGTGGACCAAGACGGGCCGCTGGAGCTTTCCGGCGGCAACGGTACCGGCGGTCAGGTGGATATGCTGATGCTGATGGTCATCAATAATGAGACCAAAACCATCGACCGTATCCAGATCGACCGCGATACCATGACCTCCATTCAGGTGTTGAATGAAAACTTCCTGGTGGAGGGTACCCGAACCGGTCAGATCGCCCTTTCCCATGCTTACGGCAACGGCGGAAGTATCAGCTGCAACAATACGGTGGCGGCGGTGGAGACCTTGTTCCATGGCATTCAGGTGGATGAGTATCTCTTTATGAATATGGGCGCCATTCCCACCCTCAATGATTTTGCGGGGGGAGTAGAGGTGCGGATCCGGGATGATTTTTCCCAGGTGGATCCTTCCTTGCGTAAGGGGAGAACCATTCGGCTGAACGGAGATCAGGCCTATAACTACCTGCGCTCCCGTAAACTGATGGACGAGCCCACCAATGAGAACCGTATGAAGCGTATTAGCCTCTATATGGACGGCCTGATCACTCAGCTGGAGGCGCAGATCCGCAGTGATGTGGAATCGGGGATGGTCTTTTATGACGAGATCTCCGCCTATACCTCCACCTCCCTGTCTGCTTCGCAGCTGGCGGCATTGGTCCTCAAGACCGATGGGTTTACCTACAACGACATCATTATTCCCCAAGGAACCTTCGCCGAAAATACCGAGCTGGAGGAATTCTATGTGGATGAAGAGCAGCTGAATGAAATGATCTTCGAGTTGTTCTATGAGGTCTATACTGAAGAATAAAAAAGAGGAACCGAAGGTCAGCCCAAGGTTCCTCTTTTTTATTTAATGAATAATGAATAATGAATAGTGAATAATGATGGAAGATTTTTGCCAATGGCAAAAACCCACCGATATTATTCATTAGCGAAGCGACTTCATTTTTCATTCTCTTAATAAACCCCCCGATAGTAGAGGCCGCGGGTGTAATCCCCCGCGGGGCGGGCGTTCTTTTGGTAGGCATCCAGAACGGCCTTGATCTCTTGGGGGCTCTCGGTGGTAAAGAGCATTCGCCCGAAGGCAACGCCCGTCTCCTGCCATTCCCGATTGCGGTCGGCAAGGTAGAGGGGCGCGTTATTAAACAATACATTCTGGCAGTCATAGTCGCAGGCGACGGGGAACTGCCGACCGGTACGGTCGGTGAGCAGGCCGCCCTGCTTATGGCGGCAGTCGCCGATATTCTGAAGCAGGCAGTTTTTGGTCTGCATCAGCGGCAACCGCCCGTATACGATCATGCCGCAGGGGAGGGGCTTTGGAATATTGCGGATCTCCCGCAGGGTCAGCTCAAAGGAGAGGGTGGCATCGGCAAGATCGCGGCTTAAAACCGAAAGAGTATAGCCGTTGGCGGCGTTGAAGGCAAAATCCCCGTGGAGGGTAAAGCCCATCTTCTTTAAGGGGGCGATCTGCCCTGCATTTCGCACCAGCCCGTGGCGAAAGCCCATGGTATAAAGGCGGTTGGCCATCTTTTCCAGAGCCTCATCCTGAATAAAGGCGGGGAAGAAGACCCCTGCTCGGGGATCGGCGGCAAAGGGGGCGCAAAAGGCGGTTTTGGCGCCGTTGAGCCAATAGCGGGAAAGGCGGGGATCCGCCACTGCATTTTGAGGCTCCCAGAACCAGCCCTCTAAAGCGGGATTTCCGGGGAAATGCTCTCTGCCTACCATGGGCGGCAAAGCATGAACCGGATGGGGGATGGGGGCAAAATGCCCCTCCACCTGCTCCAAAGCTCTGCGCCGAAGGTCATTAAAGGCGGCGGCAGGATAAAAGAGATCATGCTGCACCTTGGCGGTGCATTCCTCTAAATAAAAGGGGGTTCCGCCCAGCTTGGAAAGGGAGCGGATGGCATCCTCTTCCGTCACCTCCCGCTTGAAGGCGGGCTCGGGGGGCGCACCCTCCACAGTGGCTTCAAAATCCTCGCAGGTCACCTTCAGGCGGCAGACACCCTCCCGCAGGGTCAGCTGAAAGCGCAAGGGGCGTTTTTTCAGCTCGTAGCCCTCCTTAAAGGTCTTGACCACCTCGGCAACCGCCTCTTTATAGTCTTCATAAGCGGTCTTGGTCTTGGTGCCAAACATAGCGGGGCCCAGCTCACCGGTAATATAACCGTCGGTAAACCCGTCGCGGGAGAAGATATGCTCCAGCCGCTTGATCTCTTGGGGGGTGATGGCCTCGCCCGCCTTGGCGGCGGCAAAGGCGCGGCAAACGCTCCCCACATATTCGGGGGATTTCAGCCGCCCCTCGATCTTCAGAGAGGCGATGCCCGCCTCCTTTAATTGATCATAGCGGGTCAGAAGGGAGAGATCCTTCAGGCTCAAGGGGTATTTGCCGCCCTCATAGGGCAGGCGGCAGGGTTGGGCGCAAAGACCGCGGTTGCCGCTCTTCCGGCCCACCACAGCGGAAAAATAGCAATTGCCGCTGCAACTCATGCAAAGGGCGCCATGGGCAAAGACCTCGATCTCCACCTTGGTATGGCGGCAGATGGCGGCGATCTCCTCCAGAGAAAGCTCTCTTGCCAAAACCACCCGCTTGAAGCCCAACCGCTCCAGATAGCGAACGCCCTCTAAAGTATGGATGTTCATTTGGGTGGAGGCGTGGAGAGGCAGAGTGGGGCAGAGGGCGCGGATGACCCGGGCTACCCCAAGATCCGCAACGATCACCCCGTCGGCCCCCGCCTCGGCGATCTCCCGCACCAGCGTTTCTAAAAGGGGAAGCTCCTCTTCGCGGGTCATGGTATTGACCGTTACATAGACCTTCACCTTGCGCAAAGAACAGAATGCCACCAATTCCTTCAGCCCCTCGCCGGAAAAGCCGGCCGCCGCGCGGCGGGCATTGAGGACCTTACCGCCCACATAAATGGCATCGGCGCCGCCCAGGACTGCGGCCTTGGCCGCTTCCATATTGCCTGCAGGGGCTAAAATTTCCATGACATTCCCTCCTTGTTTCTTTAATAGGGATATTATATCGGATTTTGAAAAATAATGCAACCCTTGACGAATGTATAAAAAAAGGGTAAAATAAAGGCAACGAATTGAAAGATGGAGTGCATTTATGAATAAAATTGCAATCTTTTTCCGTAAATACGGTCATAAGATCCTGACCTTCTGCATCGGCCTTGCCTTTTTGGGAGGCTGTGCCTTTTTGCTGTTTTTGGGCGGCAATCGGGTCTATCATATGTTTAAGCCCGAGAAGATCTATGAGGAGGGCGTGGATCCCGATCTCATCGATTCCAATGCCCCCTTTGAGGAGGCCCGTTCCTCGGGCTTTGAGGTGGGGAGCAAGGAATTCTTTGAGCTGTATATCAATAACTTTGTGAAGCAGGATTTTCCCAGCTTTACCGATCCTCTGGAGCTGAAGACCGATTATTTCATCTCCTACGGCATCTGGCAGGCCATCAAGGTCAATGCCCAGGGCATTTACGCCCTGCAGGAGGACGGCAGTTATCTCATTCCCAAAGAGGATGTGGAAAAATATGCCCGCCAAAGCTTCAACTATGTGGGTGAGATCGATTTTCATAGTGTGGATGTCTGCGGCACCTTTGATTATGAAAAGCTCAGCGGCTGCTATCGGGTGCCCTCGGGAATGAGTACCACCTTCCTGACCCCCGATGTCATCGATGTGAAGTATGATGAGGCCAAGGGGATCTATACTCTCACAGTGGACTGCTATATTGACGATGGCTTAAGCGAGGTGGATGTGACCACCGATGCCACCAAGTTCAGCAAGCGCCTGGCGCTGACCCTGCAGGAGGTGGAGGAGCTGCATACCATCGACGGGGTGGAGACCACCATTACCGACTATCTTTATACCGCCTGCTCCCTGGTGGATGAAACCATCGAGAGCGGCAAGACCGAAGAATAAACGCAAAAAAGGGAACGGTTGATACCGTTCCCTTTTTATTATTACAGAATATTAACGGAAGAGATCCATCTCCATTGCTGCTGCCAGGTGGTCTGCAAGGGCAGATCGCTGCTGTCATCGCGGTTATCCAGCCAAAGCTGGGGCTGCTCCAGCTCCTCGATACGGTCGGTCTTTCCTTCGGCATATTCCAGCAGAATATCCGCAACTCCCGCAAGGCGTTCCTTCAGCCCGCCCAGCCGCAGCTGCTGCACTTCGATGCCGAAATTGCGGCTCTCGGTGCGCCACATTTTTACTTGGGCCTTTAAGAAGGTATCTACCGCTTCGATGCAGGCGGGAATGTCCTCTTCGGCAATGCGGGCCAGGGCGGCCTTATCGCCCTGCTCATAGGCGGCGCGGATATCCAGAGGCAGGATGGTCTTCCAAATGCAGACCTCCGCCAATTTCTGAATGGGATCGATGAGATAGCCGAAGTTTTTATTGTCGGCATATTTCTTCAGCCCTTCCGCAATGGCGGTATAATGGGCGACATAGCGCTCTTTATCCATGTGTTTATTATAAAGACCGTAAAGAATATCGGAATAGACCAGCTCCTTGCAGAAATGAGCCTGCACCTTCAGCTCCTCGGCGGTGCGGTCGGGATAGCTCATATCGCTCATCAGGTCAAAGGCCTCCATGGGCACCTTGAAGAGCTCCTCAAAGCGGGCATTCAGCCATTCCTCGGTGAGATCGGCCTTGAAGCATTTCTCGGCATAAAGGGTAAGACCGGGCAGAATGGAGAAATGGGCGGCCTCGGCGCCGTCGTCTCCCCAGGCGGTGGTCCAGATATCGGTAATACCATGCTCCAAGCAGGCATCGATGTGCATGGGCTCAATGACCTTGGTGGCTTTGTTGCTGGCTACAAAATCTCCCCATTTCTGGCAACCGCCTGCAAAGGCGGTGGGGTTTTTGAAGGAGCGGTGAAGCTTTACCATATGGTCGAATTTTTTGCGATCGGTGGTATAGTAATCCCAATAGACCAGGGTGACGTCGGGATCCACTCCGTCCAATACCTCTTGGGGGAATTCCCCTTCGGTCACATAATAGCCTCCGAAGGTGGCGCGGAAATGCATATCGCTCCACATCATAGGGCGAAATCCGTATTTCTTGGCGATCTCCGCCACCCGATTCAAATGACGGTGCATGATCTCTGTATGGGGAACATGGCCGTATTTTTTATAGAAGGCGCCGGTACCCAAAGCCCAGGCTTCGTCCATACCGATGTTGATCTTGCGGCTCTTGAAGCATTCGGCGCAGGTTTTGAACATCTCCTCGATCAGCTCATAGGTTTTCTCTTCCCCTACCAGTAAGACCGAGCTCCGATCCAAAACGGGTTTAAAGGCAGGCCAATGGAAGATCCGCTCCAAGTGGGCCAGGGTCTGGATGCAGGGCACCAGAGCGATGCCGAACTCCTCACCGTAGGCAACGATCTCTTTCAGCTCATCCTTGGTCCAGCGGCCTCTCATATGACCGAAATAGGGGTATTTTTCCATCTCATAGGTATCTTCGGTATAAAGCTGCAGCTCATCATAGCCCAAAAGCGCCAGAGAGCGCACCATCCGCTTGGCAGTCTCCATATTAAAGACGGCATTGCGGGATTGATCCGCCATATAGGCGAGATTGGTATGGCGGGGATGCTCGGAATAGGTCTCCCCGATCAGGGTGCTTTCCAGAAAGGAGAGCATCCGGAAGAACTGCACCTTTTTGGCATAGGTGATCACTACCTTTTCGGCGGTACGGGTAATGGAGGGATCTCCTTCCTTTTGCCGGGCATAAACAGCGACGCCGTTCTTCTCCTCGGCGATCTCCAGCATCGGCAAGAGGGCGCGGGTAGCCTCAAGAAGCTCCTCGGGCAGGTGGGAAAAACAATAATTCATGGTTGCTCTCCTTTTTATTTATTCGCCTATACTATAATAAAAAAATTCATTAAAGTCAAGGAGTGTTGACAAAAAAGCCCCCCTTTTGATAAAATAAGAAAAAATGAAAGGAGGAGGCCATGAAAATGCCCGATAACAGCACCGCCTACCGCAGTTTCCGCGGGACCGCTTACCGAAAAAAATATGATACTGCCTTGCTTTTCGGCGGGAAAGCCTTCTCCTTTGAAGAACTGCTCAACCGCTCGGAATGGGCCTATAACTCCTTTCGGCAGATGGGGGTGGAGGCAGGGGAGAAGGTCTTGCTCTGGCTGCCCGACTGCCCCGATCTTCTGGCGGCTTTTTACGGCCTTTCCCGTCTGGGCGCCATTGGGGTCTTAAGCCACCCCGATTCGGTGCCCCGCGAGGTGGAAAATCAACTGAAAACCACCGAAAGTAAGCTTTTTTTAACCACCCCTTTTCGCTATGAAAAATATCAAAAAAAGGTAGGAAACTATCCCGAAAGCCGCCTGATCCTTTGCCATCCTTGGCGGGATATGAAGGGTGCCGCAAAAAGGGAGTTTTTGAAAAAAGAGCCCGCCTTGAAGGGGGAGGGCTATCTCTTCGAGGAGCTGCTGAAGACCAACCGTTACAGTGCCAATGAGACCCCCGCCGCAGGCGAGACTCCCGCGGCATTGCTTTTCGGAGGCAACTGCTTTCATTCCTGCGAGCTTATCGCTTATCTTCCGCGGGAGCTGGATGATACCGCGGAGCTTTTTTCCCGCCATCGGGGGCGGATCGAGAGCGTATTCATTGAGTCCGCCTTTGCCTCCGAGGGGGGATTTTTGGCGGTCCATACTGCCCTTTGCCGCGGCAAAACGGTAGTCTGGGGCATGGGCGATCCCTTCCCGCTTTTGCGGAAAAAGAAGCCCGATTATCTGGTGGGCACCGAGGAGTTTTTCTGGCGCCTGCGTGAAAATACCGCCTATTTCAAGGGCGGCTGGCAGACCCTTTCGGGAGGCATCCAATTGGGGAAGGAATTGACCCCGCTGATGGCAAAATTTGCCGCCAAGGCCTTTTTGGAAATGGGCGGGAAAGGCGCGCTGGAGGGGCCGCCGGTGCCGCTGAAGGCCCGAAAGGAGCAGCTGTATTTTATAGGGGATCGGGGGATCCGTTTTTCGGATCTGGAGCAGGAGCTTTCCGCCCTGCCGGAGATCGCCGCCTGCCGTTGCATCGGGGAGGAGCGGGGCATCCGCCTGCAGCTGCAAGCAAAGACCAAGGCAGATGCGGCTCTTTGCGAGAAGGTGCTTTCTTATTGCAAGGAAGAATTGGGCGCAGTCTATGTGCCCGAAAAGATTGAATTTATCGGCTTAATATAATATAAAAAATACTTTACTAATAAATATTTTTATGTTACAATGACAGAGAAGTGGCTTTTTTAGGGGCTGCTGTCGAAAAAAATGTTTGAATGAGGATTGTTGCATGGGAACCATCATCAGCATCGTTTCCGGCAAGGGCGGCGTCGGGAAAACAACGCTCTGCGCCAATCTTGCATTCTCCCTCGCCATGGCAGGGCATACGGTCATTGCCATCGACGGAGATACAGGGCTTCGCAATCTGGATATTCTGCTGGGGATGGAGAGTCAGGTTCCCTATGACCTGCAGGATATACTGGAAAACCGTTGCCCCATCAGTCAGGGGGTTGCCGTTCACGAGAGTTTGCCCAACCTGCATTTTATCCCCGGCTCCGAGGATTATACGGCGCAGGTGGATCGGCAGGCCTTTCGTCGGCTGTGCCGTTACCTTGGCAACCATTATGAATATGTGCTGATCGATGCTCCCGCAGGGGTGGGCGAAGGCTTTTGCAACGCTGTTTATTGTGCCCAGCGGTGTATTGTGGTCTCCACTCCCGATCTCACCTCGGTGCGAGACGCAGGGCGGACCGCCGGAATTGTGGCCGGTATGCGCAGTATGCCCACCGAGCTGGTGATCAATAAGGTGCGCAAGCAGATGATCAAAAAGGGATATCTGCAGAATGTGGATCAGGTCATGGACCAGATCTCCCTGCCCCTTTTAGGCTTGGTTCCCCATGATGATGCGGTGGTGATCTCCTCCAATCGGGGCGAGATCCTGCCCAAGAGTAAATCCCCCACCGCCAAGGCGTTTTTGAATATCGCCGGGCGCATCCAAGGTGAAGATATTCCCTTGGCATCGTTCTGGAGAAAGTAGGAATAAATGAAAATTGCATTGATTGCCCATGAAAAGAAAAAGGAACTGATGGTTCAGTTCTGCATCGCCTATGCCGGAATTCTGGCCAAGCATCAGCTTTGCGCCACCGCAACCACCGGTAATCTGATCGCAGAAGCCACCGGTCTGGAGATCAATAAGGTGCTCAGCGGCCCCCATGGCGGCGAGGACCAGATCGCCGCGCGGATCTCTTATAATGAGATCGATGTACTGCTCTTTTTCCGGGATCCTCTTACCCCCACCACCAGGGAGCGGGAGGAGCTGAATATTCTGCGTCTTTGCGATGTTCATAATGTTCCCGTTGCCACCAATATTGCAACCGCCGAGGTCATCATTCTGGCCTTGGAGCGGGGCGATCTGGATTGGCGGGAAATCAGCAGACAGTAATCTGATATCGATATGTCCCTGCTCTTTTTTGAAGAGCAGGGATTTATGGCGTTTTATATAGAAAGAAAAAAGGAGTAAAAAATGGCTCAGATCACCGCCCCCAAGGGCACCCAGGATATATTACCTAAGGAATCCGGCAAATGGCAAAAGGCCGAATCCATCATGCGGGAGCTTTGCGCTCAATATGGCTTTAAGGAGATCCGCACCCCTGTTTTCGAGCATACGGAAGTGTTTGTCCGCGGGGTGGGGGAGACCACCGATGTGGTCACCAAGGAGATGTATACCTTTGAGGATAAGGGCGGCCGCTCGGTCACTCTGCGCCCGGAAGGGACAGCGGGGATCGTGCGCGCCTATGTGGAAAACGGTCTCTTTAATGAGGCGTTGCCCGCCAAATATTATTACCTGATCCAGTGCTTCCGCTATGAGAAGCCCCAGAAGGGTCGCTTAAGAGAATTCCATCAGTTCGGTCTGGAGCTGTTCGGCGCTCCCGATCCCATTACCGATGCAACGGTGATCTCCCTGCCCGCCCGCCTGTTCCGAAAGGTGGGGCTGAAAAATCTGTCGCTGGAGCTCAATTCCATCGGCTGTAAGGAATGCCGCGCCAAATATCGGGAGGCGCTGATCGCTTATTTTGAGAAGGATCGGGAGACCCTTTGCCCCACCTGCCGCGAGCGGCTGGAGAAAAATCCCATGCGGATCCTGGATTGCAAGAGCGAGATCTGCCAAGGGGTGGCCAAGGATGCACCCCTTATTACCGATTACCTCTGCGGGGAGTGCCATGACCATTTTGAGCAGGTCAAGGGCTATCTGGATGTGATGGGCATTGAATATCGGGTCAATCCCCGCATTGTACGCGGACTGGATTATTATAACCGTACCGTTTTTGAGTTTGTCAGCAGTGAGATCGGCGCCCAGGGTACTGTTTGCGGCGGCGGTCGGTACGACGGAATGACCGAGCAGTTCGGCGGCGCGCCTCAGCCCGGCATCGGCTTTGCCATGGGCATGGAGCGGTTTATGCTTCTTTTGGATGCCGCCGGTATCACCCTGGAAGAGGAGCGGGGCTGCGATCTCTTTTTGATCCCCCTGGGGGAGAACGCCAAAAAGGAAGCCATCCGCATTGCGGGCGGCCTTCTGGATCAGGGCGCCAAGGTGCAATATGACCTGCTGGGTCGCTCGGTGAAAGCCCAGATGAAATATGCCGATAAGATCGGCGCCGCCTGCACCGCAGTGGTGGGCGACAGTGAATTGGAAGAAGGCGCGCTGACGGTGAAGAATATGGCAAGCGGCGCCCAGGAAAAGATCGCCCTTTCGGATTTGAATGCCAAATGGCTGGAGGAATTTAGCAAATGAGAAGAACCAATTATTGCGGAGAGATCACCAAGGAAATGATCGGCAGCGAGGTCACCGTCTGCGGCTGGGTGCAGCGTCAGCGGGATCTGGGCGGCTTGATCTTTATCGATTTGAGAGACCGTACGGGTCTGGTGCAGCTGCAGTTTGATGAATCGGTCAATAAAGAGGCCTTTGATGCGGCCTTTGCAGTGCGCAGTGAATATGTTTTGGAGGTCTCCGGCACCGTTGCCAAGCGCGGCGGCGCTGTTAATACCAATCTGAAGACCGGTGAGCTGGAGATCCTGGTCAAGACCGTGAAGGTCTGGTCCAAGGCCAAGACCCCTCCCTTCGAGATCGTGGAAAACAGTAATGTAAACGAAGAACTGCGGCTGAAATACCGCTTTTTGGATCTTCGCCGCCCCGATCTGCAGGGCAATATTCTGATGCGCCATCGCATCACCAAGATCACCCGGGACTATTTTGATGAAAACGGCTTCATCGAGATCGAGACCCCCATGCTGATGAAATCCACCCCCGAGGGCGCCCGCGATTATCTGGTGCCCAGCCGCATCCATCCCGGCAGCTTTTATGCCCTGCCCCAATCCCCCCAGATCTATAAGCAGCTTTCCATGGTGGCAGGCTTTGACCGCTATATGCAGATCGCCCGTTGCTTCCGCGATGAGGACCTGAGAGCCGACCGTCAGCCGGAATTCACCCAGATCGACCTGGAGATGTCCTTTGTGGAGATGGAGGATGTGCTGGCCATGGGCGAGGGCTTTATGCACCGTCTGTTTAAAGAGGCGCTGAATGTGGAGCTGCCTCTGCCCCTGCCCCGCCTGACCTATAAAGAGGCCATGGAGCGGTTCGGCTCCGATAAGCCCGATACCCGCTTCGGTATGGAGCTTTTTGATATCAGCGATATTGTGAAGGAAAGCGGATTTTCCGTTTTCAGCGGCGCTGTGGCCGCCGGCGGAAGCGTGCGCGGCATTACCGCCAAGGGCGGCGCCGCCACCCTTACCCGCAAGGAGATCGATAAGCTGACCGAGCATGCCAGAGGCATCGGCGCCAAGGGTCTGGCCTTTATCCGCTGGATGCCCGAAGGCCCCAATTGTTCCTTCGGCAAGTTTATGACCGAGGAAGAGATGGCCGCCATTCTGGAGCGGGCAGGCGCCGCCGAAGGGGATGTAGTCCTCTTTGTGGCCGATGCCAAGAACAGTATCGTGCTCAATACCCTGGGCGCTCTTCGCTTGCTGGTGGCCGATAAGCTGAATATCGAGAAGAGCGGTTATCAATTGCTCTGGATCACCGAATTCCCCTTCTTTGATTGGGATGAAGATAATAATTGCTGGGTGGCTATGCACCATCCCTTCACCTCGCCCATGGACGAATGTCTGGATTATCTGGAGACCGATAAGGCCAATGTCCGCGCCAAGGCCTATGATTTGGTCTTGAACGGCGTTGAGCTGGCCAGCGGCTCCATTCGGATCACCGATCCCCAGCTGCAGGGCAGAATGTTTAATATGCTGGGTCTTTCTCCCGAGGAGGCCCATCGGAAGTTCGGCTTCCTGACCGATGCGTTCCAATACGGCGCACCTCCCCATGGCGGTATGGGCATCGGCCTGGATCGCTTGGTGATGCAGCTTCTGAACCTGAAGAACCTCCGGGATGTGGTGGCCTTCCCCAAGGTGCAGAATGCCTCCGAGCTGATGAGCAACTGCCCCTCCGAGGTCTCCCCCGAGCAGCTCAAAGAGCTGGGCATTGCCATTATTGAGCAGAAAGATTAACAGTTTGTTTACAGCAATTTACGGCTGTCTGTGTTAAGATAAAATCGTAAAATCCATTGGTTGAAGGAGAACTTCTATGATCGAAGTAAAAAATATCGTCAAGCAATACGGTGATAAGTTTGCGGTCAACGATATTTCATTCAAGGTGGATACCGGAGAGATCGTGGGCTTTTTGGGGCCCAACGGTGCCGGAAAATCCACTACCATGAATATTCTTACCGGCTATCTTTCCGCCAACAGCGGAACCGCCATCATCGATGGCATCGATATTCTGGAGGATCCCACCGCCGCCAAGCGTCTCATCGGCTTTTTGCCGGAGCAGCCGCCCCTTTATATGGATATGACGGTGCGGGAATACTTAAATTTCGTTTACGACTTAAAGGGCTGTAAGTTCCCTCGCAAGGAGCATCTGCAGGAGATCTGCGAGCTGATCAAGATCACCGATGTTTATGATCGGATGATCAAAAACCTCTCGAAAGGGTACCGTCAGCGTGTGGGCTTCGCCCAGGCTCTGGTGGGCAATCCGCCCATTCTGATTCTGGATGAGCCTACTGTTGGCCTGGATCCCCGCCAGATCATTGAGATCCGCAATCTCATCAGCCGCCTGGGGAAAAAGCATACCGTCATCCTCTCTACCCATATTCTGCAGGAGGTGCAGGCGGTCTGCGACCGTATTATCGTCATCAATAAGGGTCAGCTGGTGGCCGACGGCAACGCCGAGACCCTTACCTATAAGACCGCAGGCAACCGCAAGCTGGTGGCGCGCATTGCCGGCGGAAAGACCGAGATCCGCAAGGCTATCCGCGCTATGGACGGTGTCCTCTATGTGGAGGAGATCGGCTCCAAGGAGCAGGGCACCAATGATTTTCTCATCGAGTGCCAGCCCAGCGTGGATATCCGTAAGCCCCTCTTCCGTCTGCTGGCTGAGCGGGGCTGGTTCCTGATGGGTCTGAAATCCATGGATATGTCCTTGGAGGATGTCTTTGTGAACCTGATCGCCAATGAAGGAGGTGCCGAAGCATGAGAGCAGTCTGGAAACGGGAGCTTCGCTCCTATCTGAAATCGCCGGTAGGCTATGTGTATCTCTTTTTGTATCTCATCATCGCCGGCACTTGCTTCAGCTTGTTTAATCTGGCAAGCAACAGCTCGGATGTCAGTATGTATTTCTATGTCAGCTGTTATATTATGATCCTGACCATTCCGATTCTGACCATGAAGCTCTTCCCCGAAGAGCGGAAGAATAAAATTGATCAGATTTTGATCACCGCTCCCATCAGCATTACCAAAATGGTATTGGGGAAGTTTTTTGCCGCCTATTCCATGTTTGTGATCAGCCTGATTCCCAGCGTTTTCGCTATGGGCTTCCTGTATTTCGGTGGCCATATGGAGATGGGGATCCTGGCGGGCTGTTATATCGGCATCCTGCTGGTCGGCGCCGCCTATATCGCCATCGCCATGCTGATGGCCTGTATCACCGAGAGCCAGATCATCGCCTTTATGATGGGCTTCTTTACCCTTTTGATCTTTGCTATCTGTGATATTTTAAAATCGGTCATCAATGTGACCATTGCCGATAAAATTGTGGATGTGATCTCGGTGTCCAGCCGTTTTGAGAAGCTGGCCAGCGGGCTGTTTGACCTTTCGTCGATCTTCTATTTTATCAGTTTGACGGTGGTCTTCTTATTCCTGATCATCCGCATTATTGATAAGAGGAGGTGGAGCTGATGGCAAAGAATACCAATAATTTCTTTAAAAGCCGTAAATTCAAATACGGATCGGTGGCTACCGGTCTGACCGTAGCATTTGTGGCGGTCATTATTATCATCAATGTCATCTTCTCCCTCTTGGCAGACGCCTATTCCTGGAAGCTGGATATGACCTCTTATGATCTTTATAGCCTTTCCGACAGTACCCGCCAGGTGGTCAATTCTCTGACCCCCGAGCAGAAGATCAAGCTGACGGTGATGTATGCCGAGGATGAATACCCCGATCAGTTCAAGGAGACCTTCAAGCGGTTTGTAAACCTTTCGGAGAATATCACCATCGAATATGTGGATCCCGATATCAATCCCCAGATCCTTACCTCCTTCGGTGCGGAATTCAGCATCGAAGAGGGCGCAGTCGTGGTGCAAAACGGAGACCGTATTCGTGTAATCGCCTTCAACGATATGTTTGAGCAGAATACCTCCAACTATAATGTCACCTATAAGACGGAAGAGTGCCTGACCTCTGCGGTGCTGTATGTTACCAAGGCGGAGATCCCTATGGTTTACTTCATTACCGGCCATGGAGAGAGCGGCTATGATTCCTTTATGAACCTTGTTGCCAATAACGGTGCCGATGTGCAGGAGGTGCGCTTGAGCCAGCTGTCCTCCTTTGATGAGATGGCAAGAGTGATGGTCATCTGCGGCCCCACTATGGACTATTCCGAGGCGGAGATCTATAAGCTGCAGCAATTCTTGGCCAATGATTATAATTATGAGCGGGATCTCTTCTATTTCTCCAATCCCGAGGCGCCCGTCCTTCCAAACCTTGCAGGGCTGCTGGCAGAATGGGGCCTTGAGATCCAGCGTGATCTGGTGCTGGAAAGCGATTCCCATACCGCCTCTGCCTATGCGCAGACCACCGAGGAGATCCCCCGCTATCTGATCCCCTCTTATACCGAGGCCGAGGTCAGCGGTGTGAAGATCACTACAGACTACCTCAGCGTAGTTCCCTCCGCAAGCTCGGTGAAGCTGCTCTTTGATGCCCAGGATATTACCGAGACCTCCGCGTTGCTGACAACGTCGGAGGAATCCTATGCCAAGAGCAGTGATGCGGTCAATACCTATGAAAAGACCGAGGGCGATGCCGAAGGTCCCTTTAATCTGGCCGCCATCGGTACCCGCTACCGCTATCAGGATAACGTTGCCATCGAAAGCCATGTCTTTGCGGCAGGCTCGGTGGAGATGCTGCAGCCCACTTATATGACCTATAGCGGCAACAGCGGCTTCCTCTTGGAGGTCTATAAAATGATGGTAGGTGAGACCGAGAATGAGCTGGTCGGCACCACCAAAACCGCCGCTTCCACCTATATGACCCTGAGCACCGAGGCCATTCGCTGGGGCTCTGTGATCTTCATTGTATTGATTCCCGGGATCTTCCTGGTGATCGGCGTAGTGGTTTATATCCGGAGGAGATTCTTATGATAAAGCGTTTGAAGCCGATGCTGATCCTGGCCGGCACCGCTTTGGTGCTGGGGATCCTCCTTTGGGTATTGGTGGCCTTTGTGTTGCCCAAGGATACCACCGGCGATGAAAAGGGCAACGAGGTATTGCTGATCGATGCCGATCTCTCGGAAGCAGATCGGGTGGAGATCCAAAACAGCTTTGATACCTATACCCTGGTCAAAAAAGCCATCGAATCCTATTATATTGAGGGCAAAGAGAGCTATCCGGTGCTTTTTGATAATGTATCCTATCTGCTGGAAAAGCTCACCGACTTTACCGCCAATAAATTGCTGGTGGAAAACCCCACCGCCGAGCAGCTGGAGGGCTATGGCCTTGCCGCTCCGGTGGGCACCATGAAGGTGACCGATGGGGATAAGGTCTATGAGTTTTCCTTCGGAAAGACCTCTGCCTCCGGCAATTATTACTGCCGAATGGGCGGAGATCCTGCGGTCTATCTGGTGTCTACCGCGGTGCCCGATATCGTGTTGCTCTCCCGTTATCAGTTCTATTACGGGCAGATGATCAAGTATAACGATTCCGACACCACCGAAAATGAAGACCTGACTGATATGTATATCAGCGGTTCCGGTCGGGAGCAGCCCATTACCCTTACCCAGCAGCAGCTGGCAGAGGATGAGGTGGGTACCGCCTATATTCTGATCGAGCCCTTCCGCCATTCCCTGGCGGGTACCGCTCTGACCGATATTTCGGATATGATGGTGGCTATGTCCAATGCCCAGATCGTGGGGGACGATACCTCCCCTGCGGCTTTAGCCGAAAAGGGGCTGGATGAGCCGATGTATATCTACCGCTATGTAAAGGGCGGCGAGACCTTCGAGGTCTATCTGGGGGATATCAACGCCTCCGGCTATCAGTATTGCTATGAAACAAGCGGAAAGTTCATCTATTCCATTCTGGCCTCCGACTGCGAGGTTCTGGGGGATGCCCTTCTCAATTATTGCGAGAATATGATCTATACCCGCTCGGTGGATCAGCTGGCTGCCATCAAGGTGGTGGGCGGCGATAAGAACTATAGCATCACCATCGGCGAGCAGGACGAAGTGGGCAACTATAATGTGGTCATCAATAATAAGAAGGTGGATAGCGAGCTCTTCTCGGATTTCTATTCCCATATCCTGACCATCAGTATCACCGATCTGGGCCAGAAGGGGTCCGAGACCCAAGAGGTCTGCACCGTTACCTTCACCCTGAAAGACGGTACCGTGGAAGAAATGAAATTCTATCCTGTTACCGGCCTCAAGTGCTTCTGCGAAGTCAACGGCAAGGGGCAGTTCTGGGTCAGCAAGATGAATGTTGAGAAGATCCTGGAAAATGCCCAGAAGCTTTATAATGGCGAAGTCATCACTTTAGAATGGTAAAACCGCTGAAAATGGCGAAGACTCAAAAAGGACCTCTTTTAGAGGTCCTTTTCTTTTTCGTTTTGTCAGCTCCTTCAAAAGATAAATAAAAGAATATGGACAACTTGACGATGTGTTGGCAGTTTGATATAATGAAGAAAAAAGGGGATTTTACAATGATGAAATTTTTGAAATGGTCATTGATCAGCTTTGTTACAGTTGCGGTATTGCTGTATATTTTAATTACCGCACATTTTTTAATAGAGGATCTCCACTGTCCTTATAATGAAGATGACATTCTGTTTAAGAAAATGAATGAGATTGTTGAAAAATACGGGGAATTCGATAAGATCTGGGAAGAAAGCGTGAATGTAACAAAGTGTACTTATCTGATTGATCCCGGTGTCCGTGGAGAAAGCGGAGAGGTGTTTCAGCCTGTTCATTATGTGATGACCTTTCATGGAGATACCTGCATCAAAGCAGAGCGCAAGCGGATCGGGGATATGGGAGTACAGCCCTATCGTGTCTCCATCCCCTTTACTGATGAGATGATCGTTGTTCAATAAAATGTTTCTGAATAAAAGGCTTGCTTTTTTAAATAATATATGATATATTATATGTATCTTGAATATCAAGGAGGTTCGTTCCCAAGCGAACCTCCTTATTATATGCATAGGAGGCGAGCAATTGAAAGAAAACATTGCATCCAGAGTGGAGGCGCTGGCGGCGCCGGTGGCGGAAGGTCTGGGCTATCAGTTGTTTGATGTGGAATATGTAAAAGAAGGGCCTGATTTTTACCTTCGGCTATATATTACCAAAGAAGAGGGGATCGCCATCGACGATTGCGAGGCTATGAGCCGCGCGGTGGATCCCTTGCTGGATGAGGCTGATTTCATCAAGGAGCACTATTATTTAGAGGTCTCCTCGGTGGGGCTGGATCGCCCGCTGAAGAAGGAAAAGGATTTCCTTTATTTTATGGGCGAGAAGATCGAGATCAAGCTGTTTAAAGCCTTTGAGGGCAGTGATTATTGGGTGGGTACGCTCACCGGATATGAAGACGGGCAATTTTCCATGGAAACGGCGAAGGGCGAGATGACCGTTGGGGTCAAGGAATGCCGCCTGATCCGTCCCTGGATCGATTTCAGTGAATATAAAGATTGACCTTATAGGAGGAAAAAGGAAAAAAGATGAAAAACGCAGAATTTTTTAAAGCATTAGACCTGATCGAGGCGGAAAAAGGCATCCCCGCCGATTATATGCTGGAGAAGGTAGAGGCCGCTCTGCTGGCCGCCGCCAAGAGAGCATACGGCACCGCCGATAACGCTGAAGTGGTCATCAACCGCGAGAAGAATGAGATCAAGCTGATCCAGAAGAAGCTGGTGGTGGAAACCGTGACCGATCCCGTATTGGAGATCTCCCTGGAGGAGGCTCACGATACTGTTAATAAGCGGCTGAAGCTGGGCAGTGAGGCCAAGATCGAGATCAAGACCAAGGAGTTCGGCAGAATTGCCGCCCAGAACGCCAAGCAGGTGATCATCCACGGCATTCGCGACGGTGAGCGCGGTCTTCTCTATCAGGAATTCAACAGTAAAGAATGCGAGATCCTCACCACCACCGTTAATCGGGTGGAGCCCAACGGCAATGTGATCCTGGACATCGGCAAGAGCCAGGCTATGCTGATTAAAAATGAGCAGATCCCCGGCGAGGAATTCAAGCCCGGTGATTTTGTGAAGATCTATGTAGTAGAGGTGCGCAACGCCCAAAGAGGTCCCCAGATCTTGATCTCCCGTACTCATCCCGGTCTGGTAAAGCGGCTCTTCGAGCTGGAGGTTCCCGAGATCTTTGACGGCTCGGTAGAGGTGAAGGCCATCTCCCGCGAGGCCGGCAGCCGTACCAAGATCGCCGTTTGGAGCAATGATGAGAATGTGGATCCTGTGGGCTCCTGCATCGGGAACCGCGGTATGCGGATCTCCAAGATCTGCGATGAGCTGAAGGGCGAGAAGGTGGATATCATCCGCTATAGCGAGGATCCCGAGGAGTATATCGCTTCCGCGCTGGCTCCCGCCAAGATTTTGAGCGTTGCCGCCGATCCCGAAGGCAAGACCTGCGTGGTTGTGGTCAGCGACGATCAGTTGTCGCTCGCCATCGGTAAAGAGGGCCAGAACGCCCGCCTTGCCGCAAAACTGACCGGCTATAAGATCGATATCAAGCCGCTCTCCAAAGTAGGTGAATAAGCCTTGGCAAAAGAACGAAAGATCCCGATGCGGATGTGTCTTTGCTGCAGAGAAATGAAGCCGAAGAAGGAGCTGGTGCGGGTGGTGGCCAATAAAGAGGGCCTCATCGCGCTGGATCTGACCGGCAGGGCTCCCGGTCGGGGCGCCTATCTTTGCAAGGAGCAGGAATGTGTGAAAAAGCTTGGCAAGAGCAAGGCTTTGGATCGCGCCTTTGCAAGAGCGGTCCCCGCGGAGGTTTATGAGGCGCTGGAAAAGGAGTTGACCGGCGGTGAATAAATTTCTTTCAACCTTAGGCCTTGCCCGCAGGGCAGGAAAGCTGACCTATGGCTTTGATATGGTCCTTTCCAATCTGCATAAAACACATCTGATCCTGCTTGCCGAGGACTGCGCTCCGCGCACGCTTCGCAACATTCGGGAGGCCGCCGAGGAATTCGGCGTGCCCATGATGAATATACCGTATACCAAAGAATCTCTCGGCGTCAGCATCGGCACCAAACCGGTGGGAATCATCGGCGTTGCCGACCGGGGCTTCTCCGGCAGTCTGACCAAAACGATCGAAGGGGGTAATTAAATGGAACAAAAATACAGAATTCACGAGTTTGCCAAGGATTTTGGCACCAAGAGTGTGGAGATCATGGATCTGCTGACTCGTTTTGAAACCAAAGAGCGCACCCATATGGCGGTGCTGACCCAGCCCGAGCTGGACTATCTCTTTAACTATTATACCAAGAAGAATGAGGTGGCCAATTTCAATGCCTA
Organism: Eubacteriales bacterium; assembly: GCA_045603925.1. GTDB lineage: Bacteria > Bacillota > Clostridia > Oscillospirales > QAKW01 > QAKW01. The sequence goes on from JAZUNB010000132.1 coordinate 26,205, forward strand.
TTTTGAGCTGGCCAACCGTCCGGATCCCGAAGGGGCGAAGAAGGAAGAGCCCAAGAAGGAAGAACCCAAGAAGGTCGAGCCCAAGGTTGAAGGGAAGGCCGAGCCCAAGAAAGAGGAGCCCAAGAAGGAAGAGCCCAAGAAGAGCGGCCCCCGCCTCATTGAGAAGGCGCCTCAGCCGGTGAAGAAGGAAGAGCCCAAGAAGAGCGGTCCCCGCCTGATTGAAAAGGCTCCCCAGCCGGTTCAAAAACCTGCTCAAAAGCCTGCTCCTCAGCCTGCCGCCAAAAAGCCGGCAGACAATGCTCAGCCCTTCACCAAGAAGAAGGAAAAGGGCCCCAAGCAGGTGCAGAACTATGAGCGTACCGTTCGCGTGGTAGACACCCGTACCAACGATGTGAACCTCGGGAAATACGACGATCATCTTTTGGATCTGGCGGGCAGCCATGAAGGCCGTAATATGACCACCGCCAAGCAAAAGATCCAGAAGAAGAAGGATTGGCAGAAGAAGAACCAATTCGGTATGAAGAAAAAGAAGGAGACCGAGGCCGAGCGCTTAAAGCGCATCGAGCTGCAGCGGAAGCAGGCCAAGATGAAGATCCTGGTTCCCGATGAGATCTCGGTGGGCGAGCTGGCCATGCGGATGAAGGTCAATGTGGCCCAGGTGGTCAAGAAGCTGATGGGTATGGGCATCCTGGCCTCCGCTTCCCAGATGATCGATTTTGATACCGCTTATCTGATCGCCGAGGAATTTGATGTAAGAGTGGAGAAGGAGATCATCCTCTCCATTGAGGATCGCCTGATCGACGATCGTGAGGATACCGCTGAAGAGCTGATCAAGCGCTGCCCCGTTGTGGTGGTGATGGGTCATGTAGACCACGGTAAGACCTCTTTGCTGGATGCCATCCGCAACGCCAATGTGGTCAGCGGCGAGGCAGGCGGCATTACCCAGCATATCGGTGCTTATAAGGTTCAGTGCAACGGCGAGGATATCACCTTCCTGGATACCCC
>JAZUNB010000133.1:0-1914 GCA_045603925.1 Eubacteriales bacterium
TCGGAGAGGACAATGGGCGGCGCCATATCTTCTGCCATTTGGAGGCGGGAAGTATCAAGGTGAAGGTTGGCCAGAAGGTGACCCGCGAGACGGTGATCGGCACCATGGGCGCCACCGGCAATGTGACCGGAGTACATCTGCATTACCAACTGCAGCAGGGAGCGACTGTGATCGATCCCTGCGAATATCTCGGGATCCCCAACAAGGTGGGATCCTACCATTCTAAGGACTACGCATTGGAGGAGGTGAGCATCTTGGATCGGTTTAAGGATAAGGATCAGATCCCCGAATGGGTTCGCCCCTCTGCGGAAAAGGCAGTAAAGAAGGGCATCTTTAAGGGAGATGACCAGGGAATGCTCCGCGTTGGAGATCCCATCGAGCGCGGTGAGCTGATGGTAGTTTTGGACCGCCTCGGCTTGCTGGATTAAAAGGAACGCCCCCGGAATGTCATCCGGGGGCGTTTATCATTTTGAATGAAGACTGCAGGTGCGCAGCACATGATTTACGATAATGTCCAAAAAAGTCCCAACATTGGGGGGCGCATCTAAATCATAGCCGGACATTCTGATGAGAAGTTTTTTATTCGTATGCCAGACATGATTGATGACCGTTCTGATGTTGCGTTCGATAGAATGCACATTGCAGTGTAGAGCCTGAGCGGTTGGAACATATAGATCTTGAACCATATTGACCATTCGATCTTCATTTTCTAAAATCAGTTCCACCGCAATTAAAATGCATTTATAGCCGCGATAGTTTCTTGTGATGCTTAAATTATGTAGCGTTTGCTCCAATGTTTCTCTCATGATTTGTCCCTCCTGAATTAGCATAGTCGAAATTTGTGGGGTTTTGGGGAACCCATACTTTTTACGACTTCGGTGAACGAAATTCGACACATTTGAGGCGAATTTTTCTATATCACCTTATGCAATTCAGAGGCCCCGACGGGGAATTGGGGGCTTCCCAGCGGTATCTTTCCCAGCGGTATTCCATGCCCTATCCCGAGGTGGCGGCTACTTTAACGGATGTGGGAACGGAAGAATTGGCCCATATGGAGATCGTCTCCACCATCGTTCGTCAGTTGCTAAAGGGGCTTTCGGCCGAGGAGATCCAGGAGCAGGGCTTTGCGGATTATTATACCGACCATACCGCCGGTGTTTGGCCTCAGGCGGCAAGCGGTCAGGCGTTTTCAACCACCATGTTCCAATCCAAGGGAGACCCTCTTACCGATCTCTTTGAGGATATGGGCGCCGAGCAGAAGGCGCGCACCACCTATGATAATCTGTTGCGCTTGATCAAGGATCCCGATGTTCGCGATCCCATCAAGTTCCTCAGGGAACGGGAGATCGTGCATTTCCAGCGATTCGGCGAAGCCATGGCGCAGGTGCGCAAGCATTTAGACAGCACCAATTACTATCGCATCAATCCCGCCTTTGACAAATAAATACAAAGCAGATGGGCATTCAGCCCATCTGCCCAGACTGTCAAAAAAGGCACCGACCGCCTTGACAGCAAAAACTTCTACGCCTTCAACCCTGAATTTGACAAGGGCTGCGGGTACCACTAAAGAAAAAAGAGCCCAATCGGGCTCTTTTTTTGATACGCGGAACCTTTTTGCAAAATTGTTCGATTTTGTTCAAAGTTTTTCCGCCCGTCCGACCTTATATCAGAATGCAAAAACAAGAAAGCAGATGGTGTCATCCATCTGCTCTTATCTGTTCAACATATTGGAGTTTATTTCAAACCGCATTCTTTATACAATTCTTTAATGCACGGTGATTTATACTCTATGTATCCGTCTATATCATTTGGAAATAGTTCGGCGGCTTTTTCTTTTATCAAGCTATATTTTCTAACCGCTTCGGGGTTGCTTCGGAGAAAATCTCTGAATGTAATATGACGGTGTAATTCCTC
>JAZUNB010000134.1:0-3237 GCA_045603925.1 Eubacteriales bacterium
CATCGATGCCGATTATCGGGGGGAGATCTTGGTGGCACTTTATAATCAAGGGGCGGAACCCCAGACCTTGGAAAAAGGCGAGCGGATCGCCCAGATGGTCTTTCTCCCCTGCCCTCAAGGGATCTTTCAAGAGGTGGATACCTTGAATGAAACGGCGCGGGGTGAGGGCGGCTTCGGCTCCACCGGCACTAAATAAATAAAAAGCAAGAAAAACATCTGTTTTTCTTGCTTTTTTTATGAGATATGATATACTGAAAGCAGTTTTGAACAGGAGGAAAACAGGATGAACGCTGTGATCAAAGCAAGCTTTCAGCCGGTAGGCACCGGTGAGCATCTTACCTATACCAATATGGAAAGCCGTTATGGGTATAATACCCTTTATTTTACCAAAGACGGCGAACCTTTTGAGATCATTGCGGGAGAACTGCATTATTGCCGCTATCCCCGCTATCGCTGGAAGGAAGCCCTTCTGAAGATGAAGGAATGCGGCCTTAACGCGGTTTCCACCTATGTATTATGGAATTACCACGAAGAGATCAAGGATGAATTTGATTTCGAGGGAGACAATGATATCGCCGCCTTTTTGGCCACCTGCAAAGAGATCGGCCTGCCCTGCATCCTGCGGGTGGGACCCTTCTGCCATGCGGAGGTCATTCACGGCGGCCTGCCCACCCGCATTCGGGAAATGGAAAATCGACGCACCGATGATCCCGCATATCTGGCGGAGGTGCGCAGTTATTGGACACGCCTTTACCAAGAGGTTGCCCCCTATCTGGACGGAGAGACGGTGATCGGCATTCAGGTGGAGAATGAATACCGCAAGGGTACCGCCCATCTTCATACTCTTCGTAACCTTCTGGAGGAGATCGGCTATAAGGCCCCCTATTTCACCATGACCGCCTGGTCCATCAAGGCGGAGCTGGCGGATCCTCATTTTGTGGCCATGTTCGGCGCCTATCCCGATGCCCCTTGGGATAAGGAGATCGGACCCCTCCTCCCCAACGACCGCGCCACCATCGCCTCCACCAAGATCGATGTGGAGATCGGCGCCGATATGGCGGAGGAACCTCTCCATGCTGCAGAGGATATTAATGCCTTCAACAGTATGCCCTATGCCACCTGCGAGATCGGGCCCGGAAATCAGGTGACCCATCACCGCCGCCCGGTCATCACCCCCACCGATGGCTTTGCCGCTCCCTTCGGGCGGTTTGCCGCAGGGGTCAATTGGTTGGGCTATTATATGTTCAGCGGATGCCGCAACCAAAGCCACCGCGTTTTGCAGGAAAACCGCGCAACAGGCGCTCATAACGACTATGCCATGATCGATTATGATTTTCAGGCTCCCCTCTCCCGCTGGGGCGAGGTGCGGGAGCATGGCGATCGGTTGCGGCTGATGCATCTCTTTATTCAGAAGTTTGATCCCGCCATCCCCACCAAGCAGGCCTTCTTCCCCAAATGGAAGTCCCGCGATCCCATGGACATTTCCTTTGTGAAGTGCTCCGCGCGGATGGATGAGAATGGGTGCGGCTATTTCTTTGCAGGCACCCACGAAAAGGGCTTAAAATATGAAACCTTTAAGGATTATCAGGTGAATGTGGTGACCGAGCAGGAGACCATCTCTCTGCCGCCCATCGATATCCTGCCCGACAGCCTTTTCTTCTACCCCTTCAACATCACCCTGGGCAATACCAAGTTTGATTATATTCTAGCCCAACCCATTGTGAAGGAAGAAAAGGGCGGCAAAACTGTTTGCTATTTTGCCGAGTGCCCCGGTGTTGCCCCCGCCTGCAAGGTGGGTGAGCAGGTTCTGCCCCTGAATTTTGGAGTTCAGACCATTGGTGATGCAGAGATCCATATACTCCCCTATGAAAAAGCCCTGAATTTCCACTATATTAACGGTAAAGTATATTTCCTTGACGGATCTGTTTATGAAGAGAACGGCACGGTCTATTGCGAAGCCCCTGCGGAAGAGGACTTTGCGGCGGAGATCCGCATCGCGCCTTGCGAAAAGCGGGATCTGCCCCATGAATTCTATATGAATGCCACCGGCGATATCGGCTATTATGAAGTCACCCTTCCGAAGGATATTATGAAGGATCGCTTTGATGTGCGGTTGCAATTTGCCTTTAACGGTCTTAACCTGCAGGTCTTCAGTGATGAAACGATGATCGACGATCTTTTTGGGATCGACGGGGTTTATGAGCTTTATTTGCGCGATTATAAAGAGATCCTCGCCAAGAATAATAAGCTGACGGTCCGTATCACCGAAAAGACCGCCAAGGATAAGGAGCTTGTTTACAGCGAGATTCCCGTAAAAGAAGGGAAAACGGAGTTTAAGATCCTTTCCGCAAAAGAAATCATCAAGAAAACAGTCGTGTAAAAAGTATCCGCCTCGCAATTGCGAGGCGGTTTTATACTTCTATGATCTCTATTTCTTCTTGCTCGGCAGAGGCTACCGCGCCGATAAGCTCTCCTACCCGAAAGGCGCGGAGAACGGCGCGCTTTCCCGCGCGCTCCCCCTCATAAAGATCGCCGCCCAAGGGGGTGATCTTGGTGGTGCGCAGGGCGGAGAGACCCTCCCCTGTCCATTTCACATAACTTTCCTTCAGGACCCAAAGCAACAGCGGCTCCAATCCCTCTTCCTCGGGCAGGCAAAAGCCCGTATGCCGCAAGGGGCGCGGCTCCTCCAGATCCAGACCCACCTCCTGCTTGCCGATGGCAAGACCGATAAACCCCGCGGAATGGGAAAGGTTGAAAAAGAGGCCGCCCTCCCGAAGATAAGGCTTCCCCTTCTTCCCATAGCAGAGGGGCCGTGCGCCGAGGAACTCTTTTCGCAACCGCTCCCCCGCCTGATGGGGATCCTCTTCATTCAGTTTTCGAAGATAGATCTTGATCATTTTTTCTCATTTCTTTGGTATATTTGCCTTTATTTTACCATAAAATAAAATAAAAAGAAACCTTTATTTTTAGGGGTTGACAAATCCCATATTCCCTGCTATAATATACAAGCACATCGCGGGATAGAGCAGTTGGTAGCTCGTCGGGCTCATAACCCGAAGGTCGTTGGTTCAAGTCCTTCTCCCGCAACTCGAAAAAAGCAATCGCATAGCGGTTGCTTTTTTTGTGTTATGAGGCCGACGGGCGTGGCTCGTTGGGACTCGCGCAATGCCCGCTGCCAGGGGCAGAAAAAAGTGTTGTGCGAGTACTGCCGCGGTCAAAACAGACCGCGACGAAAAG
>JAZUNB010000135.1:0-2825 GCA_045603925.1 Eubacteriales bacterium
CGCTTGCAGAAAAGAGCAGGGGCTTACCCAACTGCAGCTGGCAGACAGGCTGGGAATCACCGATAAGGCGGTATCCAAATGGGAGCGGGGCATCGCAATGCCCGATACGTCCATTATGCTGGAATTGTGTGAGATCCTGCAGATCAATGTAAATGAATTATTAAGTGGGGAGAAAATCAGTATGGAAAACAAAAATCAAAAAAACGAAGAGCTGATGCTCGATCTGGCGAAGGAGATCGCCCAAAAGAACAAAACCATCTGGACCACCATGTGGGTCATTATGGCGGTCAGTATCATCGGTTTGCTTGGAGGCTGCGCCGCTGTGTATTTCTTTGTGCCGGAAGGGGTCTGGCAGGTCGTTTCCGTCATCGGACTCTGCATCTTCTTTTTATTACCATGTTTCTACGCATTAAAGTTGGAGGTCAGCGTGGGTGCCTATAAATGCAAAAACTGCGGCCATGAGATCGTGCCCACCTATACGCAGGCACTGAATGCCATGCACGCCGGCACCACCCGCTATCTGAAATGCCCCCAATGCGGCAAGCGCACCTGGTGCAAAAAAGTATTCAAGAAATAACACCACCGAGCAGAGTAAAAACTCTGCTCGGTTTTTTGTCATCTATGCAAACTACTTATGTATATTGGGGCGCAGAAAAATTTCTTTTTCATTTTTCCATTGCATCTCGGATGAATAACCATTATAATTAGATCATAAGTTATCAAAAGAAAGGATCTGTCTATGAAGCGTTTGATCGGGTGTATTGCCGCCATTGGGGCGGTGGCGCTGGTGATCGGCATCGGGGTTTATTTTACTCTGGGCGCCTCCCCTGCCAAAAAGTTGATGAAGGAGCAGCCCTATGTTTTTTCCGATACCGACAAGAATATCGGCAAGGAAAAGCGGGAGTCTTATGTGAAGGACGGCGGATGTGTCTTTACCGCCTATCCCGAGACGGGCAACAAAGCCACCGACAGCGCGCTGAAGCAATATGTTGACGATGCTCTGGCGCAATTGGACACGCATCTTACCGAGCTGGAGAAAGCGGAATCGGAGATGGTTCCCCGCCTGGTGGTGGATTATTCCACTGCCCCTTGGGAGAATGCCACCTGCATTCGTTTATTTTATGAGTTGACCGACATTGGCCAAACAGAGAGCCAGACGGTTTCGGCCGGCGCGACCTACTATTATCTGGATGCGGCCAACGAGCTGATGGATCTCAACGGGCTTTTGGGCGAGGAGAGCGACAAAAAGATCGCCCAGATGCTCAAAGCCTACAATCGCAGTTTGGATGAGATCACCGCCTTCCAGCTCCATGAAGACACCTTAAATCTTTACTGGGCCGACGGGCAGGAGCAGCTTTCGGTCAACGCCATTCGGCGCTCAGGGGTCATTGATCCCGATAAGCCCATGGTCGCCCTGACCTTTGACGACGGTCCCGGCCGTTATTCCCGCGAATTTGCGGATCTTCTGACCCGCTACGGCGCCCGCGCCACCTTCTTTGTATTGGGCGCCAATGTTAAAAACTTTGCAGAAGACCTCCAATATGTTTACGAGCAGGGCAACGAGATCGCAAGCCACACCATGCGGCACAAAAATCTCAACCTCCTCTCCACTGCCGACATTGAAAAAGAGATCGACCAGGCCGCCGAAGCCATTCACGATGCCATCGGCGTTTATCCCACCCTGGTACGCACCCCCTACGGCAACGCCAACGACAAGGTGATGAAGGTCATCGACGGGCCCATGATCAAATGGAGCGTAGACACCGAGGACTGGAAGAGCCGCAACGCCCAAGCGGTAAAAAATGAGATCATCAAGGGTTGCGGCGACGGCGAGATCATCCTGCTCCATGAGATCTACCAATCCTCTTTAGAGGGCTTGGAGCTGGCGCTGAAGGAGCTTTCCGCCAAGGATTATCAATTTGTAACAGTCAGCGAGCTGATGCAATACCGCGGCGTCACCCCCGAATGCAAACACTATTACAGCATTGAAAAAGAGTAAAAAATGAACTCCGCAAGGGCAACCCTTGCGGAGTGCATTTTCATTTAGACATCAAAGATTCCCAAAATCACAATACCGACTGCCACCGCGGCAATACAGAGATAATGCTTCCAGGAAAGTTTTTCTTTCAGGAACAGGCTGCTCCAGATCATCGAGACCATACAATAAGCGGAGATAATGACCAGACCGGGAACATATCCGTCCACAACCACCATCATATAAAAGACCTGACCGATGGTCTCGCAGACACCACCGACCAATTTGATGCCGTCGTATTTTGTGTCGATCTTCTCCCGCTTGATTCCATACACATAGATAGCAAACAGGATCGCCACAAAGAACCAGGTGAATTCATAGGCGGTATTGAGAATATCGCCGGCCAGCAGTTCATCGCCCAGCCGCTCTTCATAACCGCCCGCAATCAAAGTGTCCACAAAAGTACCGATGGAATCCAGGATACAATACAACACCGGAAGCAGGATCGCCAATACGCTTTTGGCATACTTGCGATTTGCCTTCTCTTGGCGTAATCTGCGCAACTCATTATCCTCGGTATTATCTACAAAGCCCAGAGCGATAATACCCGCCACTACCAGGATAATACCGATGATGATCCAAGTATTCAGATAAACTGCATTGCCATCTGCATCCGGATTAAAGGTCACGCCGAAAACCGACATACAAAGAAGGGCAGCCACCGCGCCGGATCCGTTACAGATGGGCGAAGAAATAGATAACTCAATATACCGCAAGCCGATATAACCCACGATCATTGAAACAATATACAAGATCGAAGCCGGCAGGTAAGCAACAATATCAGCGAAGG
>JAZUNB010000136.1:0-9041 GCA_045603925.1 Eubacteriales bacterium
TAGTTGGCGTAAGCAGCCCAGACACCGTTATTGTGGTCCAGCCACAGAGTAACGGTTCCTGCAATGGGGGATTCGCTATCATCGGTATAATCGCGGGTCTTGAGATATTTATCTTCGCCGCCCACAATGAAGTAGTCTTCCGATTCGATGGCGGTAACCTCCAGCTGATCGATGGCATAAAGATTTACCTTGCCGCCGGCAGTTACATCAAAGGTGTAATAATCAAGAGGTCTGATATAACCGACAGCCGTATTGATGCGATCGGTATCAACGGTCATTTCATAGACTTCACCGGTCTTCAGATCGCCGGCATAGACATTATAGGTCAAACCGTCTGCACTGGGCAGTGCGCTCAGGATCTGAACGGCCACTTCCTTCTCGGCAATGACTTCCTCTACTGCCAGATAGGTGGTTCTGGTGGAATCCAGAATAGCCACAGCCTGACCGGTCATCGCGCTGACAGGGCGGTTATTCTTATTCACGTAATAATGGGGAGTATAAGCAGCAGCCTTTTCATCCGCAGCGGCCTTTCCGTTCAATACGGAGTTTTCATCCACACTATATTCATCCAGAAGGGCAATGCTGCCTGCGCTGAGATGCAACTTACCGTTGCTCTCATAATAATTGACATAATCGCCGGGGCGGAGATTTGCCAGGCCGTTCATCACCAGATCTTCATCCTCATAGGTCACCAGACTGCTGTCGTAGTAACTGCGGATCGTGATCCAGTTATCGGAAACATTGGTCACCTTTGCGGGGATCCACTCCTCTGCCAGAACCAGATCAACAAAGGTAGAACCGGTCTGGATGAAGGTGAAGGTCATATTGGGACGAGCCTGCAGCTTGGAGGGATTGATGTTGTTTGCATTGGCAGGATACTCACTGACCAGCTGGCTCAGATCAAAGATGGGATCGCCGGGCCAGACATCACCGTTGAGATACAGAACAGTCTGAGGATAAACGGAATAAGTAGTGCCATCTACGGCAGCGGTGAAGTATCTGTGATTATAGAAGCTTGCATCCGCCAGAGAGCAGGTGACCCGAATGGGAGACTGCATCTCGTAAGTAATAACCTGCTCTTCATCGGTAAAGGTTCCGGATCCGTTCTTATCCATATAGACCACACGGATGGGATAGCCGATGCAGGAGGAAAGATCCGCGTCGGTAGAGAACTGCGCACCGTTGGACAGCAGCACATCCTCGGTCAGATCAAAGTTCAGCGGAGTCTGACGGGTGGCACGGATGGTAAGATCGGTAACAGCGCAGCCATAGATCTTGGTAGAGAGGCTGTTCAGAGGCTTCCCATCGAAATCCTTGAATTCGATGAAGGTATCCTCGGAAATACCGGCCTCGGGATCATAAACCATGGCGCGGGCAACGATCACAGCCGCCTGCTCACGGTTAACGGTCTCGCTGGAGGCATCTACCTCACTGCCGGCCAATACCTCATCCTGGAAAGCCTGATAGGCTTCCTCATTATCCTCTTCGGTGGAGATGCCCACTGCCTTGGTGATCAAGGTGATGAACTCCTCGCCGGTGATATAGGTATCGGGCTGGAATTTATTATCGGGCACATACAGGGAATTGATCAGCTGATAATCAATGGCCCATGCCAGATAAGGCTTCAGCAAAGAGATATCGGAGATATCACCCGAATCGCCGTTTTCATCGAAATCGGTGTTGGTGCTGCCATAATCCTTCAATTCATCATAATCATCATGCAGCATCCGATAAACGATCTTGATCGCTTCCCCGCGGGTGATCTTCACCTCGGGCAGAAACGTATCGTTTTTCAAAGCGGAGACCACACCCAGCGCATCGGCGAACTTAATATAAATGGTATTCACATCACTCAAGGTGGTACCATAGCGTTCGTCTACATCGCTATAGGCGATCTCTTCGTAAGCGGCAAAGGCAGACACGCTCAGGGTCGCGATCATCACGACTGTAAGAACAGCTGCCAGCAGGCTTTTTAAGGTTCTCATTCCGTTACCTCCATCTCAGCAGGGTTTATCCCTATTTTCTGCTTAATATTATATATAATAATAAAGAAAGTTGCAAGTGTTTTATGAAAATGATGGGGGTTCAAAATCGAGTTTGTGAAAAACAACCAAAACAACCTTTTTGTTTTTGGGTAAAATCACGAATAAAAAAGAGGTCTCGGTGTAAAACTACACCGAGACCTTCTTAACTTTATGTTGCATAATCCATACTTTCTTTGATCGCCTGTTCCACAATATTGGCGACCTTGGTATGCCAGGTGCGATAATTCACATTATCGTTGCCCATTGCGGCATAAATACCTTCTTTTTCACCGCGCATCGCTTCAAAGTTTGCGCCGGTCAGATAACGCCACTGACCCATTTCGATAGCAAAATAGGTATTCTTAATGGCGAATTCGAAGTATTCCTTCTTCTGGGCATAAGTAAAGCTATGAGCCTTCTGGTTGCTCAGGTAATCAAACATCGCTTCGGTAAAGCGGGTTGCCCAAAGCTCCATAAACTTCACGGCATAGGGCGCATTGGAAGCGTTCTTCAGCTTACGGGGCAGCATCATGGTATAGCCGATGTTTGCCGCCACATAACGGCCGCTCTCATAGGGGGACTTGGGATACGGCACCCAATCGAACTTATGGGTATTGGCATATTCATAATAGTTCTTATCGAACATCAGCTTATCCACGCTACCCATCATCAGGGTACCGTCGCTGTATACATTGGCCAGTGCCTTATCGAGATCGCCGCCGTTTTGCAGGCTCTTATAGGTATCGGTAAAGAAATCCATTGCCTGCAATACCCGCTCATCCATCCAGTTATTGATCAATGCGCGGCTGTCACTCTTAGTATCGATGGCGATGGGAGCCACACCGTTGGTCAGAGGATAGAACATCCAGGCGCGGCCGCCGCCGTTATCAAGAGAAGCCAGGGGCTTACCGTCGGCAGTGGTGGTGGGAACGCTCTTCAGGAAGCTCTGCCATGCATTCCAATCCCACTGATCATTCTGGAACAGCGTATGGGGATCCTGCAGACCGAATTCCTCCACCAGGGACTTATTATACCAAAGGACATCCACCGTACCGATGGGGGAAATACAGCGATAACCGCCGCCGTAACGGGTCTCCTCCAGGGTCATCAGATCCACACCGGGGGAATTGCCCAGATTCTGCATATTGATATAGGGATCCAGAGGCTGGGAGATATTCAGGAATTGGGGGAAACCGCCGAAATGGGTGGGGATGCAATCCAAAGCCTTACCGGCGTTCATATAGGTCAGCGCCTGATTAATAGACTCGGTATAGCGAGAAACGATATACTTCACATTGATGCCATAGGTCCCCTTGACCGCTTCAAACCAGGTAAACTCATCCAGAGGCTCGCCCTTTTCGCTGACATAATTCCAGCAACCGTATTTCAGCGCAGTGATCAGAGTAAAGGTCTTGCCCTTCAGATCGGCCAACTTCACATTATTCTTAACAAAACCGGTAGTATCGATATTAAAGGAAGGCTCTATTCCATGGTTCTGCTGCTTGGTCTCAGCCATCAGCGGGTTCAGCTGAACCTCATATTTGAATTCAGCCTTATACTGCTCCACAACCTCTTCCTGGGTCTCGGGAGCCTTATCGGGAACATTCTCTTTTTCAGGATCCTTGGAGTTATTCTCCTCTTTTTCGGGATCCTTGGAGTTATTCTCCTCTTTTTCGGGATCCTTCTTGCCGCCCTCGGTCTCATTCTCGGGGTCGGTTTCATCGGAAGGATCATCCTTATCATCGGGATCTTCGTTCTCGAAGGAACCGTCGTTCTTCTCAACGGTATCCCAGTCATCATCGTCGCTCTGCTTACAAGCGGTTGCCATGGTAACCAGCATCAGCACTGCCAGAATCATGGCAAGAATTCTGCAAAACTTATTCATCATCAACACTCCTTAAAAGGTCATTAATACATCTTCATTAAAGAGGATGGGGTTACTGCCATAATCATGCTCCACATGGTATTGGGAATAATCCGGCTTGGTATCGATCCGCACATAGGCCACCAGACCGAAATGGTCGGAGATATGGCCCTTGGAGATCCCTTCCTCTTCATAGCCGTAAACATTATAATCGAAGCCATAGCGATCCACCGCCACATGGGGATTGGGCTTCATCATGATCTGATCGATCTGAGGATTTTTGGTATTGACCTGCGGCAGAGGCGCCGGAGCGGCTTCCATCGCTAAGTTATGACCGCTGGCCATACCGCCCAGCTCGCAAAGACCGTCTTTGCTCATATTCATGGCCACATCCCGAAGGTCCACGATCTCATCCCAATCCACTGCCAGCTCATAGTTGGCGGTGCGATAACCATAGTTATAATCGCCGGCCACAAAGGCATAAGCGTCTTTCGGCAGTTTATTGAAGATGTCATAATACTGCTGCATGGCTGGAATATAGCATTCTTCGTTGCCGGGATCGAAATGGGCGCAATAGCAATAGAAGATCGCGCCGGTCTCTTTATCCTTCAGCTTGACCCACATAGAGATATCCGCCATTCCCTGATCGCCATAACCGGGGCCGGGCTGATTGGGAGTGGGCGAGATCCAGAAATGGCCGTTGTCCAACAGCTCATATTTGGATTTCTTAAACAACACCGGCTCGCTCATCAGACCGCCCAGATCGGGGCGATCTCCCCAGCGATATTCATAGAGCATGGAATAGGTCTCATTGAAGAAGGGATCCTCTTCATAGAAGCGGAACATGGTATTGCGGCATTCGTTATAGAAAATAACATCGGGGTTCTGGGTCTGCACCAAGGATTTGAAACGGCGCAGACGGTTATAGATATTGATACCGGTACCGTCGCCCTTTTCGCCGTAATAAGTATTGCCGCCGTGCTTTACATTCTGGGAAAGGAATTTGATGAGAGTTCCGCTGTTTTCCTTTTCCATAGCAGACGGGTCATCTTTTCCGGCAGTCTCCTCCTTGGGATCCTCTTCCTTGGGATTCTCCTCTTTCGGGTCTTCCTCTTTCGAGGTCTCGCCCTTGGGATCCTCTTCCTTGGAGGGCTCCTCATCGGGGTCCTCTTTGTTGGAAGTCTCGCCCTTGGGATCCTCTTCCTTTTCGGGAGGCTTCTCATCCTCGTCGTCGGGATCGGTCACCCCCACCCAGTCATCATTCGAGGCGGAAAAATCCTCCTCTTCCCCGCTCTTACAGCCGCTGATGATCATCATACTCATCAACAGCACCAAAAGCAGGGCTGTCCACCGATACAGTCGGTTCATCGTTTTTCTCCTTTCAGATGCTCTATGGTTGTTTCTATGCACGCGGCAAAGGAGATCTCCTCCTTGCCGAAAAGTTGAATTTTAAAGGTCTCGCTGATAGGCTCCAGCCAATAGGGATCGATCCCCGAGCGCCCGCAGATCATCCCCATCAGAGAGCCGATAGCGGCACCGTTACAGATGGCCTCAAAGCCCGATCCTACCGCAAGGCAGATGGTTTTTCCGAAATCCCCCTCCCCGTAAAGAAGGGCGGCGGCAACGATCAGCGTATTGGGCACCGCAAGGCACCAATCATGACCGTTGAATTCATTATAGCGCTCATAAAGCTTCTTTAAAAAATCCTTATGAGAACACCCCATACGATAATCGGTCAGCAATTCATCAAGCCGCTCATAGAGGCGGGAGGTGGCGGGGATCTCCGCCATCCCGTATTGCAGGATCTCTTCCGGATCCTGAGTAGCCGCAGCCGCCGCGATCATCGCCGCCAGCAGCATAGCACTGTAAATACCGTTTTTGGTATGGGTGGCGGAAGCATCCCGCCAAACCATCGCAGCGGCGGTTCCGGGAGCCGCGGGATTGATATAACCATAGTAATCCGCGCGGTTCCTGGCACCGACCCACTCACGAAAGGGATTTTTATGGACTGCCGACTCCGGCGGCAGATATCCATTAATGAAATTACGGAAGGCCACCCGCTCGGCGGTGTGGCAGACCTCTTTGCGCAGATGATCCATCCACATCCGCGCCACATCCTCGGAGGTAAAGCCTTTTCCATAGGAATTGATCATCATCTGCACCAATACAGGATAATTCAGGGCACCGTCATAGGGAAAGGTTTCAATGGTATCGGGATAGATGGCTTTTCGCAGGCGGTCTCCATAGCGCTTTTTCAACTCGGGAGTCATATCAGCACTACACATATAGCGATGAAGGGGAAGGTTTCCGCAGGCGCTTAAAACGGTCTCCCGCTCTTCTCCCCGCAGACCGCAGACCCCGCGCCCCAGCAAAAGGCCCGCCGCCTTTCCCAACCACGCGCCCTCGATCCGATCCTTCATACGATTCGGTTTTTTAAGGGGCTTGGAAAAGGGGACCCGCAGAGCGCGAAGCGCATCCCATGCAACAGGCTCGCTATACTTATAATCGGGGCGGCGCTTGGCATCCATAATGGTTTCAAACAATGCATCCGCCATCTTTCGCTTGGGCTCATCATAAGGAAGGCGGGAAACGGCATCGAAGGCCTCTTTATAGGTCTCCAGATCCAGCCCCTCCTCCATGGATTGCTGATACTCCCATTTCATAAAGCCGCAATAGATCTCCCAGGAATACCGCACGGTAATTCTGGGGGAATTGGGAGGCTGATACCGCCGGATGGCGGAAAATTCACTTTCCTCGCTGAGTACCAGAGTATCCAGCGAAATATCGAAATAGCGGGCGATCTTCACCAGCTTTTCCAGATTGGGGACGGTAACACCGGTCTCCCATTTCTGCACGGACTGCTGAGAGACCTCAAACAGCTCAGCGAACTGCTCTTGAGACAAATTATCCCTACGCCTCAATTGGCCGATGATCTTTCCTAATGCCACAGCGGTTCCTCCCCATAATGGTTCTATTCTATTATATCATACTATTATTTTAAAAGAAAAGCAACTGAAAGTAGTAATTTTTCACAACCAATAGTTGTAAAATGCAAAAAGCGGTTCGCTTTCGCGAACCGCTTTAAAATTATTGAGCAAAAGCGAGGCTTTCCTCTACTGCTTTTTGCACCACATTTTCCACCTTAATATGAGTGGTCTTATAGTTGACTGCTTTATTGGTGATAGCAAAGATCAGGCCCACCTCTTCCTTCCGCATAGCATCGAAATTGGCGCCGGTCAGGAACCGCCACTCGCTCATCTGCAGACCGAAATAGGTGTTCTCGATGGCGAATTCGAAATACTGCTTCTTCCGGGCATAAGACCAGCCGGTGAAATCCTTGATGGTCAGATAGTCAAACATTGCCTCGGTCAGACGGGTGGCCCAAAGCTCCATAAACTTCACCGCATAGGGGGCATTGGATTGGGTCTTCATCTTTTTGGGAAGCATCATGGTATAGCCGATATTGAAGGCAACATACCGCCCGTTTGCATTGGGTGCCTTGGGGAAGGGAACCCAATTATATTTATGGGTACGGGCGTACTCGTACTGGTCATAATCCCCTTCCATCAGGTCAGCGGAGCTGGCCATCAGGCAGGTACCGTCCTGATACATATAGTCCTTATGCTTAGTGGGGCCAGACAAACTTTTAATTACATCGGTGGCATAGACCATTGCCTCAATAGTACGCTCATCCATCCAGTTATTGATGAGATTGGGGGTCTTGCTCTCAGTATCGATCTTGATGGTATGAATACCGTTGGTCATGGGCCAATAGAACCACCAGCGGTTAACGGCCACATACATGGGAGCCAGCTGCTTACCGTCGGAGGTATTGGCAGGGATGCTGACAAGAAAATCACGCCATGCATTCCAATCCCATTGATCCTGCTCCCAAAGGGTATGAGGATCCTTGAGGCCGAACTCCTCCACCTGGGACTGATTATACCAAAGAACATCCACACAGCCAATGGGAGAGATGCAGCGATAACCGCCTGCATACTTGGTCTCCTCCAGGGTCATCAGGTCCACACCGGGGGAATTGCCCAGATTCTGGGAATTGATATAGGGATCCAGAGGCTGGGAAATATTCAAGAACTGCGGGAAGCCACCGATATGGGTGGGGATCACATCCAGGGCCTTACCGGCATTCATATAGGTCAGCGCCTGGTTAATGGACTCGGTATAGCGGGAAACGATATACTTCACATTGAGGCCATATTGACCCTTCAATGCTTCATACCATTTGAACTCATCCACTACCTCACCCTTTTCATTTTCATAATGCCAAGCACCGTATGTAAGGGGAGTCAGCAGGGTGAGAGTCTTACCCTTGAGATCTGCAAGCTTTACATTATTCTTAACAAAGCCGGTGGTATCGATATCAAAAGAAGGAACCACGCCGGTATTGGGCTTTTTCGCCTCGGCCAGCAGAGGGTTATGGGCTACCTCATACTTCTTGGTCTCATCGTATTGCTCCACGACCTCTTCGAAATTATCGGGAGCAGGCGCCTCTTCCTTAGGCGCATCGGGCTTTTCTTCGGGATCCTTCTCATCTTTTTCGGGATCGGCTGCGCCGCCTTTTCCCTCCTCGTTGTCTTCGGGATCTACCGCGGAGCCGCTTTCCGATTCGGGATCATCTGTTTCGAAAGAGGTCTCCTTATCCTCCCCCAGAAGCTCCCAGTCGTCCTCGTCTGCTTGTTTGCAGGCAGTAAACATGGAAACCAACATCAACAGCGATAGGATCATTGCCAATAAGCGACAAAATTTCTTCATAAAATCGCCTCCTTTTAATGTTTATATTCTTGTCATACAACAGTTTTCATAGAATTCCAATATAAATCAACTCAATCGAAACTTTTTCGTAACACAAAAACGGCGTACCGAAGTACGCCGTTTTTTTAACGAAAGAGTTTTAAAACAATTATTGAGCAAATGCCATACAGTCCTTCACACCCTGCTCAACTACATTGGCAACCTTGGTATGAACGGTGCGATAGTTCAGCTTCTTATCGCAGATGGCCCAGATCAAGCCTTCGCCTTCCTTCCGCATTGCATCGAAGTTGGCACCGGTCAAGAACCGCCACTCAAACATCTGCAGGCCGAAGTAGGTATTCTCAATGGCGAACTCGAAATATTCTTTTTTCTGCTCATAG
>JAZUNB010000137.1:0-2261 GCA_045603925.1 Eubacteriales bacterium
GAAGGGCAAGACCATGTATGTCATCCCCTATAGCATGGGCGTTGTGGGCTCCCCCTTCTCCAAGATCGGCATCGAGCTGACCGATAGCATCTATGTTGTGCTGAATATGCACATCATGACCCGTATCGGCGCCAAGGTGCTGGAGTCCCTGGGTGACGGTGAGTTCGTAAAGGGCCTCCATTCCAGAGCCCAGATGGACGCTTCCAAGAAATATATCATGCATTTCCCCGAGGATAATACCATTATGTCCGTTAACTCCGGTTACGGCGGTAACGTTCTCTTGGGTAAAAAGTGCTTCGCTCTGCGTATTGCTTCCTACCTCGGTAAGAATGAGGGCTGGATGGCAGAGCATATGCTGATCCTGGGTGTGGAGAACCCCGAAGGCGAGGTGCGCTATATCTGCGCCGCGTTCCCCTCCGCTTGCGGTAAGACCAACCTGGCCATGCTGATCCCCCCCGAGTATTATGCTTCTAAGGGCTATAAGGTATGGTGCGTGGGCGATGATATCTCCTGGCTGCGCATCGGTCCCGACGGTCGCCTCTATGCCATGAACCCCGAAAACGGTTTCTTCGGCGTGGCCCCCGGTACCAATGAGAAGTCCAACCCCAACGCGCTGGCTTCCACCATGAAGGATACCATCTTCACCAATGTTTGCCATACTGCCGATAATACCGTTTGGTGGGAAGGCCTCAATAAGGATCTGCCCGAAAACGCCATCGACTGGAAGGGCGATCCCTGGGATCCCGCAAAGTTCAATAAAGCCGATAAGAGCACCTGCGCCGCTCATCCCAACAGCCGCTTCACTGCTCCCGCTGAGAACTGCCCCTGCATTTCCAAAGAGTTTAATAACCCCAACGGTGTGCCCATCGACGCCATCGTCTTCGGTGGCCGCCGCGCCAAGACCGCTCCCCTGGTATATCAGTCCTTCGACTGGAACCACGGCGTCTTTGTAGGCTCCATCATGGCCTCCGAGACCACCGCTGCCGCCGCCGGCGCTGTGGGGGGTGTCCGCCGTGATCCTATGGCCATGCTGCCCTTCTGCGCCTATAATATGGGCGACTATTTCGCTCACTGGATCGAGATGGGTAAAAAGATCCCCCATGCTCCCAAGATCTTCAATGTAAACTGGTTCCGTACCGATGATGAAGGCAACTTCATCTGGCCCGGATTCGGCGATAATATGCGTGTTCTGATGTGGATCCTGGATCGTTGCGCCGGTAAGGCCGACGCTGTGGAGACTGCCATCGGTTACCTGCCTAAGGCCGAGGATATCGAGACCGAAGGCCTCAAGGATATCGATCTGGATACCATCAAGGGCTTGCTGTCTGTGGATAAGGATCTGTGGAAAGAGGATATCAAGGGCATCAAGGAGTTCTACTCTAAGTTTGATGAGTTCGATACCCTGCCTGCAGAGCTGAAGAAAGAGCTGGCTGATTTCGAAGCCCGCCTTGACGCGTAAGACGGCTGAAAAAGGCGAAGACCGACAAATCTAAAGAAGCCTCCCGAGAAATCGGGAGGCTTTTTATGTCTTCGCCATTTTTTATTCTCGGCGTATCGCGACATACGCCTTCGCCTAAAGAAATGGCGATCTTCATCCTTTTTGACCCGCCTTGTTTGGGCAAGATCAAATTTTAAAAAGAAGTGGAAAAAACGCCCACCTTGCGGGCGGTTTTTATGCTTCGCGCCACAAAACCCAATTGAATTGGTACGGAGGGCTTGATGCCCAATTGAATTGACAGTTTGTACCAAATGAATTGGTACGGAGGGCTTGGATGCCCAATTGAATTGACAGTTTTGTACCAATTGAATTGGTACGGCGGGCAATAAAAAGACACTTTACGCAAAGCGAAAGTGTCATGATAAGCTTCATATAAAGGCAACGATACTTGCCCCAAAACGCGGCAAAGCCGAATAAAACGGTTTTCATTATGAAGGATCCTCCAAAGGCGGATATGAAGAAGACCCCCATACGCGGAAAGCGTAATGTCGTTAGCGAAGTTTTTGTTTTGGCATAAAATAATATATTTAGATAGAACCAGCATCGCATTTGTGAGTACAAAATGCAGTCGGGCAGAAGCCCAAAGCCACTTAACAACAGAAAAAGAGAAGATTTGTTTTGCAACAAGTCTTCTCTTTCTTTTTATCTGTATAGTGATATTCCGACTTTGTCGGAGTGATATTTTTGCTAAGCAAAAGTGATATTGAAACCTTACGGTTTCAGTGATATTTTATTCGCCTCTAAAACTCGCGAAGCGAATAAC
>JAZUNB010000138.1:0-2660 GCA_045603925.1 Eubacteriales bacterium
GACCGATGCAAAGATGCTGGCTCATCTGCTGAAGTATGACTCTGCTCAGGGTCGCTATGATGGTCACGAAGTGGTTGCCGGCGAAGGCGAGATCACTGTAGACGGCAAGACCATCAAGATCTATGCTGAGAAGAACGCTGCCGTTCTGCCCTGGGGCGAGATCGGTGTAGACGTTGTGCTGGAGTGCACCGGCTTCTACTGCTCCAAGGAGAAGTCCATGGCTCATATCAATGCCGGCGCCAAGAAGGTTGTCATCTCCGCTCCCGCAGGCAATGATCTGCCCACCGTTGTTTACAGCGTAAACGAGAACACCCTGTCTAAGGAAGACACCATCATTTCCGCTGCTTCCTGCACCACCAACTGCCTGGCTCCCATGGCTAAGGCTCTCAACGATTATGCTCCCATCCAGAGCGGTATCATGACCACCGTTCATGCTTATACCGGCGACCAGATGGTTCTCGACGGCCCCCACAGAAAGGGTGACCTGAGAAGAGCCCGCGCTGCTGCTGTGAACATTGTTCCCAACTCCACCGGCGCTGCTAAGGCCATCGGCCTGGTGATCCCCGAGCTGAACGGCAAGCTGATCGGTTCCGCTCAGCGTGTACCTGTACCCACCGGCTCCACCACCCTGCTGGTTGCTGTTGTGAAGGGTAAGGACATCACCAAGGAAGGCATCAACGCTGCTATGAAGGCTGCTTCTTCCGCTTCCTTCGGTTACACCGAGGAGCAGTTGGTTTCCTCCGATATCGTTGGTATCACCTACGGTTCTCTCTTCGATGCTACCCAGACCATGGTTGCTAAGATTGATGAGGATACCTATCAGGTTCAGGTTGTATCCTGGTACGACAACGAGAACAGCTACACCAGCCAGATGGTTCGTACCATTAAGTACTTTGCAGAGCTTGCATAAGTAGCGTCTCGGAAAAAGCGTATTCGTGCGGAGTGCGAAAGCACTCCGCACCATTTATTTTAAGGAGAAGATGGTATGTCTTGGGAAATTGCCTATAACCATTTAAAGGAGCGGGGCTTTGAAGACCGCGCCATTCGGTTTGAAGTATCCTCCGCCACCGTTGCTCTTGCCGCAAAGGCTTTGGGCTGTGAGGGAGCTCATATTGCCAAGACCCTTTCTTTCGAGAAGGGGGATGGCTGTATTTTAGTGGTAGCCGCCGGCGACCGCAAGATCGATAATCATCTCTTTAAGGAGCGCTTCGGCATGAAGGCAAAAATGCTCTCCGCCGAAAAGGTTTCGGCGCTGATCGGTCATGAGGTGGGCGGTGTTTGCCCCTTCGGCGTCTCCTGCCCCGTATATCTGGATGAATCCCTTAAGCGGTTTGAGACCGTCTATCCCGCCTGCGGCACCTCCAGCAGCGCAGTGCGGCTGACCCCCGAAGAGCTTTATGCCCTCTCCGATGCCGAGGGATGGGTGGATGTAACAAAATCGTATGAATAATGGATCCTGCACAAAGGCATTTTTGTGCGACCTGCCAAAAGTTAAAAAAGTGTGGATTTTTCTCACTTTTTTCTTGATTTTTGGCAGATAGTGTGGTATTCTGTTTCTATCACAAAGCCATTTGTCCACCGTTGGTGGACAAAGTTGTAAAAAAGTATTGTAGGAGTTAACAAATGATCATTGGTTTGATGGGTTTCGGTACCATCGGTGCCGGCGTATATGAATTGGCGAAAAGCCGTGAGGACCTCACCGTCCGCTATGTGTTGGATATCCGTCCGCTGGAGATCCCGGAATGGACGACCCGCGCAGAGGATCTCTTTGAGGATGCTGAGGTGGATACGGTGATCGAAGTCATGGGCGGATTGCATCCTGCTTATGAATTTGTGACCGCGGCGCTGAAGGCCGGCAAAAATGTGGTGACCGCCAATAAATATCTGGTGGCCACTTATTATGATGAGCTGATCGCTTTGGCCAAGGAGAAGGGCGTTGCCTTCCGTTGCACCGCCGCAGTGGGCGGCGGCATCAGCTGGCTGACCTCTCTGGAGCGGGTGCGCCGTCTGGAGCCGGTGGTGGCGCTGGAAGGAATTATGAACGGCACCACCAATTATATCCTTACCAATATGGCCAAAAACGGCCTCTCCTTTGAGACGGCCCTTTCCGAGGCCCAGGCTCTGGGCTATGCCGAGGCCGATCCTTCGGCGGATATCGACGGGCTGGATGTGATGCATAAACTGCTCCTTTCCGCCAATATTGCCTTTGATGCTTCTTTAAATAAAGAAGAGATCGATGTGTTCGGTATCCGCAATATCACCGATGATGATGTCTGGAACTTCAAAAGCCGCAATCTTACCTGTAAATTGCTGGCAAGAGCCTTCCGAAAAGACGGAAAGATCGCCGCATTCGTGCAGCCCACCTTGCTGCCCGAGGGCGCGCTGACCGCATCGGTGCCTACCAACTTTAATCTCATTACCTATGATACCGCCTTCACCGGCAAAATGAGTTATTACGGCCAGGGCGCAGGCCGCTATCCCACCGCCGCTAATGTGGTGCAGGATTGCATCGATCTGCTGAACGGTGTGGAGCGCTTTTATGCCGATGCCGCCGAGAAGGCGACCGTCGATAATTCCATGGCAAAATACCGATACTATCTGCGTACCACCGCCGATACCGCCGCGCTGGAAGCGGAAAAATGGGGCGACGGTGTACTGAC
>JAZUNB010000139.1:0-4709 GCA_045603925.1 Eubacteriales bacterium
GTGCAAAATGCACGCGCCTGTCTGTTATTTCATGGCATTCCGAAAGGCCTTGATCTCCTCATTCCAGGCGGAGGGAGTTTCGGATAATTTCACACAGCGAGTAACCGCCCCCTCTTGATCTGCGTTAAAGAGATAGGTGGCGCCCAATATATGCTTCTGCACCCGACCGTCTCCATCCCCCAAAATCTCTCGCACAATGTAAACAGGGCGATCACTTCGGGGGTACAGAATATCCACATAGCAATCCAAAAATTCTCTCGAAAGATATTGCTCCAGCATAACGGAAATCTTTTCTTTTTGCTCAAATACTTCCTTTTTTGGCTGAAAATCGCCGACTGTATAACACTCGGCACTTTCAAGCTTCAACGGCTCATTCCAATCATTTTTTGCCTTCAAGTCCTCAATCGGCTCAATGTTTTTAGAAAAAAAATGGGGTACAAAAACATAGCTGTCTGTTCCATAGGAGTATACACAGCTTTTTTTACGAGCTTGAATAACAACATAAAGGTTCACCTCGGATGCCGCAAATTCCGTAAAGTTTTTGCTGAAATCCTCAAATACATATGCATATGCGCCATCTTCTAAATAAGCAGAATATTTATAAAGGCGCCGCCCATATCTGTCTTCTTCTTTTAACCGAAGCTCTGTGAACTGCAATTTTTGGGTAGTATCCGCAAAAGGCGCTGTATGTTCAATAACGGTTTCCAGGCCCGATATTTCCTTACGGCTGATACCGCCCCGGCAAGAGGTCATAGACAACAATATAGCAATAATCGCTAAAATTCCAATGGTTTTTTTCATATCATCGATAATACGGCCAATAAAAGCCGTCTGCACTTCCGCTGGTCGACCAGATCGTTTTCCATTCCTTTTGATGCCAGCCGCCATCGGTCTTCTCAAAGGTGATCAAATCCCCTGTACCCGAAACATAAAAGACCTCTGCCTCCTCTTCGGAATAAGAAAGCACCTTATGGTATCGGGCGGGATTCAGCATATGGGTCTCAAGCTCCAGACCCTCAAACTGCTCACCGTATTTCCGGGTGAGATATTCTGCCTTCAAATAGGGAAAAAACAGCGCGCCGATCAGAAGGAACGCAACAATCGCTATTCCGATTTTCTTCTTCATACAACCAATCCTCCAACAAACGGTCTGTTTCTATTTCAAGATATCATATTCCTCTGTTTTTGGCAATATTTTCTTATAAAGCGGTCATGCTTCATACGGACAGCATCGGGAGTCAGGCGAACCGGCAGAGCCGCCGCCACCTGCGCCCAGGTATAGCCGCGGAAATAGCGCAGTTCAAAAATCAGCCGCAGCTCCGCATCCTCCATCCCTTGGATCAGCTTGGTGATCGCCCAAAGGCGCTCGGCCAGATCCTCGGCAGTGCGGTATAGCTTTTGCTGCAGCGCAGCAGTGCGCCAGCATCCCTTTTCGGGAAGCAGCTCCGCCAATTGACGGAATTCCTCTAATTCTTGCCTTAAATATCGGATATCTTCCATCTTTACATTACCAAACTTCAACGGGAAAAGCCTCCTCAAAACGGCAATTCAATGCGCGGCACAGCCGCACCCCCACCGCGATGGAAGGGATCCTGCCGGTATTCTCCAGATTACATACGGTACTGCGGGCAACCCCCGCGGCTTTGGCCAATTCGGTTTGGGTCATGCGGCGTCGATGACGGATCACATACAATTGATTCAACATTTTTTTCGCTCCTTTTACTTTTTTTGTTTTTTTGGCAAAAGGTATCGAAATTCCTTGTTTTCAGTCATATCATACTTTGAGCCAAGAGTAAAGAAAAAGCATTTGACATTTTTCGACAGGGAGAATAAAATGATAGGTGTGAGGTGAAATTTTCATGTCTTTTGTCGAAAAAAAGTTGGAAGAGCAATCGGTTTATAACGGAATGATCTTTACGGTTTACCACGGAAAGGTATCCTTGCCCAACGGCAAAGAGGCCTATCGGGACCGTATCGCCCATCACGGCGGCGCAGGCATCCTGCCGCTGGACAGCGAGGGAAACATCTATCTGGTAAAGCAATACCGCTATGGAGTGGATAAATATCTTCTGGAGATCCCCGCGGGAAAGCTGGAGATCGGCGAAGATCCCCAAGAAACGGTGGTGCGGGAATTGCAGGAGGAAGTGGGCTTTTTGCCCCAAAAGGTGACCCCCTTGGGTCATATGGAGCTCTCCCCCGCTTATCTGGGCGAGATCACCTATCTTTATCTGGGTCAGGAGTTGACCCCCTGCAAAGCCGAGCTGGATGAGGACGAATTTTTGGAGATCGTGAAGATGCCGTTCCAAGAGGCGCTCCAAGGGGTCTTGGACGGAACCATTACCGACGGCAAGACCCAAGTGGCCATCTTAAAAGCCGCGCAATTACTCAAATAAAACGGGGGCTGTAAAAGCGCAGGAATTCAAAGCCTTTGGAAATCATAAAAAGGAAGGGAGATATCGAGAATTCGATATCTCCCTTTTATTTTTGTTTTCTATGCTTCAGCCAAACAATTAAAAGCCCGCTCAAGCGAAGCAGTAACAACCCGGTCAAATAAACCAACAGTACAAACAACAGCGCCAGACCATCCGCATTTCCAAGTTCCCTTGCAGGGAAAACAGAGAATGCCGGAATGGACGGAGTAACTAAAACAGCAAAGTGCACAAGATTCCCTAATATAAAGCCCAAAAGACTCAGCAGTGAATCCGTAAAATACGCCTTTACGCATTGCCCGCGCAAAAGATATCTCGCCCCAATTACCGCAAGCAAAATGGCGATCAAACCAACTGCAAGATCCAAAACCACCCATCTTAATGAGAATTCAGAGCACGCATAATCCAGCAGAACCTTAAGCCAGACCGCGCATAAAATTCCATCAATGATCGGTTTCAAATACCCTTTTTTCATTATGAATTCTCCTTGTTTTCCAAAAGAATCTCACGCACCCACTTAAACCAGAGCCATAATCCGCCAACAACGATGGCGGAGATAGCCGATATGATGGCAAGCCGCTTGACGGTATATAAAGGGGGACAAGGGGACAAGAGAACCGTCCCTCTGTCCCCCTGTTTCTTCTATCGCAAATCCATAATCGATCGACCATCATTCTGATCAGTAATATACTTTAAATCCATATAATCGCATACCAAAGCATTTTTATAAACATTCTCAATGATACGCATATCTTTGATAAAAATTTCAACGAATTCACAATCATATACCAAAACCATTATTTGACAATCACTTGCGGAAAACTGCTCATATGTATGTATATTAACAAAAGGATTTTCCGTCAAATATGCTTGTAATTTCAAAAAAACAACATAGTGATCCTTTTGAATTGCTTTTTCAAAATCCTCACCTTCAATTAAATGCTTTTCAAAAATTGACTCATTTGAATCACACCACACCTCTGTCTGACTCAATATGTTATGCCAAATATAATTCTTAACATCAATGCATTTTAAGATATTCCACAAAGTATTGGTTTTGGTTTGTGGAATTCTAAAAGATACTCCTTTTATCATAGATTATCTCCTATTCAAGAAACCATTGCAGCTCCCCTCGCTAGCAAAGTTGCCAAAGGAACAATCAATCCATCATCCGGGGGACAAGAGAACCGTCCCTCTGTCCCAAAATATCCCTTTTTCATGATAAATTCTCCTTGTTTTCCAAAAGAATCTCACGCACCCACTTAAACCAGAGCCATAATCCGCCAACAACGATGGCGGAGATAGCCGATATGATGGCAAGCCGCTTGATTGTATATAACGGGCTGACCTGATACAAAGTCTCCTTCTCGCCCGCCGCGTCAACTTTTTGGATCTTGGATGAATGCATCATATATTTTTCTTCATTCACCGTGCGTGTACGCGATTGCAAAAAACGCCAATACCGATCATTACTTTTTGTATTCTTGATCTCATCGACACGAGCCACCATACCCGAAGAATCAACAGTTACCGCCAACGAACTGCGCGTCAAGCAAAGCACAAGGTGCCCTCCAGACCAATCCAGATAAAAGTTTCCGAAACTCACAAACCGATAGCCATATTGAAACGCACCCGATGAATCGAATACGCAAACCGTTTTAATATTCGATTCACTTGTCCCCACCGCAAGCATCCCATCTTCCTTCACATCGAAGCATTCAACATGATCATTGGTAGGCTTTTGGATCAAAAATTCAATATCCATTATAACAGCCGAAGGTTCTGTTTCCACCAACACGGATCCTTCACTATTCACAGCAAAGGCCGTCGTACCAAGATGGATAAAATACAAAACGAAAGCCAATACAAATACCATTCTTTTTTGAATCATTTTACCACTCCATAATCATACCAAAAAGCAAATCCACTATATCAAATAAACTAATTGATGGGGTGTTTTTTGTTTGACTTTGCAAAAAATGCCCCTCTACCGGGAGACAAAGGGACGGTTCTCTTGTCCCCTCGGTGCGCTTCTCCAAGAGATTCTGAGGAGAAGATTTTTTTCATTATATCAAGATTTTTACCTATCGTCAACAGATGCCTTTTTCAAATGAAAACAGCGGTGGAGCCGAAGATCCACTGATATAATCCCCTTAGAGTAGACACTTGAAAAAACAAAAAGTTTTCAAGACTACACTAAGGGGGTTATTTTATGTCAAAAAGAACGCACAAGAACAAGAAATACAGTGCAGAAATAAAGTTGCAAGCAGTAGAGTCATA
>JAZUNB010000140.1:0-42303 GCA_045603925.1 Eubacteriales bacterium
GATGCCACGCAAAGACCCGCGGCAACCGCCGCGGCGCTTCCGCCGGAGGAACCGCCGGGAACACAGTCGGTATCATAAGGGTTATGGGTATTGCCGAAATAAGAGGTAGTCGTGGAAGCGCCCATGGCAAACTCATCCATATTCAGCTTGCCGATGAAAATGGCACCGTCTGCCTCTAATTTTTCCGCAACAGTGGAATGATAGGTGGGGATAAAATCCTCCAGCATACGGGAGGCGCAGGTGGTGCGCAGACCCTTGGTGCAGATGTTATCCTTAATACCCAAAACAATGCCGGTCAGGGGCTTGGCGCACCCTTCCTCGATCATTTTCTGCGCCCGCTCCGCCTGCTCCATGGCCTTTTCATTCACAGTGATATAGGCATGGATAGTGGGATCCAATTTCTCGATGCGATCAAGATAATATTGGGTCAGCTCCATGGCGGTGATATCGCCGCCGTCCAAGAGACCTCTCAATTCTTTTATGGATTTCAAATGCAGATTCATCGCGGCACCTCTCAATCCATCAGCTTCTGCACCGCGATAAAGTGGTAGAGCTTACCCTTGGCATTGGCCAGAGCGTCTTCCACGGGCATGGAGGGCTGTACTTCATCTTCCCGCAACAGCTCCATCCCGCCCTCGGCGGTGAGGGGATACTCTTCCTCCGAGATCTCCACCTCGGTGATGGTATCCATCAGTTTCATAATGCTTTCCATATCCTTGGCCATCCGCTCCTTTTCCGCGCCCTCAAAGGAAAGGCGGGAAAGGCTTGCCAGATGGTCGATCAAAGCAAGATCTTTCATCTTCATTCAACATCCTTATTTTTCGTCGGAGGTATAGTTGGGAGCCTCTTTGGTGATATGAATATCATGAGGATGGCTCTCCCGAAGACCCGCACCGGTGATCTTCACAAACTTGCCGTTTTTCTTCAGCTCGGCGATGGTTGCGGTTCCGCAATAGCCCATACCGGAGCGCAAGCCGCCCATCAGCTGGAATACGGTATCGCCCATGGCACCCTTGAAAGGTACACGGCCTTCCACGCCTTCGGGAACCAATTTCTTGGTACCGGTCTGGAAATAGCGGTCGGCAGAGCCCTTGGCCATGGCAGCCATAGAGCCCATTCCGCGGTAGGTCTTGAAGCGGCGGCCCTGATAAAGCTCTTCCTCACCGGGGCTTTCCTCACAGCCCGCCAGAAGGGAGCCGATCATAATCACATCGGCACCGGCGGCAACAGCCTTCACAATATCACCGGAATACTTGATACCGCCATCGGCGATCATGGGGATATTATGGCGGGTGCAGACCTCTGCCACATCCATCACAGCAGTCAGCTGAGGCACACCGATACCGGAGACCACACGGGTCGTACAAATAGAGCCGGGGCCGATACCCACCTTAATGGCATCAGCGCCTGCGGCAATGAGATCCTCGGCGGCGGCGGCGGTGGCAATATTACCGGCAATGACCTGCACACCGGGGAAATTCTCCTTAACAAGCTTTAAGGTCTTGAAAATATTGGCGGAATGGCCATGAGCGGAGTCCAGCACCAGGGCATCTACCCCTGCTTCGATCAGCGCACCTGCCCGCTCCAGCACATCCTTGGTCACGCCGATGGCGGCGGCACAAAGCAAACGGCCCTGCTCATCTCTTGCGGAATTGGGGTATTGAACGCTCTTCTCAATATCCTTGATGGTGATGAGTCCTGCCAGCTTGCCGTTCTCATCCACCAAAGGCAGCTTCTCCACCCGATGCTTCTGCAGGATCTCTTTGGCCTGATCAAGGGTAGTCCCCACAGGGGCGGTGATCAGACGCTCCTTGGGAGTCATCACCGTAGAGATCTTCACATTGAAATCGGTCATAAACCGCATATCACGGTTGGTAATGATACCCACCAGCTCATCATTCTCGCAGATGGGTACACCGGAGATCTTATATTTGCCCATCAAAGCATCGGCCTCATAGACAAAGTTATCGGGAGAAAGGAAGAAGGGATCATTGATAACGCCGTTTTCACTGCGCTTCACCCGCATAACCTCTTCGGCCTGCTGCTCAATGGTCATATTCTTATGAATAACACCGATGCCGCCCTCGCGCGCCATGGCAATGGCCATTTTGCTCTCGGTAACGGTATCCATTGCCGCACTCATCAGGGGCACATTCAGCTTGATCTTATTGGTCAGACGGGTAGAGAGATCCACCGCATTGGGGAGCACATCGCTCTTGGCGGGAACCAACAGCACATCATCAAAGGTCAATGCTTCTTTTAATACTTTTTCAGCGTACATACATCCTTCTCCTTTTTATCTTGATTAAAATTTATATTTCCTATTATTTTACCAATATTCACAGGGAATTGCAAGAGTTTTTTGCGTTTCAGCGGGGAATTTTTTATAGTATATCATATTTTTTAAAAAAAGTCCATTATTGACAATAAACCACAAGATATAGTATAATTAATCAGTATGAGTTTAAGTATATTGTGTAGGAGGACCCAATGGCAAGAAAGAATGAGTACAACGACGACAGTATCGTCAAACTGAAAGGGCCGGACCAGGTACGCCTGCGCCCCGGTGTTATTTTCGGATCCGACGGTCTGGACGGCTGTCAGCACGCCATTTTTGAGATTCTTTCCAACTCCATCGATGAGGCCCGGGAGGGCCACGGCAATAAGATCACCGTTACCCGCTTTAAGGACGGTTCGGTGGAGGTGGAGGACTTCGGCCGCGGTGTACCGGTGGGCTATAACCAGCGGGAAGAGCGGTTCAATTGGGAGCTGGTCTATTGCGAATTATATGCCGGCGGTAAATATAATACCAACCAGGGGCAGAACTATGAATACTCTCTGGGTCTCAACGGTCTGGGCGCCTGCGCCACCCAATTCTCCTCGGAGTATATGGATGTCACCGTCTATCGGGACGGCAAAAAGCACAGTCTGCATTTTGAAAAGGGCTTCAACATCGGCGGCTTGACCGAGGAGCCCTTCAGCGGCAAGCGCACCGGTACCGTTACCCGCTGGAAGCCCGATCGGGAGGTTTTTACCGATATTGCGGTGGATGCCTCTTATTATGAGGACATTCTGCAAAAGCAGGCGGTGGTCAATGCAGGGCTGACCTTCATCTTCAAGAATGAGTTGGAGAAGGGCTTTGAGACCAAGGAATACTGCTATAAAGAAGGCATTATGGACTATGTCCGGGAGATGCTGGGCGAGGATTCCCTTTCTCTGCCTGTTTTCTGGCAGGATGAGCGGGTGGGCCGCGATCGGGAGGATCGCCCCGAATATAAGGTCAAGCTTTCCTGCTGCGTTGCCTTCTCCAATCGGGTCAACCTGATCGAATATTATCATAACTCCAGCTTTCTGGAGCACGGCGGCGCGCCGGACAAGGCCGCAAGAGCCGCCTTTGTGGCGGAGGTAGACGCCTACCTCAAGAATAACGGCAAGTATAATAAGGGCGAGAGCAAGATCACCTTCAATGATATTGCCGACTGCCTGGTTCTGGTCTCCAACTGCTTCTCCACCGTTACCTCTTATGAAAACCAGACCAAAAAGAGCATTACCAATAAATTCATTCAAGAATGCACCACCGACTTTTTGCGGCAAAACCTGCGGATCTTCTTTATTGAAAATCCCAATGAGGCTCAAAAGATCACCAATCAGATCTTAGTGAACAAGCGCGCCCGCGAAAAGAGCGAAAAAGAACGCATCAATGTGAAGAAGGCGCTCTCGGGCTCCATTGATATGACCAACCGCATCCAGAAGTTTGTGGATTGCCAGACCAAGGATGTGACCAAGCGGGAGATCTATATTGTGGAGGGTGACTCTGCGCTGGGCTCCTGTAAGCAGGGGCGGGACAGCTCCTTCCAGGCCATTATGCCGGTCCGCGGTAAGATCCTCAATTGCCTGAAGGCCGATTACGGCAAGATCTTCAAAAGCGAGATCATCACCGATCTTCTGAAGGTTTTAGGCTGCGGGGTTGAGATCAGCGGCAAGACCGCAAAGGGCTTGCAAAGCTTCGATCTTTCCGCTCTGCGCTGGAATAAGGTCATTATCTGCACCGATGCGGATGTAGACGGCTTCCAGATCCGTACCCTGATCCTGACCATGCTCTATCGCCTGACCCCCACCCTCATTGACGAAGGGTTTGTCTATATCGCGGAATCTCCTCTTTATGAGATCACCGATAAGACCAAGAAGGGCACCTATTTTGCCTATACCGAAAAGGAAAAAGAAGAGATCCTCGCCAA
Source organism: Eubacteriales bacterium (assembly GCA_045603925.1). Taxonomy (GTDB): domain Bacteria; phylum Bacillota; class Clostridia; order Oscillospirales; family QAKW01; genus QAKW01. The sequence goes on from JAZUNB010000140.1 coordinate 4,239, forward strand.
ATTAGAGGGTCGTAAGATCAAGATCATGCGGAGCAAGGGTCTTGGTGAAAATGAGCCGGATATGATGTGGGAGACCACCATGAATCCCGAGACCCGCCGCCTCATCCGGGTGACCCCCTCCGATGCGGAGGAGACCGCGCGGATCTTCGATATTCTTCTGGGCGACAATCTGGCCGGCAGAAAAGACCACATCGCCACCTACGGTCATCTTTATCTGGATGACTTAGACTTATCTTAAGGAGGAACTATGGCTAAGAAAAAGCAACCCGAAAAAGTCTATATTGAAAAAGAGCCCATCCTCCGCGGTGTGGTGGAGACCTTAGAGACCAACTATATGCCTTACGCCATGAGCGTGATCCTCTCCCGCGCCATTCCCGAGATCGATGGCTTAAAGCCCGCTCACCGCAAGCTCCTTTATACCATGTATAAGATGGGGCTGATGACCGGGGACCTGGTGAAGAGCGCCAACATCGTCGGCTCCACCATGCGGCTCAATCCCCATGGCGATGCGGCCATTTATGAGACCATGGTGCGTCTTTCCCGCGGTAATGAGGCGTTGCCTCTTCCTTTTGTGGAGTCCAAGGGCAACTTCGGCAAGGTCTATTCCCGCGATATGGCCTATGCCGCCGCCCGCTATACCGAGGCAAAGCTGGCGCCCATCTGCAAGGAGCTCTTCGGCGATATCGATAAGGAAACGGTCAACTTTGTACCCAACTACGATAACTCCACCACCGAGCCTACCCTCTTGCCGGTTTCCTTCCCCACCATCCTCACTACCCCCAATCAGGGTATTGCGGTGGGTATGGCCTCCAATATCTGTTCCTTTAACCTGGGCGAGGTCTGTGATACCGTCATCGCCCTGATGGAAAACCCCGATCATCCCATTGAGCAGACTATGCCGGGCCCCGATTTTTCCACCGGCGGACGGCTTTTGGTCAACCAGTCCCAGATCAAAGAGGTCTATGAGACCGGCCGCGGCTCCATTCGGGTGCGGGCCAAATATACCGTTGAGCCCAAGGGCAATATGATCACCATTACCGAGATCCCCTATACCACAACGGTCGAGGCCATCATCGATAAGGTGATCGAGCTTTATAAAGCAGGCAGGCTGCGGGAGCTGGGCGACATCAAGGATATGTCCGACAAAACAGGTATGCGGATCTCCATCGAGACCAAGCGGGGCAGTGATCCCGAAAAGCTGATGACCAAGCTCTTTAAGATGACCCCGCTGGAGGATACCTTCGGCTGTAACTTCAATGTGCTGATCGGCGGCACTCCCATGGTTCTGGGCGTTCGCCAGCTGATCGAGGAATGGGTCGCCTTCCGCAGTGAATGCATCCGCAACCGCAGTCATTATATCAAAAGCCGCGCCATGGAGCGTCTGCACCTCTTAAAGGGCCTCAAAAAGATCCTTCTGGATATCGATAAGGCCATCGAGATCGTTCGCGGCACCGAGCGGGACGAAGAGGTGGTTCCCAATCTGATGATCGGCTTCGGCATTGATGAGGAGCAGGCCGAATATGTGGCCAACATCAAGTTGCGCCATCTGAATAAGGAATATATCCTCAAGCAATTGGAGGAGATCGAGGCGCTGGAAAAAGAGATCGCCGAGATGGATTCCATCCTCAACAGCCGCACCAAGGTGAAAAAGCTCATCGCCGCCGATCTCAAGCGGGTAAAGAAGCAATACGGCTCCGATCGCAAGACCGAGCTGGTCTACGACGATCAGATCCGGGAGATCGATGAAGAGGATCATATTGAGGATTATCCCGTTACCTATTTCCTCTCTATGGAGGGCTATTTCAAAAAGATCCAGCCTAATTCCCTGCGGATGAACAGCGCCCAGAAGTATAAAGACGGAGATTCTCTGCGGCGGGCGGTGGAGTCCACCAATAAAGCGGAGCTGATCTTCTTTACCTCCATGCAAAATGCCTATAAGACCAAGGGCTATGAGTTTGAAGATACCAAGGCAAGCCTTTTGGGGGATTATCTCCCGGCCAAATTAGAGATGGAGCAGGGCGAAACGGTGGTGGCCATGGCCGTCACCTCCGATTACAGCGGCGATATGCTCTTCTTCTTTGAAAACGGCAAGGCCGCCAAGGTTCCCCTCTCCTCTTATAAGACCGTTACCAACCGCAAGCGGTTGATCAATGCCTATAGCGATAAATCCCCGCTGGCCGCCACTGTGCAGATCACCGAGGATCAGGATCTGGTATTGGTCTCCTCCAATCAAAAGGCGCTGGTGGTCAACTCAGCGCTGATCCCCGCCAAAACAACCAAGGCCACCCAAGGGGTCACCGTAATGACCCAGAAGGGCAAGCACGCTCTTCAGGAGGTCCATACCATTGAGGAATTGGGGCTGACCAACCTCTCCTATTACCGCACCAAAAACATTCCTGCAGTGGGGCATCTGCTGCGCCAGCAGGATCTGCCCGATCATCAGGTAAAGCTTTTTGAAGAATAAAAAATATCCCGAAGGCGCAAGCGCCTTCGGGGGCCCTCTTTTACTTTTGACGATTAGTCGTTGCAGCAGCAGAGGATCAGGATGATCACCAGGATCACGATCCAGCAGCTATTGTTTTCAAACAGATCATTAAAGCAACCGCACATATGTCTTCCCTCCTTGTGGTTATTTGTTGTATCCTATGAGGGAGGGCAAAAATGTGTGACGGAAAGGAAAAACCATGGCAGAAAAAATCTATTCCATTAAGATCAAAGAGGCCTTCAACGAGAAATGCGGGTGCCCTGTCTGCACCTTGAGAAACCTTTTGGAAAAGGATGAGATCCAGCGGATCTTAGGCGCCGCCATGATGGAGCCGGATATCCGCAAGGAAACCAATAAAAAAGGCTTCTGCAAGAGCCATCTGGAAAAGTTGCTGACCGCCGGCAATAAACTGCCCTTGGCGCTGATGCTCTCCACCCATCTGGAGGAGCTGGACAAAAAGCTCTTTAAGGGCGGCAGTAAAAAAGCAAGCGGTGCCTATGCCGATGCCCGCAAGAGCTGCTATCTTTGCAGTCGGGTGGCAGGATTTATGAACAGCGTTGCCGATAACATCTGCTATCTTTATTCTGCCGAAAGCGAATTCCGCGCCCTTTTCGGGGAGCAGCAATATTTCTGCAAGACCCATAGCACCAAGCTGCTGGAGATGGCAGAAAAGACCTTGGGCAAAAAGGAGCGCGCGGCCTTTTGCGATGCTCTGACCGCCATCAATAAAAAATACATCGACACTTTAAAAGAGGATCTGGATTGGTTCTGCAAGAAATTCGATTACCGCTATGAAAAAGAGGATTGGAAAAACGCCAAAGACTCCATCGAACGAACCGTTAAATATCTTTCCTAATTAATAATATATGAAGAATTTTGATAAGGATAAAAAAGAGCGGGTCACCCCCGTCTATTACTCCCCTATGGAAGAGCTCCTTTCGGCGCTGACCCATGGGGCGGGCGGGATCTTCGGGGTAGTCGCTCTCATATTGATGACCGTGCGCGCGGCGGGAGACCCCTTGGCGGTGGTGGCATCGGTGATCTACGGCAGTGCCATGATCATTCTCTTTACCATCTCCACCCTCTCCCACGCCTTGACCAACCGCAGCGCCAAAAAGGTCTTTCGGATCCTGGATCACGCCACCATCTTTCTCCTGATCGCCGGCACCTATACGCCGGTTACCCTCATCACCCTCCAAGGGGCCTGGGGCTGGAGCATCTTCGGCTTTCAATGGGGCATCGCCGCTCTGGGCATTACCTTCGGCGCCATCTCCCTGGATCGGTTCAAAAGGATCACGACCCCTCTCTATATTTTTATGGGCTGGGCCATCATTTTAGCCGCCTATCCCATGATCCGCAGTATGGATCCCGCAGGGCTGATCTATCTTCTGGGCGGCGGCATCTTCTATACCGCAGGCTCCCTGTTTTATCAGATCAAAAAGCCCAATATGCATTTTCTCTGGCATCTCTTTGCGCTGATGGGCGCCGTTCTCCAATTTGTTGCTGTTTATAATTTTGTATTGATTTAAAGGGTCTCTCCGCCAAGAGACCCTTTCATTTTTTGCCAAAATGGTTACAGCTTTGTAACTTTTTCGCCAAAAAACTTGACAAATCGCCAGAGATACGCTATACTGTGTAACGGTTTTGTAATCTTTTTCCGCAAAACCGCATAAATTAGAATAGAACGATCCAAAATAAGGACGAGGAACAAAATCCCATTTTCTTCGTCACGAAAAAGGAGAACATTTTATGCTGAAACTGAAAGAAAGGCTTCTGAGCCTTTGGCAGAAGGTCCTTCCCTTCTTTGCCAAGACCGCCGATGCTTGCCGCGCCGGCGCGAAGCTGATCGCAGGATATGCGTTAAAGGCAGGGCGGTTCCTGGGAGCCCATCGGGTCCCTACTACCGTTGTCTGCTGCTGTCTGATGATGACCATGCTGATGTCGGTCATCACCGTTACCATTCATAAGGTTGAGGTCTACGATAACGGAGAGCTGGTTTATACCTACCATACTGCCGATCCCGCCGAAAGTTCCATCTTGGAGAAGAGCGAGCTGATCATTGGCCTGGGCGATGTTGTGGACCTGACCGAAGAAAAAGGAACCGTCACCTTATCGGTGACCCGCGCCTTCCCCGTTTCCGTTCGGGCAGACGGGCAAACCGTTTTAGTGATGATGACCGAAGGCACTGTCGCCAAGGCACTGACCAAGGCGGGCCTTGCCTGCGGCCAGAGAGACCGCCTCAATTATGAAACCACCGATGAGGTCTTCAGCGGTATGCTGATCACCCTGGATCGGGTGACCGGTGATCGGGTGGTGGAAACCGTTTCCATCGACTATGATACCAAGAAGGTGGAGACCGATGAGCTCTATGTAGGCGAGACCAAGGTCTCCCAAAAGGGCGAAAAGGGCGAGAAAAAGAACACTTATGAAGTCACCTATGTCAACGGTGAGGAAACCGATCGGGAGCTGATCTCCTCGGAGGTTACCAAGGAGCCCGTTGAAAAGATCGTTTTGGTGGGTACCAAGGTCAAGAGCGCCTTCTTAGCCAGCTCCACCGCCCCCAAGAATTATAAAAAGGTCATCTCCATGACCGCCACCGCATACTCCGCAGGCGGCTATACCGCTTCGGGCCTGCCCGCCCAATGGGGCGTGGTCGCTGTGGATCCCAAGGTGATCCCCTTGGGCACCCGCGTTTATGTGGAGACCCCCGACGGCCGCTATATCTACGGCGAGGCTGTTGCCGCCGATACCGGCGGCGCCATTAAAGGCTATAAGATCGATATCTGCGTCAATACCCGCAAAGAGGCCTATGCCTTCGGCCGCCGCGCCGTCAACGTATATATCCTGGATTAGTAAATAAAAAAGAGGACTGCTCAGCAGTCCTCTTTTTTATTCTTTTAATAATTTGTCTTCCATCTTCTTCAGTCGTTCTTTTACCTTAAACTGTTTAAACAAAGAGGAGCGAAGAAAATCGATCATTGAGCAAATGATATAAATTGCCATAACAGCCCCAAAAATTGCAAAGGGCAATACGGGGCTCGGTAATTGAAGAAACGGTGCAAACACCTTGCCGATCACATGCTCACGAACCAACGGATTGTCATGAATCAAATATACTCCGAAAGACAACGGGGCCATAAAAGAAATCCCTTTGTTTACCCACGCAGGAAATTCCAACTTCACAGCAAATAAAACCAGCGCGATTGCCGATATTAAGATGGTGGGCGAAGTGTAAGAAACAAAGAACCATGAAGAAATCCGTCCATATAGAACCGGAGTGGACGGGTTTTCGACCAATACTTTAAAGATCCATGTAAAAAGAACCGCACCAACATAGATCAAAATCGTCCGCCTCTTTTTCAACGAAGAAAAGAGACTATAGCGCTGAATACACCCGCCAAAGTAATAAAGGTACAGCAGCCAAACGGTGTGATACCCGCCTTGAATATAAAACGTATCTGTTGAAAAGAATGTGGGGAATACAGAAAAGAAAACGGTCAGCAATCCCAGGATCCAAATGGCGTTTTTTCGAGAAAGATCCTTCAATGCAGTATTGACCAACGGTGCCAAAAGCATCATTCCGATATAAGCGGTAAAAAACCAATATTTCTGAAAAACCACCGGCATAAAACTTTTCAGTATATCCGAAAAAGCAACCCCTGCCGACGGAACAAACAAACGAAAAATCAAGGTAATACCAACAGAATAGAACGCCACCTGCATCCACAATGCCGCCAAGTTTGAGAGCCGGAATCGAGAATGTATTCCCACATAACCGGAGATCAACGCATAGCAGTTTACCGCGCAATAGCATCCGCATTCCAGTAGCCATAATATATGATTACGCATTGTACCTGCAGGGGCGGAATTCAGCAATCCGCCATGCCCCTGCACATGCAACAAGGCAATCATCAACATACATATAATACGAAGCAGATCTATGCCGTAAATCCGCTTGGCCGATACTGTCTTCAACATTTTAATCTCCTATACCATAATACTACACAGAACGGTTGCTTTCATATGAAGACCTCAAGCCATTTCTAAAAATCAATCTTTCCATTTTGAGAATGGCCCATAGCAGTCATTCTTTCTTTTTAACAGGTAAATAGGATACGCAATATCCGAAAGGAATCAGCAGCAAATAATACATTTCCGTTGTACTGATAAACAAGCAACTCAAAAAGACCGCCGCTATGGCAATCAGCATGATCATCCCAAAAAATACGATATAGGACCAATCTGTCTTTGCATTCTTTTGAACAATCACCTGCAAAAATTTCCACGCCGAGATCAAGAAGAAACTCATCAGCAAGAGAAATCCGACCGCACCATAATCCACCAATAAATCCAGAAAGCTATTGTGTATTGCTTTTCCGTACGCCAGCATCTCATCAAACTGATATTGCCTTGCGTAATATGCGTTATTGCCCGGGCATTCGCCAAACACCGGTTTCCGTATAAACAGCCGAATTGCTTCCTTCCAAATCGGAATTCGCCCTGCGCCACTGGTTGTGGTTTGTTTGTCAAAACTATCGTGTTCTGTAACATCGGTCTTGGGAGGATTTTGTACGATCGGTTCCCCGGGAGTAACAGGGTCATTCGGATTGATCGGGTCTGCAGGAGCAGACGGATCTAAAGATTCTTCCAACGATGCAATAGCCTTTGATGTAATCAACGATAATTCCGATACACCGGTACGCACCAAAAACAATGCACCTAAAACGAGTACAACAGAAAGACAAGCCGCAACCGCAGATGCGAAATAACACCGGAATGCACTCTTAAAGAAGGTTCTCTTGTTTAGGCCCAGCAAGAAAATAATTGTTGCGCACAAAACGCCCAACGCCAACCAACCGCCCCTGGAATTTGCCAAGGGAAAGTACAGTGCCTGAACGATCATGTTACAAACAGCAAAGATCTTACACAGTTTATTTTGCCATGTTTTTTTGAATAATCCCTTTTTACTTTCGGCAAACAAAACGATGCTATACAGAATAAACAAAAGGGAATAGATTGCCGTATGATTTGTGTCCGTATATAAACCATAAAGCAACACACCGGAAGTCGGTACTGATTCATGGTAATATCGCCAGCCAACATGATGCTCAATTCCCAAAAAGGTGATTGTTTCATTCACGCGCAACATATAGAGGACCAATGCCGCCACAGATGCCAGAAACATAAGAACTGCAACGCCGGAAAAAGATTTCAGCAACGCCTTCTTTCGATTGCTTTCTTCCTCCAAAAGACAAACCGGATAAAAAACAGCCAGCGGTAACATTGTCATGATCCAAGATTTAATGTTTCCGACGATCCCTGCGTTAATATTCAACACCACCGACACACCGGCAGATACAGCAAAGAAAAGCAGCAGTTTATAAAAAGGAATTTTTTCCCAATACCGACGGATCAAAAGATCATAAGTTACTAAAACCAGCGCCCAAACAATAAAAAACGGGTGCAAGGCCGGAACCAGTTCTCTGGAAAATTTCACTTCATATAGCAAAAGCAACATGCCATAGAATAACGACAGAAACACATGGGAAAAAATGCATCGCAATACCCGATTGGACTGAACCGTACATTCAATTCGTTCAATTGTTTCTTTTTTAATCAACCACTTCATTTCACAAATTCCAGATTATTCCTTTCTCAAAAGAGTTTTTACATAACTCCATCCCTGAATCAATACCTTACGGTCAAAAATCACTGTGATCCCTAAAACCAAGGCCAACGCGCAAAGGGCGATCACCGCCGCATAAAGGATCCAGGAGAAATACCCGCTGATACCCATCTTGATATTCAAAGCAAAGGTTCCGATCACTGCGATCAGCAAACCATAACGGAGCACACGCAAAAGCGTTTCCTTTGGCGACTGCTTCAGGATCACCTTATTGCTGTAAAAGATAATATCGGTGGTACGATACAGATATGCAATGATCGTTCCGAGAATAGCGCCTGCCATTCCCAGCATTGGAATCAATAATAACTGCGCACCAATACAGATCGCCATTTCCAGAAGCGCCCGATTTCTTGTTTCGGCATAATGCCCTTTGGCAAGGATCATCGTTACACCGGGAGTACGCAGACAATTCATCAGCCCCATAACGGTAAACAGAATCATTAATTCCGGGCGAATATATTCTACATCGGAAACCCCCATGGTATACAATTGAATGAAGGGTTTTATCATGACCAATGCAGTTATATAGCAAACAAAGGTAACAGCATAATACAGCAATTCATAGATACCATAGATCTGCTTGACCTTTCCATGGTCATCCATAGCCATCAGATTTCCCATTCCCGCAAGCATCGCCGAGGATACAGTAGAAAGAATGGTATTCAAACCGGTAAATATCAGATTATAAACCGAATAAACGCTCGCCTCTGCCAAACCGCAAAAATTGGAGATAAAAATCGTTTGGCTTCCCAGAATGATCAAGCTGGCGATCTGATGGACTGTCGCCGCGCCTCTTTTGGAAACCGCCGAAAAATCAGGCTCTGCGCTTTTATCCAGATAACGATACCGTTTATGAATAAAAACATAAAGGATCAAAACCCGCAAAACATAAGCAACCGCGGCCGCCAACTGCACCCAGATCATATTCGCGCCCAAAAGGATCATCAGAATGGTCAGCCCTGCGCTTCCCAGAGCGCCCACGATCTGCGCGATATTAACAATGTATAATTGCTGATCCGCCGCCAACAGCGTTCGGTATTTGCCGATGAACAAAAACTCCGACAATCCGGAGATCGAGAGGATCAGTACGATCTTTACCACAAAAGAATAGGTAAGGTCTTCTTCAATGAAAAAAGGATAAACAAATGCAACCAGCAGCGCCGCAAGCGAAAAGATCGCACCGGAACGGTTAAAGGTTTTTCCAACCGCGTTATATATAGAGCTGATCTTCTTTTTATCTCCCTCGCCCAAGGGCTTATAGAGAGATACCACTGTGGAATCCGAAATTCCGGCACCCACCAACTGGATATAACTGATGATCTGCTTCACTGTGGTAATAAAGCCATTCATTACCGATCCAAAATATCCAATGATCAAAGGCGGTAACACAATATTGACCACTGTGTTGATAATTTGGTAACCAAAACTGAAAACCAGGTTTCGAATAGCCAAAAATGTTCGGTTATTTTCCTTTTTCCCTGCCATGGATACTCCTTTTATTCTGAAAGCTCCTCTGTCAAGCGGATCCATTTTTCAAGGATCCACTCTTTATCATACCGATGAATCCCTATTCCGGATCGATTTGAAAACGCCATCCGCAGCTCCGGATTCTTCATCAACTCCAAGACCTTATCTGCCATTGCATCCAAATCATAGGGCGGGATGATAAAGCCGTTTTCTCCCGCCGCAACGATCTCTGCAGGCCCTGTTGCAATATCAAAGCTGATAATGGGCAGTTTCGCCGCTTGCGCCTCCAATAAAACCATCGGAAGGCCCTCATGATATGAGGTCATTACAAAAAAAGCATATTGCGGATACAGCTCATGCAGATTATTCACATTTCCCTTCAAGGACAGAAAATCGCCGAGCTTCCACTCCTCAATTTTCTCTTGAAGTTCTTCCCGCATGGAGCCATCGCCATAAACATCCCAATGCCAATTCTTATCAAGGTCGCTTTTCTCCGCGACCCGGCGGGCCACCTCCAGCAAAAGATCGGGACCCTTCACCGACTCCAGGCGCCCTGCTGAAATAATGCGGCAAGTATTCCTATCATAAGGTTGATCGTTTTCTTTATGGGCAGTAAACCAATTGGGGATCACCTGCACCCGCTCCGCCGAAAGACGATACGCCTGCATAAAATTCTTGCGATCCCGTTCTGTAAGGGTGACCACTTTATCAGAAAACTTCGCTCCGACATATTGCCGTAATTCATGCTTTTTTCCATATGTTTTGTTTTCCAAATTGGAATGCTCGCAATAAACCATTTTCGCGCAGCCGCCTCTTGCGGCATGCGCTGCAAGGCTTACCACACCCGCTGTAATAGAATACAACACCTGTATATGATGCTCTTTAAGATAGTTTCTTAAATCCTTGGAAATGGAAAAAAAGCGCTTGGTAATTGAGCAGGTCTGCTCCCGCAGCGCGACCGCGCAATACGGCTTTCCCATCGGCACATTTTCTTTTTTCTCATGAAACAGACTGATCAAATGCACCTGATAATGCTCCGCCAAGGCCTCTGCCATATTCAAAGCCACTCGTTCAGCCCCGCCGACCAAGGTTACATCATAAACCAAAATTGCAATTTTTTTCATTTATTCTCCTGTAAACGGCGGATCGCCTCATAGGTTCGTTCATTATTCTTATTATCAAACAGCGGAAAATAAGCCTGATGCGCCTTTAAGAACGCATCCGACATAGCAAGATCTCGTTCATAAAGCGCGCGCAGCTCTGCCACAACGCCTTCCTGCGTATCGCAAACCGTTCCCAAGCCTGCATTGCGATAACTGTAATACCCTTCTGCATATTGGGCTTTGCGGAACCGCTCTTCATCGAACTGATAATAGATCACCGGCTTTTTCATATAAGCAAAATCCAAAGCCACGCTGGAATAATCGGTGATCATCACCGCCGACTCCATCAAGAGCGCGCGGATATCGGCATTCTGATTGGATACGATCTGAATCCGATCGCTTTGAGCACTGAAAAGATGAATGTATTTCTGCATATTGCGGTGAGGATAGAAATACAAAGTAAGCCCATACTCCTCCAAAAGGGCCGAGAGCGCAGGATCATTGATCAGGGCCTGATATTTTTGATAATATTCGGTATTGGTAAAATCCGAGGTATCTTCAAACTCTTTGGAATACTCATTTTTAGAGGCGATCCACTCCCGCCAGCTGGGCATCAGAACCACCTGCTTAGGATCGGCCTGCACCCCATGATAATCATCAAAGCGACAGAAACCGGTATAAGCCGAATGCCCCTCGGGATAACCGAAAAGTTCCTTCACATAATCATACTCCGGCTTGGCCCCGCAAAGAAACAGCCGCATCTTAGTATTTTCATAAAACAGCCATTCTGCCCGATTTACAGTGATACCATGCTGCAAAAAGACCGATTTGCTTTTGATCAGCCCATAAACCTCCAAAACATAGCAAATCGCCCCATTGGGTTTTCCGGCCTTCTGGGTGCTGATATTATGCTTGGCGGTAAAATATAAGACCCAATGCCAAAGACTTCCGTAGCGCACCGTTTTTCCAACCGCCGCTACCTTATTATAATCCTTGGACTTGGGGCTGATGGCATAATAAGATGCGATCTCGGGATGCTGCTCATTGAGGTATTTAAAAAAGCAAAAGCCATTATCTCTTGCTTCATAGCGATCCTCGCATACCAGCCAGATCTCCTTTTTGCAAAAAAGCTTATAGACCAATGCCACCGGCAAAGAGAATAAGAAGATAAAGATCTGCCCGAAATCCTCTGCCTTCAAATAATTCAATTCATGAAGAATCTTTTTAATAAACGACATCTTCTGCTCCTATTTACGGATCTTTTTCAGCCAGAAGGGCAGTTCGATCAAGCCGATCAAAGTGCCGCTTCCGTATGCCAGATGCAACAGCAAAAATAAAAACGGCAGCAACAGATTGGTTGCATCAAAGGGATGCCGCGCAATCTCCAGAACCGAAAATCCACCTGCCGCCAAGGCATAAAGGATCCACATCAGGATCGCCAGCTGAGGCCAGCCCAAGGCTGCCAGTAAGGTAGTTACCAAAATGCCCAAAACAAACCCGAAAGGTACAAAATGAAACAGCGAGAAGCAATGGGGATTCACTCCCATAGTCTTGCCGATCCAATAGCCGTTGAGATATTTTTGCCGCATCAAGCCCTTAAAAGAACTGCGGGTATAGCGGGTGGATTTCACCGCAGGATCAAAGCACATTTTAAAGCCTGCCTGACCGATGCGGTAACTCATGTCATTATCTTCTGTACGGGCAAGATGCTCATTGTAAAGTCCCACTGTATCATAAACCGTTCGGCGGTACATTGCAAAAGCCATGGTATCCACATAAGCCCGCTCCGTCAGCCGACGAAAAGCGGCGATTCCACCGCAAAACACCGAGTTTTCGGCGATGAGCAGGGTTCGCTGAAAAGCCGTATCCTCCAGCAAAACGCTTTCCACCTGCCCGCCGCTGATGTCTTCGCCGCTTTCTAAAATTGCAACATTCTTCGTTAAAAAGTCAAAGGGGATCGATGCATGAGCATCGATCCGTACAATCGCATCGCCGATATAATGCTCCAGCATCACATTACAGCCGTGAGGCAAGGTCTTGCCGGCATTCTCCAGCACCAAGACCTGCTTGAAATCATGGGCTGATGCCGCAAACTCCTCCATGATTTGGCGGGTTTTGTCTTTCGACATACTGTCGATCAGCAGGACCTCGATCTTTTCGTGCGGATAATCCTGAGCCTTCAGATCCTCCAGCAGGCGAGGCAATGTTTTTTCTTCATTGTATGCCACTATGGCAAAGGATACGATCATTTCTCCTCCTCCAAAACATCGGGGTAATCCTTGCCCAATACCGCGAAAACGGTACGGAACATGGTACGGATATCAAACCAGAAGCTGAATTTTTTAATAGCGTAAAGATTATAGCGCATCTTACCGGGCAGAACCGTTTCGATATAGGTCTTATCCACATCCTCGGCCTGATCCAACAGCTCGCTCTCGTCCTTATAGAGGATGCTGGCCTCGCTGGTCACGCCGGCGGGCAGCAGCAGGGTGGCCATCATCTCGGGGGTATAGGCCGCCACATATTTGGGTACCTCGGGGCGGGTTCCCACAAAGGTCATAGTTCCCCGCAGCACATCGATCAGCTGGCAGATCTCATCCAGGCGGCAGGCGCGGATCAGCTTACCCACACGGGTAACGCGGGAATCGTTATTCACCGTTACCTGAGCGCCCATACGATCGGCATTCTGCACCATGGTACGAAACTTAAAGATGCGAAATTCCTTCCCGTATTGCGTTACCCGCACCTGGCGGTAAAAGACGGGGCCTTTGGAATCCAGCTTGATGGCGATGGCCAGCACCAGAAAAACAGGCGACAGCAACAGCAGCATCACCAACGACACCGCCACATCAAACACCCGCTTGGCCAAAAGACTGCCCTTTTTACAGCAAAGCGCCTCATAATAGGGGCGCACTGCTTCGGTTTTCAATTCTTGGGGAAGGTCTTCCCATTTTTTCAAAATCATTTCAGATACTCTTTCAGAATATTGGTATAGGTCTCGATGATATAATCCACCTCTTCATCCTTCAGGCAGGTATGAAGGGGCAGGGTGATCTCATTGGCAAAATGGGCATACGCGTTGGGGTAATCCTTGATATCAAAGCCCATATTCTTATAAGCGGTATGCATCGGCAGAGGCTTATAATGGACATTGCAGGCGATCCCCTGCTCCGCCATCTTAATGATGATCTCATTGCGCTGCTCAGGAGTGATCCCGGGCACACGGGTGAGATAAAGATGACCGGAGGACTGATAGGTATCGGTATAATGCCGCAGGGTCTCTACCTCTAAGGGGTGAAAGGCGCTGTCGAAGCGCTCGATGATCTCCTTGCGCCGCGCCAGCATAGCAGGATAGCGCTTCATCTGCGCCAGGCCGATAGCCGCCGCCACATCGGTCATATTGCATTTATACCAAGGGCCGACAATATCATATTCCCAGGCGCCCAGCTTGGTTTTGGCGAGGGCATCCTTGGACTGCCCGTGGAGAGAAAACAGCTGAACCTGCTTATAGATCTCCTCGTCGCTGACACCGGGAATGGGATTCCAGGTCAAAGCGCCGCCCTCCGCGGTGGTGAAATTCTTCACCGCATGGAAGGAGAAGGAGGAGAAATCAGCCACACACCCCACAGGCTTCTCCCCGCAGGAGGCACCGAAGGCATGGGCAGTATCGGCCATAATGGCGATGCGACCCAGAGCCTTCTGGATCTTACTGCTGCCGCTGAAGAGTGCTTTCTTTTTCTCCGCGATGGCATACAGCCGCTCATAATCGCAGGGCACACCGCCCAGATCCACCGGAATGATCGCCTTGGTCTTGGCAGTGATGGCCGCCTCCACCTGATCATAATCCATCTCATAAGAATCCTTTTGGCAGTCTACCAACACCACAGTGGCCCCCACATGGCAGACCACCGAAGCAGAAGCGGTATAGGTATAGGCGGGAACAATGACCTCATCGCCGGGGCCCACCCCCAGCAGATGCAGCGCCATCTCCGCGCAAGCGGGTTGGGAATTCAGGCAGACCGCGCGGGCAGTGCCGCAGAATTCCGCCACCTGCTTCTCCAATTCTTTGGTCTTGGGGCCGGTGGTGATCCAACCGGACCGAAGAGCCTCTACCACTTCTTGGATCTCTGCCTCCGAGATGTCCGGAGGAGAAAAGGGAATATTCATCATTGCTTAAACTCCTATTTTACTGAATTCCTGAGTTGCAAACTTCCGTTTTTTGTATTGATAGGTGGGAACGATCTCCGCAACCAATTCCTTGATCCGCCTGCTTTCGCTGCGGCTGGCGGCATCCAGCTCCGCCAATTTTTCCTTAAACCACTCATCGTCCATATCAATGGGCTTGCCGATATGGATCAGCTGGTTCTCGGTGGTCTCCAGACCCTCTTCGTTCATCAGCATCTCTTCATAGAGCTTCTCGCCGGGACGCAGACCGGTATAAACGATCTTGATATCCACATCGGGGGTAAAGCCGGAGAGACGGATCAGGTTGCGGGCCATATCGTCGATCTTCACCGGATCGCCCATATCCAACACAAAGATCTCGCCGCCCTTGGCATAGAAGGAGGCCTGCAACACCAGGGACACCGCCTCGGGGATGGTCATAAAATAGCGGATGATCCGCTTATCGGTCACCGTAACGGGGCCGCCCTCGGCGATCTGCTTACGGAAGAGGGGCAATACACTGCCGTTGCTTCCCAGCACATTACCGAACCGCACCGCCACAAAGCTGGTATCGGGGCTCTTGCGCTCCATCATCTGCACCACCATCTCGCAAAGACGCTTGGAAGCGCCCATGATATTGGTGGGGTTCACCGCCTTATCGGTGGAGATCAACACAAACTTTTTCACGCCGTATTTCGCGGCGGCAACTGCAGTCTTATAGGTGCCCAGCACATTGTTCTTAATGGCTTCATTGGGGCTGTCTTCCATCAGGGGCACATGCTTATGGGCCGCCGCATGGAACACGATATCGGGACGGTAGGTATTCATCACCGTATCCATACGCTCGGTATTCCGCACCGAGCCGATGAGAACCTCTAAATTCAAATGGGGGTAGTTGCGCTTAAGCTCCTGCTGAATGGCATAAGCATTGTTTTCATAAATATCAAAGATGATCAGCATCTTGGGAATGGCGCGGGCGATCTGGCGGCAAAGCTCACTGCCGATGGATCCGCCGCCGCCGGTCACCAAAACGACCTTGCCGGCAATATCCTCTAAGATCTCATCATTATTGACCCGCACGGGATCGCGGCCCAGAAGATCGATGATATCCACATCCCGCAGCTTGCTGACCTTGGTCTCCCCGCTGACCAGCTGATACATTCCGGGAATGGTCTGGAGCTTACAGCCGGTATGCTTACAGATCTCCAGAATGGCCGTACGCTCCTGCAGATCCAGACTGGGAATGGCATAGACAATATGAGTGATCTCATATTTTTTGGCCATCTCTTCAATGTTGGTACGGTTGCCCACAATGTCCACACCCTCGATGACGCGCCCCTTCTTATTGGGGTTATCATCGATCACACAGCAGACCTTGGAATCGGCGGTAAACTGATCGGAATTCTGCAGCTCGCGGATCAGCATCTGACCGGCCGCGCCTGCGCCGATGATCATATAGCGGTTTTCATCGCTGGAGGTCCAGCCGGTGATCCAATTGCGGAGCACGCGGAAGGAGACCCGCAATCCCATGGTCAGGCAGAAGCTCAGAACATAGCCCATCACATAGAAGGAATAAGGCATTACCGGCGGCTTGGCCAGCCAGATGATCAGCCCATAGATGGGGAGCAGGATCACATAAGCCTTGATCACCGCCATCAGCTCGGTCATACTGATCAACCGCCAGATGCTATGATACAGCCGACAGAAGAAAAAGACCGCCAAAGTGGCCACCGCAAACAACGGAACCAGCCGGATATATCCGTTGATACACTCATCGGGGATCTCGGTAAAGGAAAAATCAAATCGCATCAGCAATGCGAAAAAATAAGACCCGCCCAGCAAAATCAAGTCAAAAAGACCGATCAGCAGCGCCTTTTCCTTCCAACGGTTTTTATTATGGTTGATCTCAGATTTCATCAATCGTCGCCTCTTTTTTAAAATATCATGATTTTCACACAATTCGCAAAAATCCAATTGTATTATATATAAATAAAATTAGTTTGTCAATATAAAAAGAGAAGCACCGAAATTTTCCGGTGCTTCTCCGTTATTGGTTTTTATTCCCAGGGGAGCAGCTGCTCCTCCGCCAGGCGGGAGGCATCAAAGCGAAAGCGTGCCGTCACCTTCGCATCGGGCAGATAGTTCTCCTCCCGCTGATATTGCCCGCCGTTATGCAGGATATAAGGCTGCCCCTCCTTATTTCGCTTATCGGAAACAACGCCGATATGCTTATCATTGGCAAATACCACAATGTCTCCCGGCTGCCAATCGGCGATCTCCTCTTTATCGGTTGAGAGAACGATGCCGTATTTTTCAAAAAAGATCCGCAGATTGGTCACCCGCCGAAAATCAATATTGGGATCGGCATCGGTAATATGAGGATAGGCCTCGGGGCGGGCGGCGATATCCGCATCCACCATCTCTTTCAGACTATAGCCTGCCTGACGGAAGGCGCGCCATACCACATCGGTGCAAACACCGATCTCCTCGGGCGGATAGCCGCCGCTGAAATAAGAACCGTCGTATTTAGGGCGGTTTTGAGCATCCAGCCGCGCTCCCGCCACAAAATCGGAATAGTCGTCAATGCCGTTGCCGTTGAAATCCACGGTGCTTTTCAGGGTTTGGATGCCGAAATGAGAGGCGCTGTAGCTTTTTTCGGGGATCAGCCCGAAATAATCAACGGCAAAGCCTCCCCCGAGCAAAATAAAAATCAGCAGAAGCCCAAGGGTAATTTTAATCCATTTTTTCATCATTACCCCTCCCCTCAACGGTTACGAATGGCATCGATGGGACGCTTTTTGGCGATCCGCCGGACCGGCAGGAAGCTGGCCACCGCCGCCACCAGAAGGCTGACGCCGAAGAGCAACAAAACCTGACGGGGGCTGAAGGTCAGAACAGTGATCAGAATGCCCGCATTATGGCGCAAAATGTAGTTTACCAGGACCGTTGCCGCCAGAACCCCCAAAGAGGAGAGCACAAAATTGATCATGGCAATGATAAAGCTTTCGGAGAAAAAGATGCGGAACACATCGCTGCTGCGGGAGCCGATGGCGCGCAGAATGCCGATCTCCTGTTTTTTATAGGAGATACTGGTAGCGATGAAATTGGAGAGCATCAGCGCCGCAAAGAGGGCGAAGCCCAGCCCCACATAAAGAAAGATCTTGGCCATCCGCTGAAGGACCTCGTGCACCGTATCCAGTTCATAGGTCACCGAATTCTGCAGGGGGAAGCGGATGCCCCCCTCCTCATTATAGCAATAGGCCACCATTTCGCGGATCTCTGCCTTTTGGGCAGGCATTCCGCCCACCGCATGGCTAAAGGGACCTTCGGAGCCCTTTACCAGATCGGCATAAAGCTGATCGTTCACCAGGGTGAAAAAGGCCTCTTCATTTTCCTTCAGCTCCACAACGCCGACAATGCGGATATCCCGCCCCAGTTCCCGGGCATTTTCTCCGTCATAGAAATAAGCATAACCTTCCAGCGCCTGCATATTTTCAAGCACCTCTTCGGGGGTCTGCCCGAAGGCGCCTTCATAGTTCATTAATTGGTTGGAGGAGATCACGATCTCATTTTCCGCCAGCCGCTCTCTTGCCTTGCCGTCTATCCAGGTGACCCGATGGGCAAGATCCTCTAATTTACCCACCATATCACTTTGGATATAGAGCTCCTGGTTATAGATCGAAAGATGGCCGGAAGAGGTCTCCCGCAGAGGCAAGGCCTCGCTCATGATCTGCTCCAGCTGTTCGGGGCTGACCATGGCAACCCTTGCCAGACTATAATTGGAGGCATAGGTAAATTCGTGTGTCAGCGCATAGCGCACCAATTCCTCGGCGGTGGAAAGATGCTCCGGCTCCTCTCCCAGAACAGCATAGCGTTCCAGATCCAGCCTGGTATCCACAATGCCCACGATCGTATAGGTTGCTTCATCAACGGTCAGCGAAAGACCGATCAGCTCCTTGGGCTCGGTGATGGTGCGATAGCCGTTTCCGTCCCCGTATTGCCCCCGCAGAAAGCTTTCCGCCACATAACGGCTGATGGCGATCTCGCCATTCTTTCCTTGGGGCAACCGCCCGGCGATCAGCGGAAAGTTCATGGCCGCAAGATCGTCATCGGTGATCCCCGCAAAGCCGTTGAGAGTAGTGGCGTAGAGGGAAACATCCGATTTATTGAGCTCCGCCTTGGGGTTGAGATGATGCTCAAAGCTCATACCGGTCAAGGGATCATAGACCCCCTTCAGGTGCACCCCCGTTTCCAGCTCAAAGGCGGTAAGATCCTTCTCGGTGAGGGTATAGCCGTAATCGTTCCAATAGGCATTCTCCCCCTCGCCCCGCAGGATGGATTTTCGGATGGAGGTATAGCTGATCTGCGAGTCGATCATGGACTCGGTGCAGGTGTTCACATGGTGGTAGGCGCCGAAGGTATCCGACAGCCCAAACAGCCCGAAGGCCACGCAGGAAAGCAGGATGGTCATCACCAGGCGGAACTTCTTATATTTCAGGCTGCTGCCGCCGATCTTGAAGGCATTTTTCAGCGGTAATTTGGACTTGATCAGCCGAAAAGAGGCGCTGTTTTTATGAGAGATCTTAGAAGGGTCGGTTTTCTTAAAAACCGCATTGCCATGCGAAAAATCGCGGTGTAAAATTACACTCTCTTCCTTTTGCGCCAGGTAGGCGTTGATGGCTGCGCGATCCTCCTCGGTCAGCTGATAGCCCGCCTGCACCCGAATGCCGTTTTCCTCATAGATCAGAGGGGTTTCGGGGGGTAATTCCGAGGCGACGCGCTCCACATCCCGTATCACCCGACCGTCGGCCAATTCGATGATCCGATCGGCATAGCTTTCGGCAAATTCCCGATCATGGGAGACCACGATCACCAGATGCTTTTCGGAGAGCCTTTTCAAGGTCTCCAGCACCTGCCGACCGGTGGCGGAATCCAGGGCACCGGTGGGTTCATCGGCCATAATAATTTCGGGATTTTTCACCAGGGCGCGGGCGATGGCCACCCGCTGCTTTTGGCCGCCCGAAAGCTCATTGGGGCGGCGGGCGCCGAAGCCTGCAAGATCCACCTCTTCCAAAATCCGCCCGATCTCTTCATCGGTGGCCTTTTTGCCCTGCAGCTGCAGAGCCAGCGCAATATTGGCGCCCACGGTGAATTCCTCCAGAACATTATATTCCTGGAAGATGAAGCCCACATAGGTATTCCGATAGGAATCGAAATGCTTTTGCTTAAAGGATTTGGAGGAGACGCCTTTGATAATGATCTCCCCTTCGGTATACTGATCCAGACCTCCCAAAACATTGAGCAGAGTGGATTTTCCGCTGCCGGATTTTCCCAGCAGAAAGACCATTCCCTTATGAGGAAAGGTGATATTTACATCGGAAAGGGCGGTAACGGGGACCCCCTTTTTCGGTTTGTAAACTTTATATAAGCCTTTGGTTTCTAACATATTTTTTTACCTCCTTGCCCAAATTTTAGCAAAGAACCTTTTAAGAAAATAGGGGCAAACCCATTAAGATTTCTTAAAATTAAGGAAAAAGGACCGTTACCGGTCCTTTGCAAATCTCTTTTGATCCTTTTGGATCTTGTTCTGATAGCGATCCTCCTCGGAATAGATGCAGCCGCAGTATTTTTGCATATACATCTCCAGCTCCCGCGCCTCATTCTGCCCCGCGCGAAAATGGGGCGAAAAATCATAAGGGAGAAATTTTACACCGTATTTTGCGGCAACCTTCTCCCCGATCTCAAAGATCAGCGGATGGTTCTGATAGGGCGAGACCGTAAGGGTCGTGGCAATGGCGGTAAAGCCATGCTCCTTGGCGTAGCGGGCGGTCTCCTCCAGGCGCACGGCATAGCAATAGCCGCAGCGGTTTTCGGGATGCTCCGCCACCGCCTTTGTAAAGGCTCTCAAGCCGTATTCGTCCTGAATCTCCAAGGCAAGATCAATGGTTTTTGCATATTCAATGAGGGTATCCCGACGGGCGCGGTATTCCATATAAGGATGGATATTGGGGTTATACCAAAAGCCGGTGGGCTCCATCCCCTCCTCCCGCAATTGCTTGATGCAGGCCACCGAACAGGGCGCACAGCAGATATGCAACAGTAATTTTTCCACGGAACCGCCTCCTTTTTTAAAAGAATAGCACACTTTCCTCTTCTTTTCAATATTGACAAAGTTTTTTTGCGGTATTATAATTTTTATATCTATACTCCGAAGGAGGAATTTTTCCGATGAACGATCATAAAATCGAAACCAAATGCGTGCAGGGGGGCTATACCCCCGGAAACGGCGAGCCCCGGCAGGTTCCCATTATCCAAAGCACCACCTTTAAATATGCCACCAGCGAAGATATGGGCAAGCTCTTCGACCTGGAAGCCAGCGGCTATTTCTATTCCCGCCTGCAGAATCCCACCTGCGATACCGTTGCGGCCAAGATCTGCGAGCTGGAGGGCGGTACCGCCGCTATGCTGACCGGCTCCGGTCAGGCGGCCTCCTTCTTTGCGGTCTTTAATATTGCCTCCATCGGCGACCATGTGGTGGCCAGCTCTGCCATCTACGGCGGCACCTATAATCTTTTTGCAGTGACCATGAAGCGGATGGGCATTGACTTTACTTTTGTTGCCCCCGATTGCTCCGATGAGGAATTGGAAGCCGCCTTCCGCCCCAATACCAAGGCGGTCTTCGGCGAGACCATCGCCAATCCCGCCCTGAATGTTCTGGATATTGAGCGGTTTGCCGATGCCGCCCATGCCCATGGGGTCCCCCTGATCATTGACAATACCTTTGCCACTCCCGTAAACTGCCGTCCCATCGAATGGGGCGCCGATATTGTGACCCATTCCACCACCAAGTATATGGATGGGCACGGTGCCGCGGTAGGCGGTTGCATTGTGGATTCCGGCAAATTCGACTGGACGAAGTATCCCGATAAATTCCCCGGCCTTTGCACCCCCGACGACAGTTATCACGGGGTCACTTATACCGAGCGGTTCGGGCTGGCGGGCGCTTATATTACCAAAGCCACTGCCCAGCTGATGCGGGATCTGGGATGCGTGCAGTCTCCCCAGAGCGCCTATCTTCTGAACCTGGGGCTGGAAAGCCTTCATGTGCGGATGGCGCGCCATTGCGAAAACGCCCAAAAGATCGCCGAGTATTTAGAAAACCATCCCAAGGTGGGTTGGGTGCGCTACCCCGGCCTTAAGAACGATGCCGAGCATGAGCGGGCCGTGAAATATTTAGGCGGCACCGGCGGTTGCGGTGTCATCAGCTTCGGAGTGAAGGGCGGAAAGGCCGCCGCGGCCGAGTTTATGAAGGGCCTCACCATCGCCGCCATCGAGACCCATGTTGCCGATGCCAGAAGCTGCTGTCTGCATCCCGCTACCGCTACCCATCGGCAGATGTCCGATGAGGAGCTGATCGCCGCCGGTGTTCCCGGTGATCTGGTGCGGCTGTCGGTGGGCCTTGAGAATGCCGACGATCTCATTGCCGATATTGAAAACGCTCTGAAAAACGTATAAGGAGAAGAGAATATGCCGATCAAGATTCCAAGCGGATTACCTGCGGCGGATACCCTTCAAAAAGAGAATATTTTCGTAATGACCGAAACGCGGGCGCAGACTCAGGATATGCGGCCTCTGCAGATCCTGCTTTTAAATCTCATGCCCAAAAAGATCGAGACCGAGACCCAGCTTTCCCGCCTTTTGGGCAATACCCCTTTGCAGGTGGAGCTGGAGCTGATCCATACCAAGACCCATGAATCCCAGCATGTTTCCGAGGATCATCTGCTGGCCTTTTACAAGACCTTCGACGATGTAAAGCACCGCAATTTCGACGGGCTGATCATCACCGGCGCGCCGGTGGAGCAGATGCCCTTTGAAGAGGTGGACTATTGGGAGGAGCTTTGCACCATTATGGAATGGAGCAAGACCCATGTGCACAGCACCTTCCATATCTGCTGGGGCGCCCAGGCAGGTCTTTACTATCATTTCGGCATCGATAAACAACCCCTGCCCGAGAAGATGTTTGGCATCTTTCCCCATAAATTGGATCATAAAAAGTCCATCCTCTTCCGCGGCTTCGACGATACCTTTATGGTTCCCCATTCCCGCCATACCACCGTTCGGCGGGAGGATATCGAGGCGGTGCCGGAGCTGAAGATCCTTGCTTCCTCCGAGGAGGCGGGCGTTTATGCGGTTGCCACCAAGCGGGGCAAGCAGATCTTTATTACCGGCCATTCGGAATATGATGCCATGACCTTAGACAGCGAGTATCAGCGGGATCTCTCCCAGGGCAAGCCCATCAAGATCCCCGTGAATTATTATCCGGATGATAACCCCAAAAAGAAGCCCAAGGTCACCTGGCGCAGCTGCGCCAACCTGCTTTACAGCAATTGGCTGAACTACTTTGTATACCAGACCACACCGTATGATCTGAATAAAATCAAATAAGAACAACCGTCAGTTGTGAAATTTTACAACTGACGGTTGCTTTTTTTATTTCTATTTTGTATTATAATTATAGTGTGTAATTATTTTTTGGGAGGATCTCAAAATGAAACGAACACTTGCATTTTTCTTAATGCTCAGCCTGGTGCTCTCTATGGCTACCGCGATCGTGGTGCCGGTGACTGCCGCCACTCAGCTGAACAACCTCTGGAATTTTGCCTCGGAGCAAAATTGCGTGGTCAACGCCAATACCGGTGTTTTTCAGGCCTATGGCGGAAATTATTACACTTCCACCAATTTTATCTCTGTAAACACCGGTGATGTGCTGACCTTCGGCTACGGCATGCAGGATCAGGGCTACCATCTGGCTCTCTATGATGCCAACGGTACCTACATCAAAAATGTGAAGGATGCCGGGCTGACCTATACCGCCTATTCCGACGGTGCAGGCTACGGTATTTATTCCTATACCGTTGAATCCGGCGTGGGCAATATCCGCATCTCGGTGCATAAGAGTTATGCAGAGAAGTTCATTGCCACTCTGAATCAGCCCTTTACCGCCGCCGATCACGCGGAGTATTGGACCGCTCAAGACAGCGGCTCCTTCGACGATTCCCAGGTCGACAGCGAAAGCCCCATCCAAAACCTTTTCTATCGCCATAAGGAAGTCTCTTATGAGACCGGTGTCTACACCACCGCCTCCTACACCGTGGCCGCCGGAGATGTTTTCTATTACGGACCGGTCAACAGTACCTATTATCAGCCCCTCTTCACCCCCACCGGCGCTTCCGAAGCGGTCACTGTCAGCGACAGTCAGCTGATGATCAAGGATACCCTGGATGCGCCCAATTCCAGCGGTGTGACGCATTATATCTATGCCTTTAAGGCCGACGCCGCAGGAACGGTGCGGTTCCGCGTTCCCCTCTATTACATCGACTATTATACTGTAGCCAAGAATCAGGAATTGACCGAGGCGCGGTATTTTGAAGAATTGGAGACCCGCGAGGATCTCTATAACGTCGCCCTCTTCCATCTGGACCGCCAGGGTGCCATCATTCAGCCCAACGGTACTTATCTGGAAAATGCGGCCTACAGCTCCACTCATATCATCACCCTGGATGCCGATGAGACCCTTTATTTCGGGCCTATCAATAAGACCCAGGCCTCTTACGGTATTGCCAACGGCGCAAGCCTTGCCCTCAGCGACTTCACCTTGGTGGACGCGCTCAACGATTCCTACGGCTTCTATACCTATACCGCATCCGCCGACGATACCTATCTCCAATTGGTTTATCCCTCCGCACTGGGCCGCAGCTTCTTTGCCGGCAAGGGCGACAGCGACATTGAGGATCATCGGGATTCCTCCTTCTGGGATTATTATCTGACCGAAAACCTCTATGTTAAGAACGCCGCATCCCAAAGCATTGCCCTGGCCGCAGGAAACATTGTTGCCTTCGGTCCCGTTGCCCCCGATGCCACCGATCTGCTGATCATCGACGGAAAGACGGTTACCAAGGCCGATTGCGCGGTCAGCGATGTTTTGCCCGACGGCTCCTTGCTGATGGCTTATACAGCCACCGCCGCCTGCACCATCACCGACGCTGAAAACAGCGGCTATGAGACCTTCTTCATCGGCAAGAATGTTGCCCTGACTCAGCATAACTTCTATCAGTATTGGGATCATTTGGGCACCAACCTTTGGGGCGAGACCGGCTATATCGGTCAAAAAGCGACCCTTGACGGAATGGTAGCCGATGCTTCCTTCAATGCCACCCACAGAGCCCTGGTCAACCACGGCGAGGTGGTCACCTTCGGGCCCGTTGCCAAGGATCTGGGGCTTTACGGTGTTGTCTATGATGCCGAAGGTGCTCCGGCCAAGGGCATCTATTACAGCAACCTGACCCCGGTAGAGGGCAAGGAAGGCTATTATTCCTATGCCATCCCCATGGATATCTATTACATCCAGTTGAATCTGGCGGCAGAGAATGCCGAGACCTATTCCGCCTCTTATGTCCGCGATATGAAGGGCATCCTTTCCGGCAAGACCGCCCTCTTCAGCGGCGACTCCATCTGCGAGGCCGTTCGCGACGGTGACTCCTACGGCAGCACCGGTTACGGCTGGGCAGGACGGATCCAGACCAACTACGGCACCATCTCCACCAATACCGCAGTGGGTGGCTCCTATATCGGAAACGAAACCAGCACCCGCTATTCCATCAACACCCTCATCGAGCAAGTGAAGGACAACGATTACGAATATGTGATCCTCGAGGGCGGTGTTAACGATATGAACGGCGGACGGGCGGTTGGAAAAATGTCCGAGTCCTTCGATGTGGAAGATTTCGATACCTCCACCTTTGCGGGAGGCCTGGAGCGTGTACTCCACAACGCCATTGAATATTTCGGCGATACCGCCGCCATCGGCTATCTCTTTACCTTTGATACCGGCACCTATTGCAACAGCCTGACCACCGAAAAAGATTATACCCCCTACTATGAGGAGGCCAAGAAGATTTGCGAAAAATGGAACATTCCTTTCCTCAATATGTTTGAGAGCCGCAAGATCAATGCCGCCCTGCGGATGGACAGCCGTATCCGCGGCGCAGGCGGCTATGCATATATGCATACCGACTATCTCCATCCCCGCGCTATCGGCTATGAGCGGTTGACCCCCTATATTGCCAACTTTATGACTACTCTGGAGCAGTTCCATTATAAGCATGGCGATGTAAACCATGATTCCACCGCCGATCTTCTGGATGCTCTGCTGATCCTCCGCAAGCTCTCCGGCAATCTGCCCGAGGAGATCGCTTTGGATCTGCAATGCGCCAATGTTATCGACACCGTTGAAGGGGAGAATGAAGTCAACTCCGCCGATGTGGCCTACTTCTTAAAGGTGCTCACCGGTGCTTGGAAGGACGGCAGACCCCTCGCCCTCAACCAATATAAGACCACCCCGACCATTGTTGGAGGCTGATTATGAAGCGATTTATTGCCATTCTTACCGTTTTAATGCTGACCCTCGCGCTCTTCAGCGGTTGCAAAACCGCTGAAGAGGAGGATTTTTCCGCCTCCGGCGCCATCGATAAGGAAGAAAACGAGGCCGGAACGGAAAAAGAGGACGAAAACAACTCCGATCCCACCGAAAAGGATCCCTCCCAAAAGGAAGAGAACCCTTCGGAAAAGGAGGAGGACCCCTCCTCCGACAATAAAAAAGAAGAGGATCCCAAAAAGGACGAAACCAAGCCCAATGAGGATCTCAAGGAAGAAACCAAGCCCGAGAGCAGCGCTCCTGCCGTAGATCTTACTTTAAACAGCCTGCAGGATGCTACCAAGGCGGTGGCGGTTGCCAAGGGCGAGACTGTATGGTTCGGGCCGGTGGCCTCCTCCCAGGAGACCCTTCTCACCCTGGAGGCCGACGGTAAAAAGACCAAGATCGCCATCAAGGATGCGAAAGAGACTGCCGCTTTCGGCACTTACCGCTTCTATTCCTATACCGCCGCTGCGGCAGGCTCTTTGACCGCCGAGATCGGCGAAGGCTATGCCGACCGTTATCTCCTTTCCAAAGGGCAGGAGATGACCCCCGCTCATTTCTTCTATTATTGGGATACCAAAGCGGCAGGCGGTAATCTTTACCACCGTGCGCTGGATCTTTCCAATGAGCGGATGAATTGGCGGGGCAAGACCGCAAAATCCACCGACTACAGCCTGACCCATCCCGTTCAGGTATCCGCAGGGGATACCCTCACCTTCGGCCCTGTGAACGCCGGTACCCCCGGTCTTCTGGCGGCTCTGGATGCCAAGGGCAAGGCAACGCTGGTCAGCAGCGGTGCGTTAAAAGAAAACGGCGTTTTCCCCAAGGGTCAGCGGATCTATACCTATACCGTTCCCGCAGGGGTAACCGCAGTGCGGGTCAGTGTTCCCGCCGATGCCAAGGAGAATTTTGCCATGACCAAGAATAAAGAGTTTGATGCCAATGGCTGGGCCTCCATGACCGGTGGCTCCGCCGCCGAAACCGCCGATCCCTTAAAGGGCAAGACCGCCCTCTTTGTGGGAGATTCGGTCTGCGAGGGCTGGAAAAACGGCAACACCGGTATCCCCCGCTTCCCCGATGCCTATGCAGGGCTCATCGAGAAGCAGACCGGCATTAAATCCATCAACGCAGGGGTGGGCAGCTCCACCATCGCCGATGAAAAGGCCGTCTTCCTGCAGTTTGAGAATTATAAGAACACCGACTTCGATTATGTGGTGATCCAGGGCGGTATCAACGATATGTCCCACAACATCGCCATCGGCGAGATGAGCGATTCCTTCAACGGCGACGATTTTGATATCTCCACCTATGCAGGGGGCCTGGAATTCACCATCTGTAAGGCCATCGAGTATTACGGTGATACCGCCGCCATCGGTGTGCTCTTCAGTTATGCTTCTCCCAACCATCCCAGCGGCAGAGGCGCAAGACTCCCCGAATATGTGGCGGTGGGCAAGCAGATCTGCGAAAAATGGGGTATTTCCTATCTGGATATGTGCAACCATCAGGAGATCACCCAGAAACTTAATTTTACCGAAAAAGTCAACACCAGCGATTTCATCCATCTCAATGCCAAGGGCTATGAGATCGTAACTCCCTATATCATTGACTTTATGCGCGGGATGAGCAGTTGCTCCCAGAAAGCATTGGAGGCTGTATTGAAATGATGAAACGTGCTGTATTATTCCTGATGATCCTTACTATGACCCTCTGCCTCTTCTCCGGTTGCAAGACCGGCCAAGAGGATTTCGATGTAGAGGGCTCGGTTGCCGATATTGAAACAGAGGAAACCGAAGAGCCCGAGCAGGAAGAAAAAGAAGAGAAGCCCGAAAAGGAAGAACCCTCCAAGGAGGAAGAGCCCAAGGAGGAAACTCCCGAGGAGGACACTCCCAAGGAAGAGACTCCCAAAGAGGAAGAACCTTCGGAGGAAACGCCCAAAGAGGAAGAACCCAAGGAAGAGACTCCCGAGGAGGAGCCCGAAAAAGAGGAAGAGCCCAAGGAAGAGATCTTAAAGGGCAAGACTGCTCTCTTTTTGGGCGACTCGGTCTGCATCGGCTCCCGCGATACCGAAAAGAAAGGCGGCTGGGCAGGGCGAATTGCTGAAGCCACCGGCCTCATCGCAACCAACAACGGCAAGAGCGGAACCTCCATCTCCGATGTGCGCAAAGCAAAATTTGGTACCATTTATGACCAGATGATGCTGACCACCGACCAGGATTTCGATTATGTGGTGCTCTTCGGCGGTCTCAATGATGCCATGGACAGTGTGGAGGTGGGGCAGGTCTCCAATTCCTATCTGCCCAAGGATTTCAATACCAATACCTTTGCAGGCGGGCTGGAGACCCTCATCTTCTATTCTCTGCATTATTACGGCGATACCGCTTCCATCGGCTATATGAGCAGTTTTCAGACTCCCAAATATGACAAAGGGCGCTGTTCCAATGCGGAACCTTATTTTGAGGTAGCTAAGCAGATCTGCGAAAAATGGAAGATCAACTACTTCGACATGTATCATCATGAAGAGCTCAACGAAGAGCTCTGCTATGATACCACCCTTTATACCACCGATTATCTCCATCCCAATCCCGGCGGCTATGAGATCATCACCCCCTATGTTGCTGACTTTATGCGGGGTATGACCAAGCCCGATCCCGAAATTCTGAAAAAGGTGTATTAATGATGAAAAGAATTGTTTTATGGATGATGATCCTTGCTATGTCCCTCAGCCTTCTGGCGGGCTGTAAGACCGCCGAGGAGGATTTCTCCGCTTCGGGCTCCATCGATCGTGAGGAGACCGATACGGGAACGGAAAAAGAGGATCAAACCTCATCCGATCCCACCGAAAAGGATCCTTCTCAAAAGGAAGAGACCCCTTCGGAGAAGGAAGAAGATTCCACCACCGATCATAAAGAAGAAAAGCCCAAAGAAGAGACCAAGCCCAACGAAGATCCCAAGGAAGAAACCAAGCCCGATAGCAGCGCTCCTGCTGTAGATCTTACCTTAAACAGCCTGCAGGATGCCGCCAAGGGCATCGCTCTTGCCAAGGGCGAGACTCTTTGGTTCGGGCCGGTGAGCATCTCTCAGGAGGAGGTATTGACCTTCACCGAGGAGGGCGGCAAAAAAACGGTGCTCAAGCGCGCCGATGCCAAGGAGACCGATTCCTTCGGCAACTACCGCCTTTATTCCTATACCGCCGCCGCGGCGGGAACGGTGACCCTCTCCATCCACGAACGCTATGCAAATTATTATCTGGCCTCCAAGGGGCAGGAGATGACGCTGATGCATCTTTATTATTATTGGGACAGCAAAAATCAAGGAAATCTTTACAGCGGCGCCCTGGATCTTTCGGGGAAAACCATGGATTGGAAGGGCAAGCTCTCTTCCTCCTCCGATTATGATCTGACTCACGCCATTGCAGTGAAGGAGGGCGATACCCTTACCTTCGGCCCCGCCCGCTCCAATCAGGTTGTCCAGGGCTTCGGAATGGACGCCAATGGCAAGGCGAGCGTTTTAATCAATGCAAACGGGCTGACCGAAAACGCCTCCTTCCCCAAGGGGATGAAGATCTATACCTATCAGGTTCCCGCAGGGGTCTCTCAGGTACACCTGAATGTTTCGGCAGATGTAAGCGGAAAGTTCATGGTTACCAAGAATAAGATCTTTACCTTAAGCGATTATCAGGCCACCACCGGCATTGCTGCCGATACCCTCCCCGATCCCCTGAAGGGTCTTGCGGGGCTTTTTGCGGGCGATTCCGTTAACCACGGTCTTTACAGCCGCGACGAAATGGCCACCACCTTTAAAGACGGCAAAGGCGGTTGGGCGCCCCGCATTGAACGGGATACCGGCCTCATCGCCACCAATATGGGGCAAAGCGGCTTTTTGATCGCCGATTATCCTGCAGGCTCCACTGACCGTTCGATCTGCTCTCTCTTGGAGCCCAATAAAAAGAAAGACTATGATTTTATTGTAATGGATGGCGGAGTCAACGATATGAGCAAAAATATCGCCATCGGCTCCATAACCGATTCCTTTGATCCTGATGATTTTGACACCTCCACTTACGCAGGCGGTCTGGAACGAACCTTCTATGATGCAGTTTGCTATTATGGAGATACCGCCGCCATCGGCTATATCTTCATCTTTAAGATCATCGCCCGTGATAGCCATAATAAGGATATGACTCCCTATTACTCTGTTGCCAAAGAGATCTGCAAAAAATGGGGCGTTACCTATCTGGATCTTTATACCAATGAAAAACTCAATGCCGATCTGAAATTCGATACCAAGGAGCATACCAACGATCTGCTCCATCCCGATGCCAGCGGCTATGAGCTGATCACCCCCTATGTAATCGACTATATGCGTACCATGACTCCTTGCTCTCAAGAGGTTCTGGCAAAATGTATCAAATAACAAAAAAGCCATCGAAAGATGGCTTTTTTAATTGAAATGGCAGTAAAAATATGCTATGATGATCAAGGTATTTTTGCAAAAGAAAGAAGAATGAAGATGAAAGAGTTTTTACGGGGCCTCAAAGACGGGCTCCCCATCGGGCTGGGCTATTTCTCCGTCTCCATCGCCTTCGGTGTTTCGGCGGTGCAGGCGGGCTTGCCGATCTTTGCGGCAGTGGCCATTTCCCTCACCAACCTGACCTCCGCAGGGCAGGTGGCAGGGCTTTCGGTCATTGCATCGGCAGGCACCTTGGCAGAGATGGCATTGACCCAATTGGTGATCAATCTGCGCTATGCGCTGATGTCCGTCTCCCTTTCCCAAAAGATGGATGCGGCAGTTCGCCGATGGGAGCGGCTTATCATTGCCTTTGGCAATACCGATGAGATCTTCGCCGTTGCCTCGGGGCAGGCAAAGCCCCTTACCGCCCCTTATTTTTACGGGCTGATGACCCTGCCCATCCTCTGCTGGTCGGGCGGTACTCTCCTGGGCGCGGCGGCAGGCAAGATCCTGCCGGAGATGATCCTTTCCGCCTTGGGGATTGCCATTTACGGAATGTTTATTGCCGTTATCATCCCCAAAGCCAAAAAGAGCCTCTCGGTGGCTTTGGTGGCGCTGGGGGCGGCGGCCCTTTCCTCCTGCTTTCATTGGATCCCCGCTCTTCAAGGGGTATCCGGCGGCTTTTCCATTATCATCTGCGCGGTGATCACCGCAGCAGCGGGGGCGTATTTTGCGCCGATGGAGGATGCGGCATGAAATTATTCCTATATATCTTTGTTATGGCAGGCTCCACCTATCTTATTCGGATGCTGCCTCTGGTCATCTTTAAGAAAAAGATCGAAAACCGCTTTATCCGCTCCTTTTTATCCTATATCCCCTATGCAGTTTTGGCGGCCATGACCTTCCCCGCCATCCTCAGCGCCACCGGCTCCGCCCTTTCGGCGGCCATCGGGCTGGCGGTGGCTTTGGTGACCGCCTATTTTGAGCTGGGGCTCCTGCCCACTGCTCTGCTTTCCTGCCTGGGCGTATTCCTTTGCGAAATGGTATTGACAAATTCGGCCTTTTTTCTATAAAATAGAATTGTGAAAACCCAAGGAGGTACTGATCATGGCTTTTTGCAGAAATTGCGGAAAAGAAATTGAAGAAAATCATCCTTTTTGCCCTTATTGCGGGGTGGATACGGGAATCCCAAAGAAAGAGCCCGAAGTAAATGAAAGCAGCTTTATGGATACCCCCGAGATCGAGGTGGATCCTTCCGATGCGGAGAAGAACCGCGTTATGGGTGTCCTCTCCTATCTGGGGGTTTTGGTGCTGGTTCCCATGCTGGCGGCGCCCGATTCCAAATTTGCCCGCTTCCATGCCAACCAAGGCCTGCTCCTGCTGATCGCCGAGGTGGCGCTGGGGATCGTTGTGGGGCTGGCAGGCGGACTTTTCTGGTTGCTGGGACTTGGTTTTATTGAGGATATCGCCGATGCCGCGCTGTCCATCGGTTCTCTGACCCTGATGGTGATCGGCATCGTCAATGCCGCCAAGGGAAGAGCCAGAGAACTGCCCCTCATCGGCAAATTCCGCATCCTGAAGTAAATAATCTTTCTGAAAAAAGCCCTGAAAAACAGGGCTTTTTTCTATCTTATCGACAAAATAGGGCTTGCGTTTGGATTTTTAATATTATATAATAAAGATGTATCATTATGTGTTGGGGTGAATTATGGGAAACCGAAATCTTTTAATTTTAGGCTTCGGTCAATACGGAACAGTGGCCAAGGAGACCGCCGAAGCTATGGATTGCTTTGATACCGTCTCTTTTCTGGACGATCAGAATCCGGCGGCCTTGGGAAAGCTCGGCGATTATACTTGCTTTGCCGCTGAATATTCCGATGCCTTTGTTGCCATGGGAGACCCTGTGATCCGCGGTCAGTGGCTGGAGCGGTTGAAGACCGCCGGTTTTATGCTGCCGCTCTTAAAGCACCCGCAGGCAACGGTGATGCCCTCCGCCTCCATCGGCGGCGGCTCCATTGTGGAGGGGCAGGCCATGGTCCATTCCAATACCTGCCTGGCAGAAGGCTGTATTATCTCGGCCGGCGCTGTGGTCAACCACAATGCGGTGCTGGAGCCCTGCTGCCATATCGACTGCAACGCAGTTGTTCCCGCCGGCCAAAGGGTTCCGGCGCAAACCAAGGTTCCCTGCGGAACCGTATTCCAACGAAAGGATTGAATTTTATGTATAAAAAATTTATCAAGCGCCTCATCGATTTGATCCTCTCCGGTCTGGCGCTGCTGATCTTAGCGATCCCCATGGCCATCATCGCCATTGTTGTAAAATGCGATTCCAAGGGTCCCGTTCTCTTCTGGCAGAAGCGGGTAGGCCTTCATAAAAAGACCTTTATGATGCCCAAATTCCGCAGTATGTATACCGAGACCCCCGCCAATATGCCCACCCATCTTTTAGACGATCCCGATCAATGGATCACCAAGAGCGGCAAGTTCTTAAGAAAGACCTCTCTGGACGAGCTGCCCCAGATCTGGTCCATCTTTACGGGAAAAATGTCCATCATCGGCCCCCGTCCTGCCCTTTGGAATCAGGAGGATCTCATCGCCGAGCGGGATGAATACGGTGCCAATGATGTTCGCCCGGGGCTTACCGGCTGGGCGCAGATCAACGGGCGGGATGAATTGGAGATCCCCGTTAAAGCAAAATTAGACGGTGAATATGTGGCCAGAATGAGCTTTCTTTTTGACTGCAAATGCTTCTTCGGTACCATCGTTTCCGTGCTGAAGCATGATGGTGTTGTGGAAGGCGGCACCGGCCGGATGGAAAAGGACAAAGAAAACGTATGAAAAAGATATTGATCACCGGTGCCAATAGTTACATCGGTATGTCTTTTGCGCAATACTTATCCCCCTTTCAAGAGGACTATCGGGTAGATACCCTGGATATGATGGGCGAAGGCTGGAAGAGCGCGGATTTTTCCGCCTATGATGCCATCTACCATGTGGCGGGCATTGCCCATATCAAGGAAACGGCGGAAAACCGCCATTTATATTATGAAGTCAATCGGGACCTGGTGGTGGAGACCGCAAAAAAGGCCAAGGAAAGCGGTGTGAAGCAGTTTGTTTTCTTAAGCACCATGGCGGTCTACGGCATCAATGAAGGTGCCATCTCTCCCCGCACCGTTCCCACCCCCCGCAGCAGCTACGGAGACTCCAAGCTTCAGGCCGAGGAGCAGCTGCGTGCCATGGAGGATGCCTCCTTTAAGGTAACCGTCCTGCGCCCGCCCATGGTCTATGGAGAGGGCTGTAAGGGCAACTATCAATCGCTGATCAGGATCGCTGAAAAACTGCCCATCTTCGCCGATTACAAAAATAAGCGCAGTATGATCCATATCGATAACCTTTCCAAGTTTGTGAAGGGGCGGATCGATGAGGAGCAGAGCGGGCTGTATCTGCCCCAGGATCCCCAATATATCTGTACCTGCAAAATGATCGAGGAGATCGCCCGGGAGCGCGGGCGGAAGATTTATCTTACCAAGCTCCTGAATCCCGCGGTCTCTCTCTTTAAGCTCTGTACCTTCACCGGCAAAAAAGCCTTTGGCGATTTATATTACGAGGACTGATATTATGGAAAAGTTTTATACCAGCGAACGGAACATTCAGATTGTCATTGCGCTGATGAAGAAGCACGGGATCAAAAAGATCATCGCTTCCCCCGGCGCAACCAATGTATCCTTTGTGGCCAGCGTTCAGCAGGATCCCTATTTTGAGATCTATTCCTGCGTGGATGAGCGCTCTGCCGCTTATATGGCCTGCGGAATGGCCGCCGAAAGCGGCGAGGCGGTCGCCATCAGCTGTACCGGCGCCACCTCCTCCCGCAACTATATGCCCGGTCTTACCGAGGCTTTTTACCGCAAATTGCCTGTTCTTGCCATTACCTCCAGCCAGCATTCCGGCAAGATCGGCTCCTATACCCCTCAGATCACCGATCGGAACTGCCCGCCCTCGGATGTTGCCACCTTGAGCGTGGAGCTGCCCAGCGTGCAGGCCGGAAGCGAGGACGAATGGGCGGTAGAGCTGAAGGCCAATGAGGCCATGCTTCAATTGAAGCGTGCAGGCGGCGGCCCTGTTCATATCAACCTGATCACTACCTATAGCATGGACTATTCCACCAAGGAGCTGCCTGCTGTGCGGGTCATCGAGCGGTTCACCGAGCAGGATGCTCTGCCCGCCGTTCCCGAAGGGAAGACCGCCGTCTTTGTGGGCGCCCATACTGCCTGGTCCGAGGAGCTGACCCAAGCGGTAGATGCTTTTTGCGCCAAATACGATGCGGTGGTCTTCTGCGATCAGACCAGCAATTACCGCGGGAAATACCGCGTTCTGGCGGCATTGCTCTCTTGCCAGGATCAGTACCGCTCCCCCCTGGCGCAGGTTCATACCCTGATCCATATCGGCTCCATCTCCGGCGCCTATCTGCGGCTGGCCGCCAAGAATGTCTGGCGGGTGAACCCCGATGGAGAGATCCGCGATGTCTTTAAGCGCCAGCGCTATGTGTTCGAGATGGAAGAACTGACCTTCTTCCAAAAATATGCCGAAGGCGCTGCCGAGGCTAAAGACGATTACCTGAAGGCCTGCCTTGCGGAGCATCGGCAGATCGAAGAGCGGATCCCCCAGCTGCCCCTCTCCAACCTCTGGATGGCGCAGCAAAGCGCCGCCCGCGTTCCCGAAAACTCCGTGTTGCATTTCGGGATCCTCAATTCTCTCAGAGCCTGGAACTTCTTTGAGACCCCCAAAAGCGTCAGAGGCTATTGCAATACCGGCGGCTTTGGAATCGATGGCAACATCTCCTCTATGCTGGGTGCCTCTCTGGCCAATCCCGACGCCCTCTTTTTCGGCGTTTTCGGTGACCTGCTGTTCTTCTATGATATGAATGTTCTTTGCAACCGCAATATGAACGCCAATATCCGTATCCTTTTGGTGAACAACGGAAAGGGTACCGAATTCAAAAACTATTCCAGCGCGGCCTCTCAATTCAATGAAAAGACCGATGTCTTTATTGCCGCCGCGGGGCACAACGGTTGCCAATCCCCCGATCTGGTGCGCCATTATGCCGAGGATCTGGGCTTTGAATACCTTACCGCCTCCGATAAGGAAGGCTTTTTGGCGGCCGCCGATCGGTTCTTCACCCCCGAGAAGACCGACCGACCCATGCTGCTGGAGGTGTTTACCGACAGTGCCGAGGAAAGCAATGCATTAAAAATGATTCGCAATATTGAGGAATCCAATGAAAGCTTTACCCAAAAGCTTGCCGGCAAGGGCATCCGCGCCGCGAAGAAAATTTTAGGAAAATAATTTAAAAAGAGCATCGCTGACGCGATGCTCTTTTTTAATTTAAGACCAATACTCCGATATTAAGATAGCTTGCAAAAAGAAGCCAAAGAATATAGGGGATCAAAAGATACCCCGCTAAAGGACGGATGCGGTAAAAGGCAACAGCGGTCCAGACGACCATCACAGTCAAAAGCAAAATCACCGCCACCGAAAGCCCCAGCATCTGCAGGCGAAAAAAGATAATGCTCCAGGAAAAATTCAGCGTCAACTGCACCGCATACAGGGTAAGAGCATTCTTCCCCGCAGGCGTACAACCCGCCAAATAATAGATCAGCCCCGAAGCGGCGCCCATCATAGCATAGAGGATCACCCAGGCCACCGGAAAGACCCAGGCGGGCGGCGCCAGAGGCGGTTGCGCCAGCTCGGTATAAAAACCGCTGAATCCTCCCGAAAGCAGCGCCGAAAGAGCGCCAACACCCTCGGCAATCAGAATCCCCACCACAATACAGACCCATAACTTCTTCGTTTTCATCTCCCAAAACCTCCTTTCCCTTATTTTATGAAATGAACGCAGTTTTATGAGGAAAAACATTTACTTTATTGCGTTATTATGATAAGATAAATGCGAGGTGAACACAGAATGAAGAGCCAAATAAAAATTGTGATGAACCGCACTTTTAATTTCTTTTTACTGCTTGGTGCCTTGCTTCTGTTGGGCGCTGTTTTACTGATTACAAGCCGAGATTACGGCTATGGTTTCGCCCTTGGCACATTGAGCCTTTTTTTACTGATCGTTCCGCTTTTTCTTCTCCCTTATTGCTACCGTTTTGATACAGAAGGGGTTTCCATCTGCTATTTATTTTTTTCGGAAGAACGATATCTCTGGGCAGATATTTCTTCCATCTATGCAACCGAAGAAAGCGATGGAAACGGATCGCCGATTCTTGATTATTGGTTTTCGGGAGCCTTTCAACTTCAAGGTCAGGTGCAAGGAACACCACGCTTTTACATGACCGGACAGATCCGCAAGACCCGCCGCACCAAGCAATTATTGCAGCAGTATTGGGATGGGGTCATTACCGGTTGTTTTGGTGAAGAGATCAAAGAATACTTCGTAAAACGCTCCTTAAAAAAGGCGAAAAAAACGCAACAGCATTTGACCGATGAGGTCGTTCCCATGGAACGGGAGATCCGCGCGGCTACCCGAGAATGGATTAAACCCTTTATGGCAGAAGCAAAGCAACTGGATCTGGAACTACGCACCGACTATCTCTATATAACGAACAAGTTTGAAGAACTTCATTCCCGCCCGCAAAGCGGATATACCTATACCGCTCTCATGGAAATTTCCCGCCCCAACGAAACAGATGAAAACCGGATCCTTTGCATCAGCGTAGATCTGCTTTACGTTCGGCTTGGGAAAAACGCTTATCGCGGGGTGCCAAACCGCCGAGCCGAAGAGCAGTTTTGCAACGCGCTCACCGAAACATTCAAGGATCTTCGCAAAAACGCAATCGAATCGTATCATTCAAAAATGTAATTTATAAAAGAGCATCGCTGACGCGATGCTCTTTGCTTTTAAATTATTTGTCGAAGGCGGGATTGATACGATAGTAATTGGTGCTGTCCGACCAAACACCCATATAGGAAAGATGTTGAATAAAGCTACAAATGAATTCTTTAATTCTTTTCTGTTTTATGGTATTATCAGTTCGATAAATAAGAATTTGTAGGTGCGTGCAATGAACCTAATAGAATTAACTCACAAGAAGGATATTTTACAAACATATGAGATTTACAAACACTGTATGTTTATGCCTACCGAAGAAAAGTTTAATAAGAAAGTAGAACAATTTCTGAATAATAACTCTGTAAAAATCTTTGCTTGTTTTAGTCACGGAAAGATTGTGGGT
>JAZUNB010000141.1:0-33888 GCA_045603925.1 Eubacteriales bacterium
ATTCCGACCCCCTGCCCCATGGTCATGGCCCCGGTGGAGACCCCCGCCGCAATGGCGTTGGGCGCATCGGTCCAGCCGTTAACAAATAAGACCCCCAGCACCGCCAAAAAAATAAATCCTTCCATCCCCGCTCCTTCCAGCGCCCCGCTCCGCGCTCGTTTTTTACTATTATCTATTCACCCCGCCCGCGCCCCTATGCCTCTTCCTCTCCCAAACGCCCTCCCCGCCTCCTGCCAATGGAACGAACACCCCAAACTCTTATGCCCAATTCAATTGACATTTTTCCTTTTATGCCCAATTGAATTGACATTTTCCCTTTTATGCCCAATTGAATTGACAGATGCACAATTGAATTGACAAAATAGCCATTTATGCCCAATTCAATTGACAAAACAGGGAATTATGCACAATTGAATTGACAGAATCCCAATTCAATTGGGCTTTGCGGCGTAAATGCACAATTGAATTGACAAAACGGCAGATTATACACAATTCCATTGGAATAAAACCCAATTTAATTGGTACAAAAATCCCCCGCATACCAATTCAATTGGTATGAAGGATTGCGAAGGCCGGCGCTTTTGATACAACGCCGTGAAATATCATTTTGCCACTACACCACGGTGAATCGAGGCAGAGCGCTTGACGGTGGGGGTCGGGGTATGATATAATGCAGCCAAGAAAAAGGAGGGATCCCCTATGGAACAAAAGAGCATCGGCGGGCTGGACTGTTTGGTACGCGCGCCCAAGGGCGCCGAAGGGAATGCGCGCCATCCCATTTTGATTTATCTGCACGGCGCAGGCACCCGAAACAATATGGAGGCTTTAAGAAACAGCATTTTTTTAGCCGCGCTGGAGCAGCAGGGCGATCTTCCCTTTTTGACGGTTTGCCCTCTTTGCACCGAGAACACCTGGTTTGATCATTGGCATCAATTAAAGGCCATGGTGCGGGAGCTGGCGGCGTTGCCTTCCATCGACCCCACCCGCATTTATCTCACCGGCGCCAGCATGGGCGGATATGCTACCTGGCAGCTGGCCATGAGTATGCCGGAATACTTTGCCGCCATTATCCCCATTTGCGGCGGCGGGATGTATTGGAACGCGGGGCGGTTGGTCTCCATTCCCGTTTGGGCCTTTCACGGGGCCAAGGACGGCACTGTTCTTCCTGCCGAATCGGAGAAGATGGTCAATAAGATCAACACCCTGGGCGGCAACGCCAAGATGACCCTTTATCCCGAAAACGGCCACAACGCCTGGACCGATACCTACAACAACCCCGAAATCTACACCTGGCTTCTCTCCCACAAGAAAAAAGAAGCCCCTCTTTTCTCCGATCAATATACCAACGCCGAAATTTACGGCTGATTCAAAGGGGCTGTAAAAAAATCAATGATTTTTTTACAGCCCTTTTCTAGTCCGTTTTATTGGACAGTGTTTGTGCCATAATATAATAAACATCCACTATTTTGAACGATGAAAGGGTTCTGAAATGAATTTTATTCTTGTTCTCCTATACATTTGCGTTTCTGTTTATCTATTGTTTTTGCTCATTTATTTCGTAACCTCCCTCTTTTCTTCAGATAAGAATACTCCCTCATCAAAACAAACAACGCAGGATCATCAACCACCACAAAAGAAACAATATCCAAGCCGCTACATGAGCAAGTATGACCAACTATACGAAGAAATAAAAAAAGAGCATTATCATCTATACTCCGTAAAAGAGGACCTCATTGCCTTTTTTGGAAGCGACCCTATCACCGAAATGCGAAAACGTGAAGACACTTGGCAATATGACGATGTCGGTTTTAGAAACACACGCCCATATGTTTGGCTTCATACAGATCGAGAAATGTGTCGAATGATTCAACAAAATTTTTCACTGACTGACACCGAACTTCACGATGACTATATTGCCTATTTAACCACCATCAATAGTAAAAATAAAGTATATTTGGTTTTTGTTTTTTCGGCAGATTCTCTCGATTCGCGCATTAAACCTTTCAATATCGATCCGGAATATGCCTATTCGTTAAAAGAAAAATGGGCGGCAAGAGATTATGAGGCGGTTATTGTAGGCATAAGTGTCGGCTTTTCCCGCAATTCTACCAAACAGTTTCGTGTACATCTAAAGCCTTGCTATGGTAGAACTTTTCGTTTTTTAATGCCCATCAAACAAGAGGGACAGTGTTTCCTTGCTGAAGAGAGATCTCTTTTGTTTTCAGACATACAAAGACGCTTTTTTGATGCGATTTGCTCTGACAACCAAGAACAATACCAATATCTCTTATCAGACGAAGCGGTTTTAATGCGCCCTGTTCGTAATGATGACGAAAAACCAGACATCCTTGCAAAAGGAATCGAGGCAATTGCTCAATATTTCAGAGAATTACCAAAACCAATTATTCGAGTTATAAATGGCGGTGTGAGCAATGTCGATCCTATAGAGATCGTCATAGGCGAACATTTTTATGCCCTTCAACTAAATAAAAATAATATCATTCACCAAATCGTTATGGATCGGTTTTCTAAATTTCACAATTTTCCCGAACTTTCTCATGACACCCTACCGAAGTCCCCCCTCCCGGAGCTTATTCATATCCGCCCGCTTAATGTTAAAGAGGCCCATGCCTACGGGGTGCAAGCATCTTTTTCCAATGGGGCTGTAAAGAACTATTACCTAAAAGCAATCACCTCTCTAGAGCTTCCCCCTTATATACACATTAATCACCATGTTTTTGACGAAAAAGTATTACGCTCCGTAAAATGCATTGAAAATGCCTCCCAAAATGGAATAGTCTTTTCAAATGACTATTACATTTCTCGAGAAGTTTTATATTACCAAGGATTTCTTCAACAAATTCCACAAAAAATCAATGAACACATTTACAAAACAGATACTATTGCTCTTCATGCGCTTTACCGCATTCCTATCTGTTCAAACATCCACCATGGCCTTCTTTCAGAAGACGAAACTCCCATAAGTGATTTTTCCGCCGTTTCATTCAATGGTGGCCCCGAGATCTATACGGTAGAATCGGAATCCAGTCATAAAATCGGATATCTGAAAAAGAATGGAGAATGGTTGATTCCGCCAATCTTTGATCATGGAGAGACTCTTTATCCGAATGCTTGTACGGTTGCTTCCAAAGAAAGTCAGCACTTTTTAGTTTCTGCGACCGGATTGATTACCCCCCTTCTTCACAATCTAAATTCTTATCTTTATGTTAACGGGCGTTGCCCTTATAATATTGGTGAACCAATAGCGGCTATTACTTATCCATCTGAAGAATATTTTGAAGATTTAATTCCCGGTTGCTGGGGATATCTGGATGAAAACGGAAATACAATCATCGAGCCACAATATGTTTTCGCAACCTCGTTCGATTATAACAACGGACAGTCTGCTTTTGTCGCCAAATTCATCAATGAAGATGCCAAATGGGGATTGATCGATCGCACCGGAAAAGAGATTGTTCCATGCCAATATGTTGAATTAAGTACACACAATGATACCGCTGTTTGTTTTCGTCGTCACCATGGAGAACCATGCGGACTGATGGATTTCGATGGAAACATTATATTGGAACCATGCTATGAATATTTTCTGGATTATACTCCCGTTCATCGTCTTGCTGCAGGTGGAAATTCTTGGGATAAATGTGGGGTTTTTTCTGTGGATTCAGGAAAAACCATTGTTCCTTTTATCTTTGAATATGTTTTCTTTGAAGACGATCACATTGAATGTGAAGGTTTTACAGAAGAGGATGGCCATATTTTAAGAAATTATTATTATGACGGCACTCTCAAGGAAAACATCGACTTCATAATTGCTGCCAGCAAAAACGATGTCTATGTCAAACAAAAAAATGATAAGTATGGCGCCGAAGATGAAAACGGAAACATTCTTGTCCCTTATATTTTTGAAAAACTAAATTTTGTTGAATTTTATCGCCAA
Source organism: Eubacteriales bacterium (assembly GCA_045603925.1). Taxonomy (GTDB): domain Bacteria; phylum Bacillota; class Clostridia; order Oscillospirales; family QAKW01; genus QAKW01. Next base: position 3,959 of record JAZUNB010000141.1, read on the forward strand.
GGTTTTCATGTCTATAGAAACCAAAACAGTTTTGGCGTTAAATCAACAACCGGCTCCATAATTCTCCCACCAAAGTATAAAGACATCACCATCACTGAAGATTTTATAATTGGAACCACATCGGTATATACCCAAGAACTATATGATCGAAAAGGAACTCGGATTTTTTCTGATCCTTGCAATATGATACACATCAATAAAAACCGCCTTTCCAGAGAAACTGCTTTTGGAAAAGAAGTGTATGCCATAACCCATTCTTTTTCCGCTGAAAACTTGTGTGTTTCTCAAAAAGAGAGCCGGGAAAAGCCTTGATTTATTACACTGTATATTATATAATTATGGTGTATAAATATATAAAATCTCTCGTATAAAGGAGTACAGAATTATGGCAGATAAAAAGGACGCTCTGGCCAAAGCTTTAGAGCAGATCGAAAAGCAGTTTGGCGCCGGCGCGGTAATGAAAATGGGTGATAATACCCATATGAACATTGAAGTGATCCCCACCGGATCTCTCTCGCTGGACTTGGCGCTGGGTGTTGGCGGTATTCCCAAGGGCAGAGTGGTGGAGATCTACGGACCGGAATCTTCCGGTAAGACCACCGTTGCCCTGCATGTTGCCGCCGAGGCGCAGAAGGCCGGCGGCATTGTGGCCTACATTGACGCGGAACACGCGTTGGATCCTGTTTACGCTGCCGCATTGGGTGTAAATGTGGACGATCTTTTAGTTGCCCAGCCCGACAACGGCGAGCAGGCCCTGGAGATCGCCGAGCAGCTGGTTCGTTCGGGGGCGATTGACCTGATCGTTGTGGACTCGGTGGCCGCGCTGGTTCCCAGCAAGGAGATCGAGGGCGAGATGGGGGATTCCCATGTAGGTCTGCAGGCGCGGCTGATGAGCCAGGCGCTCCGCAAGCTGACCAGCGTTTTGGGCAAGACCAACTGCGCCGCCATCTTCATCAACCAATTGCGGATGAAGATCGGTGTGATGTACGGCAACCCCGAGACCACCACCGGCGGTAACGCGCTGAAATTCTACTCCTCTGTCCGCATCGATGTACGCCGCACCGAGACCTTAAAGGCCGGCGGCGAGATGATCGGCAGCGCTACCAAGTGTAAGATTGTGAAAAATAAGGTCTCTCCCCCCTTCAAGGTGGCGGAATTTGATATTATGTACGGCGAGGGCATCTCCAAGGAAGGCGAGCTCTTAGATCTTGGCGAAAAGCTCAAGCTGGTGAAGAAGAGCGGCGCCTGGTTCTCCTATAAAGAAGACCGCATCGGTCAGGGGCGCGATAACGCCAAGAATTTCCTCAAGGAAAATCCCGCTGTTGCCGCCGAGTTGGAGGAGGCCATCCGCGCCAATTTCGATACCTTAAGAGAGATGGACAGCAAGGGGAAGCCCGCCGCCAAGAAGGCCGCGGCCAAGGCTCCCGCCGAGGCGGAGACGCCGGTGAACCCGCCTGTTTCCTTGGATGTTTCTGCGGATGACTTCGAATAAGCCGGAGATCACCGCCATCGCTTTAAACCCCGCCCATCCCGGCAAACGGGATCTCTTTATCAACGGGGAATTTTACTTAAGCGTGCCGGTGGAATTTTTAGACGACCTTTATGTGGGCGCTCCCTTCGGCGAGGAGGAGGAAGCGGCGTTGTTGCTTGCCGCCAAATTGGTTCCCGCCAAGGAAAAGGCCTATCAATACTTAGCTTACGGAGACCTTTCCCGCAAGCGATTATATGAAAAGCTGACCCGCTTCGGCATCGAAGAAGAGGTGGCCGAGGCGGCTTGCGCCAAAATGGAGGAGCAGGGCTTCATCAACGATGAGCGGCTGGCTTCTTCCTTGGCGGAGCGATACGCCGCCTCCAAAAAATGGGGCCCCCGCCGCATCCTGCAGGAGCTTTATCAAAAGGGGATCCCCATGGACCTTGCCAAGGCGGCCACCGAGGAATTGGAGACCGATTTTTCGGAGTCGGTGGAATTCCACCTTGCCTCCAAATACCGCGGGCGGGATCTTTCCGACCGCAAAGAGGTGCAGAAGGTCATTCAAGGGCTGTTGCGGCTGGGATTTGATTACGATACCGTCCGCAGTGCAATCTATCAAAGAACTGAGGATTTCGATGAGTAAAATTGGATTTATCGGGTTGGGGTGTGAAAAAAACACCGTCAATACCGAAAAAATGATGGCGGCCATCCGCGCCGCGGGGCATACCTTAGTCTCCGACCTGGAAAATATTGACCTTGCCGTCATCAATACCTGCGGCTTTATTGAAAGCGCCAAGCAGGAGGCTTTAGAGACCATCTTCGAGGTGGCTCAATTAAAGGCCGAAGGCAAGGTGGGCAAGATCTTGGTTGCCGGCTGCCTTGCGGAGCGCTATCAAAAAGAGATCGCCGCCGAGCTGCCGGAGGTAGACGGCTTTTTGGGCGTGGGCAGTTTTCAGCGGGTCGCCGAGGCGGCAGACGCCCTTCTGCGGGGCGAAAAGGTGGCCTATTTTGACCCCAAGGAGCAGTTGCAATTGGAGGGAGAGCGGATCGTGACCTCCCCCGTTCATACGGCATACATCAAGATCGCCGATGGGTGCAATAACCGCTGTGCCTACTGCTGTATTCCCGATATTCGGGGCCCTTTCCGCAGCAGACCCATGGAAAACATTCTTGCCGAGGCAGAAAAATTGGTGGCGGAAGGGGCCAAGGAGCTGATCCTCATCGCCCAGGACACCACCAACTACGGCATCGACCTCTATGGGGAGCGCCGCCTGCCCGATCTGATCCGCGCCATCGCCAAGATCGACAGTCTTTGCTGGCTGCGGCTGCTCTATCTTTACCCCGATAAGATCAGCGATGAGCTGATCGACCTCTTTGCCACCGAGGAAAAGCTGTTGCCCTATATCGAGATGCCCATTCAGCATGGGGTGGGCAGTGTGCTGAAGCGGATGAACCGTCCCGGCGATGAAGAGCAGCTTTTGGCGCTTTTGGAAAAACTGCGGGCAAAGGTTCCCCATGTGACCCTGCGGACCACCTTGATCGTTGGCTTCCCCGGGGAAACGGATGAAGAATTTGATGCCCTTTGCCGCTTTGTGCGCAAGGCGAAGTTTGATAAATTAGGCGTTTTCTGCTATTCCCGCGAGGAGGATACCCCTGCCTATGATCTCCCCGACCAGATCGACGAGGAGATCAAAGAAAAGCGGCGGGAGATCCTCGACACGGTGCAGACCGATGTGGTGGAAGAAAAGCAGGCCGCCCTTCTGGGCAAGACCCTCACCGTTCTGGTGGAGGGCTATGACCGATTCGGCGAATGCTGGTTCGGCAGAAGCGAAAGAGAAGCCCCGGATATCGACGGTAAGATCTTCTTTACCGGCGGCAATGATATTAAGGTCGGCGATCTCCTTCAGGTGGAGATCGAAGAGGCCATGGACTACGATTTGATTGGAGTTGCGTTATGAATACCCCCAATAAACTGACCCTTTTGCGGGTTTTGATGATCCCTGTTTTTATGGCGGTGTTTTTGGCGGTTCCCGCCCCCTTGGGACCCCTTCTTGCCGCCGCGATTTACGGCCTGGCCTCCGCCACCGATGCCATCGACGGGCATTTAGCGCGTAAAAATAATCAGATCACCGATTTCGGCAAATTTTTAGATCCCTTGGCCGATAAAATGCTGGTGATCACCGCCCTGGTGCTGCTGCAGTATAAAGGACTGATCCACCCCATCATCACCGTGATCATCATCGCACGAGAGCTGATGGTCACCTCCATCCGCTTAGTAGCGGCAGGAAGCGGAAAAGTCATTGCCGCAGGCTGGTGGGGCAAGGCCAAAACGGTGACCCAGATGATCTCCACCCTGCTGCTGATGGTGGAGCCTGTCCTTTTGGGCGATTGGGAATTCAGCCGCGGCCTTCCTCTCTTATCCGGTGCCACTCCGGAGACCACCGCCATTCTCGGCACCATCGGAATGCTGGCCGCCACCGCCCTGACCCTCATCTCCGGCGCCGACTACCTGATCAAAAATTGGCAATATTTAGATTACCGAAAATAAAAAAAGGAGCCCCTTATGGGCTCCTTTTTTATATCCAAAATGGACTTACAGGCTCTGCTCTGCCTTCTCAACCAGCTTCTTGGTCATCTGACCGCCGATGTGACCCGCCTGAGCGGAAGTCAGATCGCCGTTGTAACCCTGCTTCAGGTCCACACCGATCTCGCGGGCGACCTCAAACTTCATCTTATCCAAACCGGCCTTTGCATTGCTCTTAACAGCTTTATCCATTTCATTTCACCTCCTTATCAGGTTTACACTTCTATTTTTGGCGAAATGAAATAAAAAATTCTGACAATTTTTGTTAATTGAAGATCGTGGCTTCGTTATTGAACAAGGCCTCCACCTTTTGGCGGATGGCTTGGTTATAATCGGCCAAAAGGGCGGGATCATACTGCAGCATCCGCTTGGCGCAGGTATGGGAAAGGGTCAAAAGCTCCAAGTCGGTGGCGCAATCGGCGATCTGCATCTTCGGCAGGCCGTGCTGCATGGAGCCGAAGAAATCACCGGGGCCTCTCAGCTCCAGATCCTTATTGGAGATGGCAAAGCCATCGGTGGTGGAGCAGAAATATTCCAGCCGCTCCCGGGTGGCAGGAGATCTATGGTCGCTGACCAGAATGCAATAAGACTGCATACTCCCGCGGCCGACTCTTCCCCGCAGCTGATGAAGCTGGGAAAGACCGAACCGCTCGGCATTTTGCAGGATCATCAAGGTGGCGGTGGGTACATTGATGCCCACCTCAATAACGGTGGTGGACACCAAAATTTTCGTCTCTCCCGCCACAAATCTTGCCATGGCTCCATCCTTCAAGGCGGGCTTCATCTTCCCATGGATCATATCAACGGCATCGCCGTACTGCTCCTTGAGGGCTTCAAAGATGGCCTCGGCGCTCTTCAGCTCCGATTCTTCGTTTTCCTCCACCAAGGGGCAGACCATATAGACCTGCCCGCCGGCGGCGATCTGCTTTTCCATAAAGGCCTGCAGACGCTCGGAATAGCCGCTGTCTACCAGATAGGTCTCGATCTCCTTGCGGCCTGCAGGGCGCCCCTCCAGCACCGAAAGATCCAGATCCCCCCAGACCATCAGGGCCATGGTACGGGGAATGGGGGTGGCAGACATCACCAGAATATGAGGCTTCTGCCCCTTATTGGCAAGGGTTGCCCGCTGGCGGACACCGAACCGATGCTGTTCGTCGGCGATGACCAGCCCCAAATTCCGAAACTGCACCTTTTCCTGCAAAAGAGCATGCGTCCCCACCGCAAGGTGGAGCTCTCCCCGCTCCAGGGCGGCATAGGTCTCTTTTTTCTCCTTTTGGGTCATGGAGCCCACCAAAAGCCCTGTTTTATAGCCTAATTTTTCAAAAAGCGGGGCAAAATAAGCATAATGCTGGCGCGCCAGAATCTCAGTAGGCGCCATCACCGCCGCCTGATAGCCGTTAGACAACGCGGCATAGGCCGCCTCTCCCGCCACATAGGTCTTCCCGCTGCCCACATCCCCCTGCAGCAGGCGGTTCATGGCAAAGGCGCCCCCCATATCGGCAAGGATCTCCGAAACCGCTTGGCGCTGGGTCTCGGTAGGGGTAAAGGGCTGCAGCTTTAAAAAGCCGTCATCGGAACAACCAACGGGATAGTGATTGGTCTCTTTTTCTCTTCGGGAATAAAGACCCAGCCCCAATTGGAAATAAAGCAGCTCTTCAAAGATCAGCCTGCGGCGTCCCTTTAAAATATCCCCATGGCTTTTGGGGAAATGGATCAGGGAAAGGGCTTCCTTAAGCTCCGCCAACTGATATTTTTCCCGCAATTTTTCGGGCAGGGGATCCGAAAGGCTCTCCTTCAAAAGGGAAAACGCCTCCTTGACCCAGCGGCGCAGCTGCCCTTGGTTCAAGCCCGCCGTCAACGGATAGACGGGCAGGATGGCAGGCTTCTGCCCCTCCTTTAATTCTTCCACTTGGGGCGAGACCATATTCAAAAGGGCCTTTTGATCCATCCGCCCATAGAAATTGAAGGTCTTGCCCTCTTTTAATTTCATTTTGATATAGGGATTATTAAAGAAGGTAACGGTCATGACCCCGGTGTCATCCCCAACCGTAGCGCGGGTGAGGGTACGGCCGCCATAGATCCGCCGCTCCTCGGGAGGCTCCAATACGGTGGCCACAATGCTGACCGCCTCCCCCCGATGCGTAGTCACCTCATCGATGGGCAGAACCTGCGAGCGATCCTCATAGCGATGAGGATAGAGGGAAAGAAGGTCTTCCAAAGTAAAAAGACCCAATTTATTCAGAAGAGCGGCTCTTTGCTTGCCAACGCCGCTTAATTTTATGATCGGTGTACTCAAAAAGCCACCCCCTCTCTTGCATTCTACTCTTAATATACACGAATTTCCCGGATTTTGCAATTAATTATTGTCTTCTATTTCAAATTAAGGTAGAATATAGATAAAAGGAAGTGACCGAAATGAAACGAATCTTGATCACCGGCGGCAGCGGTGCCATCGGCAGTATGACCGCCTACCTGGCCGTACGAAAGGGCTATGAGGTCCTGATGACCTGCTATAAAAATAAAGAGGCGGCCGAGAGCCTCCTTCGGGATCTCACCGAAATGGGCGGCAAGGTGCGCCTCTGGCAGGGAGATCTGACCAAGGAAGAGGAGCGCCGACGGCTGATGGAGGAAGCCGGGTCTATTGATGTTTTGGTCAATAATTTCGGGGTTGCCCGCTATCAGCCCTTCTACGATGAGACCGACGAAGGAATGGCGGAATGCCTTTCTGCCAACCTTCTTGCCCATATGGCGCTGACCCGCCTGGCGCTTCCCTCTATGATCTCCAAAAAGAGCGGCGCCATCATCAATATCACCTCGGTCTGGGGGCAGACCGGCGGCTCCTGCGAAGTGGCTTATTCCGCCGCCAAGGCAGGGCTCATCGGCTTTACCAAGGCCCTTGCCAAGGAAATGGCTCCCTCGGGGATCACGGTGAATGCGGTTGCTCCCGGATGCGTGGAAAGCAAGATGCTGGGCGATTTAGATCGGGAGGCGCTGAAGGAAATGATCCCTACCGGCCAGCTGACCGGGGGGCTGGATGTGGCCAACGCGATTCTGTTTTTAGCGGAGCAAGAGCAGATCACCGGTCAGGTGCTTCCCGTAAACGGAGGACTTTATATTTAAAAATGAAAAATGAATAATGAATAATGAATAGTGAATAGTGAAGGAAGATTTTTGCCGAAGGCAAAAATCCACCAACATTATTCATTAGCGAAGCGGCTTCATTTTTCATTCTTCATTATTCATTCATTAAAAAGGATGTTCAACATTTCATTGGAACATCCTTTTTTATTATGCTTGAACAACTTGCTTCTTTTTTATGGGGTCCCGGTACTCTGCTTTTGGTCTTTGGAGCGGGGATCTATTTTACGGTCGGTCTTGGGTTTCGGCCCTGGACGAAGATCAAAGCGGCCTTTTCGGCCGTCCTTCACCAAGATGCGGATGCTCCGGGGGAGGTCAGCGGCTTCGGCGCTCTTTGCACCTCTCTTGCCGCCACCCTTGGTACCGGCAACATTATCGGCGTTGCCACCGCAGTGGCGGCGGGAGGACCGGGAGCGCGTTTCTGGATGGTGGTCTCCGCCCTCTTCGGTATGGGCACCAAATATGCCGAAGGGTATCTGGCGGTGCGCTATCGCCGCCCAACCGCTGGCGGCTTCTGCGGCGGCCCCTTCTATTATCTGGAGCAGGGATTGAAAAGCCCTGCTTTGGCAAAGGTCTTTGCCTTCGCCTGCGTGGTCTGCTGCCTGATCAGTATGGGCACCACCTCCCAGATCAACGGTATGGTGGATGCGGCAGAGGCGGTATTCCCCTCTCCCTATACCCCGCTGATGGCAGGGGCGCTGACCACCCTTTTGGTGGGCCTGGTTTTAAAAGGGGGCATCAAGCGGATCGCCCGGGTCTCTTCCCTGCTGGTCCCCTTGATGGCCGCATTATACACAGGGTTGATTTTATGGCTTTTAATACGGAATATTGGCAAAATTCCCGCTGCATTGGGACTGATCCTTCGCTCGGCCTTTGCCCCCGAGGCAGTCTTCGGTGGGGCGGCAGGCTATACCCTGCAAAAGGCGGTGCGCTTCGGCTTGGGGCGGGGCATCTTTTCCAACGAGGCCGGAATGGGCTCCGATCCCATTGCGGCGGCCGCCGCCAAAACCCGAAGCCCTGCCCGCCAGGGGCTGATCTCCATGCTGGGGCCTTTTTTGGATACGGTGGTGATGTGTTCCCTTACGGGCCTTGGAATCGTGGTAACAGACGCTTGGCAAATACCGCATCTTGACGGCGCCGACATCACCCTATATGCCCTCACCCGCCTTCCCTTACCGAAAGACCTTCTTTCCGTTCTTTATATGGCTTGCCTGCTCTTTTTCGGCTTTTCCTCCATCATCGGCTGGAGCTATTACGGGGAGCAAAGCCTTTGCTATCTTCTTCCCCGCCGTCCCAAGGCAAAGGCGCTTTTCCGTTGGCTCTTTTTAACCTTTTTAATGGCGGGTGCCTTTCTTTCTGCCGATGCCGCCTGGGCGCTGGCGGATATCTTCTGCGCCATGATGCTGATCCCCAATCTCATTGGGCTGTTGGGGCTTTCGAAAGCGGTCTTTCACGGGACAAAAAAAGAAGGCTTATGACAGATCATAAGCCTTCTTTTCTATTATTTCAACATTCCCGCAAACTCATTGAGAGTAGTGGAGCGGGCAATATACTTACGGTAGACCCGCACCCGATCGGTCTCGCCGGTTACAAAGGTCTTGCCGGTCATAAAGATGCCGTATTCATAATGCTCGGCGGTCTTCTCCAGGGAAAGCTCCGACCATTTCCCCATGGGATAGCAAAGCACAAAGGGCTCCTTGCCGGTGAGGCGGGCCAGGGTGGCCTTGGACTCCAGCATCTCGGTATCCAATTCCTCAGCGGTGCATTTGCCCAGATCGGGATGAGAAACGGTATGGCTCTGGAAGGAGACCAGGCCGCTCTCATTCATCTCTTTGATCTGCTCGGCAGTGAGATAACGGGTGGCGCCGATGGAGCCGGTAATCATAAAGACGGTGGCCTTCATATTATACTTCTTCAAAAGGGGAAAGAGATTGGTATAGTTATCGTCGTACCCGTCGTCAAAGGTGAGGATCACCGGCTTTTCGATGGTTTCGATATGGGCAAGATCCTCAAACCAGATGGGGGTATAGCCGTTATCGGCCAGGTATTGCAGCTGCTTCTCCATATTGGCGGGGGAAACAAACAGCCCCGCGATCCCCCAAAGGTCATCACTGACGGCATGATACATCAATACAGGCACCTTGGCGCCCTTATAAAGGGTCTCGGCCTTGGGATAAAGGGTATAATAGCGATCTCCCTTCGGATCCTCATAATAATGATAGCCTGCTTCCTCCAGCCATTGCTCATAGGGAAGATACCAATATTCCCCATCGAAATAGGCATTGGGCGCCTCTCCCCCTGCGGTATAGACCGTATCCTGCCCATTGACTGTTACGGTAAGGGAATGGGTCTCGATCCCCGTTTGGGCTTGGGCGGTGCCGCCGATCAAAGAGAGCAGCTGATCGCCCCGCATATAATATTCATTTTTTTCCAGATAGACCGCGTCTAAAAAGGTTCCGTTGACCGCCACCTGAAAGGGGGCCTCCACCGGCGGCGTATCATAAACGGGAGTCGGGGGCGGGGTGATCTTTTGGCAACTGCTGAAAAGCAGCAGGATCAAACAGCAAACAGCAAAAGTTTTTTTCATCGTTACATCCTCCTACCATTATTCTACCAAATTTTCTTCCTAATTACAACATAAAAAAATACCCCGCATCGCGGGGTATTTTTTATCATATTCATTTTACTCGGTTACTTCCGGTTCCTCGGGCTGAATCAAATCGTTTGCGCGGGAAACGATGGCGGCAACCTCATAACGGTTGATCTCATTGCCTGCGTTCAGGTAGAGACCGTCGGGCTGAGAGGAGCCCTCGATCCAGCCTGCGGCAACTGCCGTATAAACATAGGGCTTCGCCCAATCGGCAACCTTCTCAATATCCTTAAACTTCTTGGAGGCCACAACGATATCAATGAGCAGCTGCAGCTCTTTATAGAGCTCCGCCACATCCTGCTCCGTATGGATCAGCATGGCATTTCCGAAGACCTTCAGGAACTCAGCGCGGGTCGCGTTCTTGGAGCCGTTGAAGGTATAGCCCTCCACAACGCCCTCGGCGTTGGTTACGGGGTTTCCGTCGATCAGACCCATACGGGAAGCGGCCTTCACATAGGGAACCGCCCACTCTGCGGTGGTATCCTGGAACTTATAGGGAACGCCGCTGTAGAGATCCTTATTGGCGCCGGTCAGGCGAACCATCAAAGCAGCCATCTCATTACGGGTCAGCTTATTGGCGCCCTTGAAGGAACCATCGGTATAGCCCTTCAGTATGCCCAGCTCGCCCAGAACCTCCACATACTCTTTGGCCCAATGATCGTCTTTTACATCATTGAAGGAATAGGACATCTCGCTGATGATGCCGATCACATACTCTTCCTTCACCCCATTGGCTTCGATAACGGCATAGAGAGTCGTACCGTCGCTGTCGGGGGTCAGATCCACTGCATTTTCCAGCAGGATGGTCTTCTTCACATCGGCATACAGACGCACACCCTTAGGCTCATAGTCGCCCAGAGCCTCGATGGCGAAATGCATCTTTTGGCCCACAGCAGAGCCCTGCACATAGATCACGCCGCGATCGCCGAAGTCCTGACCGGTCTTCTCCAGAACATCTTCCTTTTCGATCAACTGGATACCGCCGGTTACGGCAACCTTACCCAGATTATAGAAGTTCTGATAATAAATATCATCTTTGGCGGCGGTATTGAACTCGGTCGCGGTGGTCTCAACAGTCAGCTTCACGGGGGCGGAAACGGTATAGCCGTTTTCAGCAACCACCATGATATAAAGGTCAGTCTTGGCGGCCTTCAGCTCAACAAAGGGATCTTCAATGGCCTGAGTGCATTCTGCATCGGCATAAAGCTCAAAGTTGGCATAGGGGGAAACAATGGCGTTCACATAGAAGGCCTTGGCATCGGTCTTGGCCAGATAGCCATCGGCCACTGCGGTAGCGCCTTCCACGCTGATCAGCTGGCACTCGGTGCTCTTTACCCGCTTAAGGGTAACGATATAAGCGGCAACATCGCCGTTTTGCGCCATAACAACAACACCGATCAGCTCATCCTCATTAGAGGTATAGGTAACAGGATAAACATCACCCTGCAGCTCGATCTCTTCGCCGGTAAAGGCATTGACCACTCTTACCTCGGACGCCTCGGAGAAGGTCATCTTCAGTTCCACATCGGTCTTATCCTTGGGAACGGTTACATTGAAGAGCATCTCGGCTTCCTGCTCGGAAGCGCAGCCTTCGGCTTCTACTGTTTTCAGCTCATTCTCGGTATTGGCCTCCCGCGCCAGAATAAAGCCATAATAGCTGGGCTCTGCGCCGGAGAACTCCAGATCGATCCAAACAATACCGGGATCGGCAAAGTTCACGGTATAATACCCTTCTCCATCGGGGGTCAGGGTCTTTTCAGCCTCCCAATCGGTAACGGTGCATTCTTCGGTAAAGTTCAGCTTAAAGCGGATGGAAGAGCCGGTATAGGGGATGGAATAATACATTGTCCCGTCTTCCAGCTCGGTAGCAGTCAGCTCATCGGCCTCCACCAGAACCATTCCCCGCTCCACGCAGAGATCATAATTCTTGGTAACGGTACCGTCTTTGGATTCCAGCGTTAAGGTGAACTCATTGAGATGCTTGGTCAGCGGCAGAGTAATGATCCCCATCTGGGTCTCTCTGCCGGCGGTTCCGATCTTTTTGCCGGCGGCATCGTAAACATAAACCGAATTATCGGTATGCTTCTCGATATTGAGGGCAAATTCATTAACGGTCATCTCCAAGATACCGTAATGATTGACATTCTCTTCGTCCAAAGCGTTTCCGTTGACCTTCAGGGCCTCGGTATAGAGAACATTGGTGGTGGGAGCGGGCTCCTCGGCAAAGGCGCAGATGCTGATCATCGAGATCATCATCACCACTGCCAAAACAGCGCACATCCATTTTCTTGCATTTCGTACCATAGCGTTATCCTCCTTATGATACTAAGGTAATAAAATTATAACATTACTATTTTAAATAATATAGTACTTCATGTTGTGAAAACAACACACTTTGCGACTTTAGCAGGAATTTATTCCTCTTCGGCGCCCTCCTCGGCGCTTTCTTCGGCTTCTTCCTCTCTGGCGGCCAGGGCGGTATCGATCACTGTGACGCCCTCACCCAGGCGAACCACTCTCACACCTTGGGTACTGCGGGAGAGCCTGGAGATCTCCTCTACCTTGGTTCTCATAATAATGCCGCCGCTGGTGACCAGCAGGAGATCCTCGCCCTCCTCTGCCATACGGACAGAGGCCACAAGGCCGGTCTTTTCGGTAATATTATAGTTGGAGATTCCCTTACCGCCGCGGGTCTGCAGGCGGTATTCCTCCACCGCGGTACGCTTCCCGTAGCCGTTTTCGGTGATGGTGAGGAAATCGGCACCCTCCTTCTGGATGCACATTCCTACCAGATAGTCGCCCTCATTCAGGCGGATACCGCGGACACCGCGGGTCACACGACCCATGGAGCGCACATCCTCTTCTCCGAAGCGGATGGCCTTGCCTTCATGGGAGGCCAGCATAATTTTATCGGAACCGTCGGTGAGGACCACATCGATAAGATCGTCGCCCTCCTCCAGAATAATGGCGATCACGCCGGTCTTACGGATATTGGTATAATCCTTGAGAGGGGTCTTTTTCACGGTACCGTTGCGGGTGGCCATCACCAGATAGCCTTCCGCCTCAAAGTTCTCCACCCGAATCATGGCATTGACCTTCTCTCCGCTCATCAGCGGCAGCAGGTTTACCACATTGGTGCCCTTGGCCACACGGGAGCTTTCGGGAACCTCATAGCCCTTCAGCTTATAGACCCGACCCAGGGTGGTAAAGAACAGAATGGTATCGTGGGTAGAGGCGGCAAAGAGGCTCTTCACCACATCCGCCTCCTTAGTCTTCATGCCGGTAATGCCGCGGCCGCCCCGATGCTGGGCCTTATAGGTATCCACCAGCTGGCGCTTGATATAGCCGGCTTCGGTCATGGTAAAGATGCAGTCCTCCACAGGAATGAGATCCTCATCCTCCAGACCCACCTCGCCATGGCCGATCTCGGTACGGCGGTCATCGCCGAACTTACGGGCGATCTCGCTCATATCGGTCTTGATAATATCGTTGACCCGATATTCATTGGCCAGAATATCTTTAAGATCATCGATCTTGGCGGTCAGCTCTTTATATTCATTTTCGATCTTCTCCCGCTCCAGACCGGACAGCTGGCCAAGGCGCATCTCCACAATGGCCTGGGCCTGGATCTCATCCAGATCAAAGCGCTCCATCAACCGCTCCTTGGCATCGGCGATATGCTTACTGCCGCGGATGATCTCAATGACCTCATCGATATGGTCGATGGCCTTCAGAAGACCTTCTAAAATATGGGCTCTGGCCTCGGCCTTTCTGATCTCAAAGGCGGTACGGCGGCGGATGACCTCTTTCTGATGCTCCAGATAATATTCCAGCATCTGCTTGAGGGTCAGCACCTTGGGCTGCCCATCCACCAGCGCCAGCATAATGATGGAGCAGGTGGCCTGCATATCGGTATATTTATAAAGCTGATTTAAAATGACCTGAGGATTGGCTTCCTTTTTCAGCTCGATCACAAAACGAATATCCTGGGCCGATTCATCCCGAATGTCGGAGATGCCGGGGATACGGTCGCTCTTGACCTCTTCGGCGATCTTTTCGATCAGCGCCGCTTTTCTTACCATATAAGGAATTTCCGTTACCACAATGCGGTAGCGGTCATCCTTCCATTCCTCGATCTCGGCGCGGGCGCGGACATAAATTTTGCCGCGGCCGGTGCGGTAGGCATTACGGATGCCTGTTCTGCCCATAATGATGGCGCCGGTGGGGAAATCGGGGCCCTGGATGATCTCGCAAAGCTCATCCACCTCGATGTCGGGGTTATCCAAAACCGCAATGGCACCCTCCACCACCTCTCTTAAATTATGAGGCGGAATATCGGTGGCCATACCGACGGCGATACCCGAAGAGCCGTTGACCAGCAGGTTGGGGTAACGGGCAGGGAGCACATGGGGCTCCTTGCGGGTCTCATCAAAGTTGGGATCCCAGTCGATGGTATCCTTTTCAATGTCCCGAAGCATTTCATTGGAGATCTTGGACATTCTGGCTTCGGTATATCTGTATGCCGCGGCAGGGTCGCCGTCAATAGAACCGAAGTTTCCGTGGCCCTCTACCAGGGGATAGCGCAGGGAGAAATCCTGGGCCAGACGCACCAGCGCATCATAAACCGAGGCGTCGCCGTGGGGATGGTACCGACCCAGCACGTCACCCACGCAGGTGGCGGCCTTACGGAAGGGCTTATCGCTGGTCAGATTATCCTCATACATGGCGTAAAGGATGCGGCGGTGGACCGGCTTCAGACCGTCCCGCACATCGGGGAGGGCGCGGCCGACGATCACCGACATGGCATAGTCGATATAGGAGCTTTTCATCTCCTTGACCAGATCCACCGGGATAATATACTGATTTTCGTAATTGGAAATATCAAAATGATTTTCTTTTGCCATCTTCGTCCACCTCCTTATACATCCAGATTGCTGACATACTTGGCATTTTCTTCAATAAACGCCTTGCGGGGCTCTACCTTCTCGCCCATCAGCAGAGAGAAGGTCTCATCCGCCGCAATGGCATCCTCCAGGGTAAACTGCTTTAAGGTACGGACAGTGGGATCCATGGTGGTCTCCCAAAGCTCCTCGGGGTTCATCTCACCAAGACCCTTATGGCGGCTGATCTCCACCTTGCCCTTACCGTCCTCGCCCCGCATCTCTGCGGAGATCTTATCCCGCTCTTCATCGGAATAAGCATAGCGGGTCTCCTTGCCTTTGACCAGCTTATAGAGGGGAGGAACGGCGGTATAAACATACCCGCCCTCCACCAGGGGGCGCATAAAGCGGAAGAAGAAGGTCAGCAGGAGGGTACGGATATGGGCACCGTCCACATCGGCATCCGCCATGATAATGACTTTGCCGTAGCGCAGCTTGGTAATATCAAAATCGGCGCCGATATTGGTACCCAGAGATGCGATGATGGGCTGCAGCTTATCATTATTATAAACACGGTCCAGGCGGGCTTTTTCCACATTGAGGGTCTTGCCCCAAAGGGAGAGGATGGCCTGGAATTTCCGATCGCGGCCGCTTTTGGCGGAGCCGCCTGCGGAATCACCCTCTACAATATAAATTTCGGTATATTTATTATCCTTACTCTGGCAGTCGGCCAGCTTACCGGGCAGGCTCATAGAGGTGGAAAGGGCGCTCTTTCTTGCGGTCTCTCTTGCCTTTCGGGCCGCCTCGCGGGCGCGGGAGGCATCCACCGCCTTGCCGACAATGGTGCGGGCGATCTTGGGGTTCTCTTCAAAGAACTCATTGAGCTTTTCGGTAATGATGGAGCTGACCAGGCCCCGAACCTCACTGTTGCCCAGCTTGGTCTTGGTCTGACCCTCAAACTGCGCCTCTTCTACCTTGACGCTGATGATCACCGTTAAGCCTTCCCGTACATCGTCGCCCGAAAGGTCGCTGTCTTTTTCCTTCAGGGCGCCGCATTTGCGGGCGTAATCATTGATCACGCGGGTCATGGCCGCCTTGAAGCCGGTCTCATGGGTACCGCCCTCGGTGGTATTGATATCATTGGCAAAGGAGATGAGGGTCTCATCATAGCGGGTGGTATACTGCATGGCGATCTCTGCCATAGAGGTTCCCTTCATCCCGCTGATATAAATGACATCCTCATGGATCGGCTCTTTATTCTTATTAAGATAAGTCACAAACTCCCGAATACCGCCCTCATAATGGAGCACCTTTTTCTGCTCCTTCTCGGGGCGCTTATCTTCAAATTCGATCTTAAGACCTGCATTTAAGAAGGCCTGCTCCCGCAGACGCTTCAGCAGAACATCATATTCATAATTCAGTGTCTCAAAGATCTCATCATCAGCCAAAAAGCGAACGGTGGTTCCCTTCTCGGTGGTATCGCCGACTTTTTGCAAGGAGCCGTCGGAATGGCCGCGCCGATATTTTTGGGTATAGATATGCTGACCGTCTTTGACCTCCACCTCTAACCATTCGGAAAGGGCGTTTACCACCGAGGCGCCTACACCGTGAAGCCCGCCGGACACCTTATATCCGCCGCCGCCGAATTTACCGCCTGCATGAAGAACGGTAAAGACCACCTCAACGGTGGGGATCCCCATTTTGGGATGAATACCCACCGGAATGCCGCGGCCGTTATCGCAGACCTCCACAATATTCCCCGGCAGCAGGGATACCTTGATGGTATCGCAATAGCCCGCCAGAGCCTCATCGATGGAGTTATCCACAATTTCATATACCAGATGATGCAAGCCCCGAATGGAAGTAGAACCGATATACATACCGGGGCGCTTACGCACCGCCTCCAATCCTTCCAATACCTGAATCGAGGACTCGTCGTATTGGTTGGTGACTTTTGTCTGATCCATTTTTTATTTCTCCTTGTCTATAGACTTATATATAAGATAACTTTTTGATTTCGTTGCAACGCTTTAAGAGGGTCTGCGGGGAGATCTGGGAGATATAGACCACCACATCCATCCCCCAATTGCAGACGATAAAGGATTTGGGAATATCGGTGGCCACATTGATCAGCTTGAATTCCTTTTCCTTTTCCTTTAAAAAGGCGCGGGTCCGCTTGGAAACGGTGGCCTTATCCATATCGAAGATGCCGATAATATGCTCTTTTTTAATCAGAACATCCTGACCCAGATGCAGATACACGGATCCTCCCCACCTTTCCGTCTTTAATGGTAAATACTTTATCGCCTTTTTTGCGGATCTTCCCCAGCTCGCAGGTGGAAAGAATCGTCTGATGCCCCGCCATCCGCTCAAAAATGAATTTCTGGCGCCTGGCATCCAGCTCCGAGAGGATATCATCCAAAAGCAAGACCGGTTGGGTCCCGCATTGCTTTAAGATGCATTCCGCTTCTGCTAATTTCATGGCCAATACCGCCGAGCGGATCTGCCCCTGGGAAGCAAAGAATTTCATACTCTTGCCCGAAAGCAGGATCAGAATATCGTCTTTATGGATACCGCTCATGGTCTGCCCCATGGCAAGATCGGTCTCCCGCATCTTCCGAAGGCGGTTTAAGAATAACTGCCGATATTCCTCACGGGAGACGGGATCCTTGGTTAAGGCATTCAGATAGATCAGCTTCAGCTTTTCATTTTTTTGAGAGATCTCACTGTAGAAGCCCTTGGCCGACTCCGAAAGCAATTCCAGATA
Source organism: Eubacteriales bacterium (assembly GCA_045603925.1). Taxonomy (GTDB): domain Bacteria; phylum Bacillota; class Clostridia; order Oscillospirales; family QAKW01; genus QAKW01. Next base: position 21,449 of record JAZUNB010000141.1, read on the forward strand.
CTCTGCCCTGGCCTTGGCAATATAAGAACCGGCCTCCGCCAGCTTCTCATCCCAAATAAACAGCATCTCCGCCCGCTCGGGATATTCCTTGCATTGCCGTAAGAGGGCGTTGCGGTTTTTGAGGATCTTCTGATAATTGAGCAATTGATCGGTATACTGAAGATCCAGCGAGCAAAGAGCCATATCCAGAAAGGCGCGGCGCTTATGGGGGCCTTCCTTAATAAGGTTCAGATGGTCGGGGGTAAAGATCACCGACTGAAAGCAGCCTAAAAGATCCCGAAGGCGGGAGACTGCCAGGCCGTTATGCCGAAATTCCTTGGGCCTGCCCTTGGAAAATAAGATCTTCAGCTGCTCTTCTCTGCCGTCCACCGAAAAATCAAGGGTAATGGCGGCATTTTCCCCGCCGAAACGGATCAGCTGCTCCTCTTTTAAGACCCGATAGCTCTTTAAGCAGGAGCAAAAATAGATGGCTTCGATACAGTTGGTCTTTCCTTGGGCATTATTGCCTGCCAGAATATTAATCCCCTCATCAAAGGAAAAGGTCTCATCCTCAAAATTTCTGAAATTTTCAAGACGAAGGCTTTTAATGATCATCGGGCGATCTGATAGTCTTCACCCTCCAGAGTAAACACATCTCCGGAGTAAAGCTTCTTTCCCTTTTGAAGGCAGGGCTCCCCGTTGACCGAGACCTCACCGTCTAAGATCATCAGCTTTGCAATCCCGCCGGTCTCGGCGATGCCCGCAAATTTCAAAGCATCGCAAAGGCGGATATATTCATCATAAATAATTACTTTTTTCATTCTTTCATTCTCAAAGGAAGGACTAAGAAGAGATAATCATCCTTCTCCATCGGTTTAATGATAATGGGCGACAGGTTGCTTTGCAGCTCGATGAAGACCTCATCATCGTCGCAGGCATTAAGGGCTGCCAGCATATATTTATAATTGAAGCCGATCACCATCTTATTGGAGAAGGGCTCCACTGCGATGGAATCGTTAAAGGTTCCTAAATTAGAGGCGGTGGTAATATCGATGCGATCAAAATCAAAGCTGCAGCGGATGGGGCTGATAATGGTGGCATTGGCCATCAGCGACGCCCGCTCGATCACATTGGAAAGATCTCTTACATCCACCTTTACCCGGAAATTATATTCCTTGGGGATGGCGGCCTTATAATCCAGAAATTCACCTTCCAGCAGGCGGGAGATCACCTGCACCTGACCGAAACGGAAGGAAACGAAATTCTTATTATTGAAGATCTCGATGGTATCCTCTTCACTGTCGGGCAGGATCTTCAGAAGCTCATTGAGGGCTCTGGAGGGAATGACCACCTTATTGAAATTGCCGTTGACCTGCACAAAGGGCACCTTGCGGATAGCCAGGCGGAAATTATCCACCGCCACTGCGCTGATATTGCCCTCGTCCTTATTGACTTCAAAAAGGACACCGGTGAGAATGGGCTTCAGGTCGGTGACCGAAACAGCAAAGATGGTCTGGCGCACCATGGTCTTGAAATCGGAATAGGTCAGCACCACTCCGTCGCCGCCCAGCACATCGGGCAGCTCGGGGAAGTTTTCGGGATCCATACCGGTAATGGTAAAATGGGCATTGCCGCTCTCAATGGTGGTGAGATAGGTCTTATTATCGGTCTCTAAGGTCACCTCGCCGGCAGGAAGCTTCTTCACGATCTCGCCGAAAAGGCGGGAGGAAAGGATGACTCTTCCCTTTTCAATATCCTCGGCATCCAGCCCATAGGAGATGGAGATGGAAAGGTCATAAGCGGTAAACTCAATGCGACCGCTTTCCCAGGCCTCGATCATAATACCCTCCAGGGCAGGGATGGTGGATTTGGGGCTTGCCGCCTTTTGCACGATATTGATGATCTCATTCAATACGCTTCTGTCGCAGGAAAATTTCATTTCTTGTCATTTCCTTTCTTATTGTAGTAGTTGTTGTTGGTCTGTTGAAACTGTATAAAACCTTAAAAGGCTTGATGGGGACTTGCTTTTGGCCCTCTTTCGGGGCTGTGGATTTCTGAATTTTTTTAAACATTGGATCAACAGTATTATGTAAACTGTTGGTAAACCTGTTGAAAATGTTCATAACCGGCTGTTGAAAACCGAAAAAATTGTTAATAAGCCTTTTTAATGTTTTCGATCAGCTCTGCGGCGATCTTCCCGATCTTGGGATCCTGCCGCATGGCATCCTCCAGCTTGCGGATGGAATAAAGAACGGTGGTATGGTTCTTGCCGCCCAGCTCCTTGCCGATCTCCGGCAGAGAGAGATTGGTGGTCTCGCGGATAATATACATGGCCATCTGGCGGGGAAATACGATCTCATTGGTCTTTTTATTGGAGAGTAGCTGATCCATCCCGATATTGAAATAGCGGGCAACATGCTCAATGATGGAGGCGGGGGTTATGGCCGAGCTGGTATTTTCCTTAATGACCGCTTCCATGGCATCCTTAGCCAGAGCCAGAGTAGGAGCCTGACCCCAAAGGGCATGGAAGGCTTTGAGCTTTTTAATGGTTCCCTCCAGCTCTCTTACATTGGTTTTGATTTTGTTGGCGATCAGCTCCACCACCTCATCGGGAACCTTCAGGTTATAAAGAGAGGCCTTTTGCTTGATGATGGCAACACGGGTCTCATATTCGGGGGGCTGCACATCGGCGATGAGGCCGGCAGAGAAGCGGGATTGGAGCCGCTCCTCCAAAGTGACCAATTCCTTGGGAGGACGGTCGGAGGTGAGAATGATCTGCTTGTTATTCTCATGGAGGGCATCAAAGGTATGGAACAATTCCTCCTGCACCGCTTTTTTACCGCTGATAAACTGCACATCGTCCATCAGCAGCATATCCGCCTTGCGGTATTTATTTTTAAACTGCCGCTGGTGGTTGAACTGAATGGCATCAATGAGCTCGCTGGTAAATTCATCCCCTTTTACATACATAATGGTGATATCGGGGTTATTTTCTTTGATCTTATTGGCAATGGCGTTGATGAGATGGGTCTTGCCCAGGCCGCTGTGCCCGTATAAGAAGAAGGGGTTATAGACATCGGCAGGATTATTGGCAATGGCCAAAGCTGCCGCATAGGCAAATTCATTTTCCTTCCCCACAACAAAGTTTTCAAAGGTGAGATAGCTTTTGGAATTAAAGGGGCGGATCTCCTCTTCCTCAATGGCGGGGATCACCGAGCTGACCTCCTCGGTCTTCTTTTGAGCCTGCTCCTGAAAACGGGGCGGAACCTCCTCCTCGGTCATGACCGAAATGGTTACATCGAAGCCCATGGTCTCCGAAATGGCGTGTTCAATGGCTTGCTTATATTTCTTATCGATGATGCTCTTCTGAAACAGGGTAGACACACAAAAATAAGCAACATCGTTTTCCATCTTCATGGGGATCAGCAATTTGATCCAACTCTCATACGAGGTATTATTCAGCTCATGCTTCAAAAGCATCAGCGCTCTTTCCCAAACATCCTTAAACGATTGCATGAACAAACTCCTTTCACATGATAATTTATACTTATACATTCAACATTCTATCATAAACTGTTGATAATTGCAATATATATTTTATATTTATATAGATACTACCATAATATAGTTCCTTGATTTTAAACATTGACAAACGGTGCAAATGTATATATAATAAGATTTTAGTAAAAAATACGGAGGATCCGGACATGAAAAATACAGAAAAAACCATGGAACAGATCGTAAATCTCTGCAAAAACCGCGGCTTTGTATATGCGGGCAGCGAGATCTACGGCGGCTTGGCCAACTCCTGGGACTACGGCCCCTTGGGTGTGGAATTCAAAAACAATGTAAAGAAGGCCTGGTGGAGAAAGTTTGTGCAGGAGTCCCCTTATAATGTGGGGCTGGATTCCGCCATCATTATGAACCCCGAGACCTGGGTCACCAGCGGTCATGTGGGCGGTTTTTCCGATCCTCTGATGGATTGTAAGGACTGCCACGCCCGCCACCGCGCCGATAAGCTCATTGAGGATGTGGGCGGCCATGCCGAGGGGATGACCTTTGAGCAGATGCAGGATTATATCAAGGAAAATAATATTGAATGCCCCGACTGCGGCAGTAAGAACTTTACCGATATCCGCAAGTTCAACCTGATGTTCAAGACCTTCATCGGCGTTACCGAGGATGCCAAGAATGAGGTATATCTGCGCCCCGAGACCGCGCAGGGTATTTTCGTAAACTATGCCAATATCCAGAGAACCACCCGCAAGAAGCTGCCCTTCGGCGTTTGCCAGATCGGCAAATCCTTCCGTAATGAGATCACTCCGGGCAACTTTGTGTTCCGTACCCGCGAATTCGAGCAGATGGTATGCGAATTCTTCTGCAAGCCCGATACCGATCTGGATTGGTTCTATTATTGGAAAGACTATTGCAAGAATTGGCTGATCGCTCTGGGTATGAAGGAAGAGAATATGCGCCTGCGCGATCATGAGAAGGAGGAGCATTCCTTCTATTCCAAGGCGACTACCGATATTGAGTTCCTCTTCCCCTTCGGCTGGGGCGAGCTCTGGGGCATTGCCGACCGTACCAACTATGATCTGGGTCGCCATCAGGAGGCCAGCGGCAAGAGCCTGGAATACTTTGATCCCGAGACCAATGAGCATTACATTCCTTATGTAGTGGAGCCCTCTTTGGGTGCCGACCGCGTATTGCTGGCCTTCCTTTGCGATGCTTATGATGAAGAGGTTCTGGATGCCGAGAAGAACGATGTGCGCACCGTTCTGCGCCTCCATCCCGCTCTGGCCCCTGTGAAGGCTGCCATCCTGCCCCTTTCCAAGAAGCTTTCTCAGGCGGCAATGGACAAGGTCTATGCCCCTCTTTGCAAAGAATTCAATGTGGAATTCGATGATGCAGGTTCCATCGGCAAGCGGTATCGCCGCCAGGATGAGATCGGTACTCCCTTCTCCATCTGCTATGATTTTGAGAGCGAAGAAGACGGTTGCGTTACCATCCGTTTCCGCGATACCATGGAGCAAAAGCGGGTAAAAATCGAGGAATTGAACGACTTTATCCGCGAAAGCCTGAATTTTTAAAAAATTTAGTTGACAAATTATGTCTACTTTAATATAATATATTTTGCTCAAAAATTATAAATTGACTTTTCCCATGAGGAATCAATAGAAGGAGGATCGGAAAATGGTTCGGACTTATCAACCCAAGAAAAGACAGAGAAGCAAAGTCCATGGCTTCAGAAAGAGAATGCTGACCGCCAACGGCCGCAAGGTGCTGGCCAGAAGAAGAGCAAAAGGCAGAAAAAGATTATCTCACTAATAACGAGGGCCACAATTTAATAATTGTGGCCTTTTCTTTTTTAGTGTGTTCTTTGAAACCAACCCCGTTTTCTTCAGGCATATTTCCGCTGATCCGGCGGAAACCCTCTTGACCATACACAAAGTATGCTCTTCGAGATTTTCCACCGGCTTAGCAAAAATCTGCTCTGAATAAATTCGGTGTTTGCTTCAAAAACCCACTCTGTGAGATGCTTTTTATCGGGTAAGTGGATGAAAATTGAGAGTGTAAAAGAAAATGTGAATTTCAGACGAGCCTACCATCAAGGCAAGTCCAAAGTCACCGGGGAGATGGTGGTCTATTGGCGGAAAAACCGTTTAGGGGTTACCCGCCTGGGCATTACCGTCAGCAAAAAGATCGGTAATTCTCCCGAGCGCAACCGCATCCGTCGGATTATCCGCGCGGGAGCGGCGGCAGCTTTTGAGGTGTTTCCCAAGGGCTTTGATGTGGTGGTAGTTGCCCGCAGTCGGGCTCTTTCCTGTAAGAGCACCGAGATAGAACGAATTTTTCGGGAGACCTTTTCGGCGTGAGCATCCGTAAGAGGTTACGGGCGGTATGGATCCTGCCCATACGCGCTTATCAGAAATTCCTCTCTCCCCTTTTCCCCGCCCGATGCAAATTTTACCCCACCTGCTCCCAATATGCGGTATCTGCCATTGAGAAACACGGCATATTGCTTGGGACCGCTTTGGCCATTTGGCGCATCTTGCGTTGCCATCCCTGGTCGAAGGGTGGGTATGATCCGGTTCCGGATCAAATCTTTAGAAGGAGAAAATAACTATGTGGGATTATTTGATCGTTCCCTTTGCGTGGATCATGCAGCAAGCCATGAACCTTTTAAACAATTACGGTCTGGCTCTGATCGCCTATGCGCTGGTAACCAAGGTCATTATTTTTCCGCTGGCCATGAAGCAGCAGAAATCCTCTATGAATATGGTGCGCCTGCGCCCCTATCAGGATGCGCTCAGGAAGAAATACGGCAATAACCAGGAAAAATATAATATCGAGCTGCAGAAGCTGTATCAGCGGGAGGGCTATAACCCCATGAGCAGCTGTCTGCCCATGCTGATCCAGCTGCCCTTGATCATGCTGATCTATGCCATTGTGCGCCATCCCATTACCTATGTGTACTATGGGGAGAATTTCACCAAGAATACGGCCCAGCGGATCTATGATGCGGTGGCCGGTATGACCGATCTGCCCCAGGCCTTGCAAAAGGTGGTGGACAAGATCGCCGCAGGCGGCAATGTAACCGAAATCAGCAACTATGAGCTGCAGGTCCTGCAGGTGGCATCGGATAAGTTTACCATCCCCGGTAATAAGCTTCTGGGGATCATCGATCTTTCCGGTACCCCCAATCAGGACTTCTTCTCCTGGATGCTGCTGATCCCCATCATCGCCGGCCTTACGGGCTTATTGCTTTCCTGGCTCTCCCAGAAGATGAGCCCCATGCAGCAGGATCCCGCCGCCCAGGGCAGTAATAAGATGATGACCTATATGATGCCCATCATTTCGGTCTTCTTCTGCTACAGTCTCAACTGTGCGCTGGGCTTCTACTGGATCATTACCAACATTCTGGGTATCGCGCAGCTCTTTATCCTCAATAAGATGTATGACCCCAAAAAGGTTCTTGCGGAGGTAGAGGAACGAATGGAGCGGGAAAAGACCCAAAAGAAGGAAAAACGCAGCGCTGCCGCCGCCAAAAAGGCTGCCGCCATCGCCGCATCCAAGAAAAAGAACAATAAATAAGAGGAAATTATATGGCAATCAAAGAATTATTTTTTGAAGGAAAGACCATTGAGGCGGCAGTAGAGGCCGCCGCTCTGGAGCTGGGCGAGGATAAAGACCTTCTGGCCTATACGGTGGAGGAGACCCCCTCCAAGGGCATCTTCGGCATCGGCGCTACCTTGGCCAAGATCAAGGTGGAGGTCGAGGTGGAAGAGGAGATCGCTCCCGCCCCCAAGAAGGAAGCTCAAAAGGAGCTGAAGATCCCTGCCTGGGAGCCCGAAAAGCTCTCCAAGAAGGGCAAAAAGACCGCTCCCAAAAAGGAAAAGGAAGAAAAAGATACCGTTCCCGCCGCTCCTCTCTTTACCGAGGTGGAGAAAAAGCCGGTAGACGATGAATATTCCAAGAAGATCGTGGAGTTCATCAGCGGCCTTCTGGTGCATATCGGTGCCGAGGAAGAGAGCGCGGTGAAGGTGGAACTGGGTGAAGACGGTCATTATTATGCCGAAGTCAGCGGCGCCAAGATGGGCGTACTGATCGGCCGCCGCGGCGAGACTCTGGATGCCGCTCAGTACCTTTGCGGTCTGGTGATCAATAAGGGCAGAAACGGTGAAAAGCTGCGGGTGACCATTGATACCGAAAACTACCGCGCCAAGCGGATCCGCACTCTGCAGAATCTGGCAGAGCGCAATGCGGAGAAGGCGCTGAAGTATAAGAGAAACATTACTTTGGAGCCCATGAGCCCCTATGAGCGCCGCATCATCCATGCCGCCCTTACCGGAAGAGATCATATCACTACCTTTTCCGTCGGTTCAGAACCGAAGAGAAGAGTTGTCGTTAGCTACAAGAAATAAGAGGAAGAAAAGAGATTGCAATTGCAATCTCTTTTTTCTTTTGATATAATAGAAAAAATTAAGTATAAGGCAAGGAAAAAATATGTCCGATACCATTTGTGCCATTGCCACCGCGCCGGCCACCGCCGCGCTGGGGATCATACGGGTCAGCGGACCCGATACCAAAAAGCTCCTCTCCCCTCTTTTGAAAAATAAAAAGGGAGAGGGGGTTTTGCTGTTGCCCCGCAAGGCCACCCTCTGCCGCATTACGGACGGTAAAGAGGTGTATGACGAGGCGGTGGTGACCTTTTATGAGGCCCCCCATTCCTATACCGGCGAGGATACCGCCGAGCTTTGCTGCCATGGCGGGCTTTATGTTTTAGAGAGCGTAATGCAATTGCTTTTGGAGCAGGGCTGCCGCATGGCGGAGCCGGGGGAATTTTCCAAGCAGGCCTTCTTAAACGGCAAATTGGATCTCTTAAAGGCCCAGGCGGTCATCGATCTTATTGAGGCCACCTCCCGCGCCGAGCAGAAAAACGCCCTCTCTCAATTGGAGGGGCATCTCTCGGGGCGCATCACCGCCCTTTATGAGCGGTTGATCACCTTAAATACGGCTCTTTTGGCCTATGTAGACTTTCCAGAAGAGGTGGAGGCCCCCCAAGAGGATACCCTCTCGGAGCTGCGGGCCATCGAAACCGAGCTGCAGACTCTTTTGGCGGGTACTCGCCGCGGTCAGCTGATCAAGGAGGGGCTGAGGATCGCCATTGTGGGCGCCCCCAATGTGGGAAAGAGCACCTTGATGAACCAGTTGCTGGGCTATGACCGCAGTATTGTTTCCAATATCCCCGGCACCACCCGCGATACCGTTACCGAAGGGTGCCGCCTGGGAGGTCTCAAATGCCACCTGGCCGATACGGCAGGTATCCGCGAGACTGCCGATCCTATCGAGCGGCAGGGTATCGATATTGCCCGCAAAAAGGCGGAGGAAGCGGCGGTGGTCTTTGCGGTGTTCGACGGTTCCCGTCCCTTAAATGAAGAAGACCTTGCCCTCATGGAGTCCTTCGGAAAAGAGGGCAATTTAGCCATCATCAATAAGGCGGATCAGCCGATTTCAACCAACAAAGAGTATATTCAAAGTAAATTTATACATTGCGTTGAACTTTCTGCCCAAACGGGGGCGGGGTGCGACGCTCTGGATCAATGGGTAAAGGAGCACTATTCGGTGGAGGATACCGCCGCCGAAGGGGTGCTGACCTCCCTTTCTCAGACCCGACGGCTGACCGCAGGGCTTCAATGTGTGCAAAAGGCCATTGAGGGGCTGGAGCTGGGCTTTCCCCCCGATATGGCATCTCTGGATATTACCGAAGCCGCAAGCGCGGTGGGCGAGGTAACGGGGGCAACGGTTACCGATCAAATGATTGATCAGATATTTTCTCGTTTTTGTGTAGGAAAATAGACCAAGATCTTTATGCGCCTTTTCTCTTTTTTCTTCCTCGGCGTATCGCATACGCCTTCGGGCGAAGAAAGAAAAAGAAAAAAATAAAGAATTCAAATTATTTTTGATAATAGGGTAAGAATGGAAAAATATCAAGTTGAAAATTTAGATATTGCCGTCATCGGTGCCGGTCATGCAGGCATCGAGGCAGGTCTTGCCGCCGCCCGCTTAGGTTGCAGGGTGGGGGTCTTTACCATCTGCCTGGACGGGGTGGGCAATATGCCCTGCAATCCGTCCATCGGCGGCACCGCCAAGGGGCATCTGGTCTGCGAGATCCATGCCTTGGGCGGGGAGATGGGCAAGGCGGCAGATGCCACCTTTTTGCAAAGCCGTATGCTGAATTTAGGCAAAGGGCCTGCGGTCCACTCCCTGCGGGTGCAGTCCGACCGCCGCGGCTACAGCCAATATATGAAGCACGCTCTGGAGAAGCAGGAAAACCTTTTGCTGATCCAAGGAGAAATTGTTGAGATCGAGACCGAAAAGGGAAGTGTTTCGGGGGTGGTGACCCATCTGGGCGCCCGCTACGGGGCAAGGGCGGTGATCCTTGCCACCGGCACCTATTTGAAGGGCGAGATCATCATCGGCAAGAGCCAGCTTCCCGGCGGGCCCGACGGAATGTTTCCCGCCAACCAATTAAGCGACTGCTTAAAGGCCTTGGGGGTTCCTCTTCGCACCTTTAAGACGGGGACTCCCGCGCGGGTCAACCGCCGCAGTCTGGATTTTTCCAAGATGGCCTTGCAGGAGGGGGACAAAGAGATCATCCCCTTCTCCTTTGAGCATGAGGAGATCGGGGAAAATACCGAGGTCTGCTATCTCACCGCTACCAATGAGACCACCCATCAGATCATTCGGGAGAATATCCATCTTTCTCCCATCTACAGCGGGCAGATCCACGGCATCGGCCCCCGCTATTGCCCCAGCATTGAGGATAAGGTGATGCGGTTTGCCGAAAAGACCGCCCATCAGCTGTTTGTGGAGCCCTGCGGCAAGGATACCGAGGAGATGTATCTCCAGGGGCTTTCCTCTTCCCTGCCCGAGCATATCCAGCGTCAGCTGATCCATTCCATCAAAGGCTTGGAAAAAGCGGAAATTATGCGGGTGGCCTATGCCATTCAATACGATTGCGTGGATCCCCAGGCCTTATTGCCTACTCTGGAATTCAAGGCGGTGGGCGGCCTTTACGGTGCAGGGCAGTTCAACGGCTCCTCCGGCTATGAGGAGGCCGCCGCCCAAGGGCTGGTGGCAGGCATCAACGCCGCAAGAAAGCTGCAGGGCAAGGAGCCCTTTATTTTAGATCGCGCTTCTTCCTATATCGGTACCTTGATCGACGATCTGGTAACCAAAGGCACCCCCGAGCCTTATCGGATGATGACCAGCCGCAGTGAATACCGCCTGCTGCTGCGGCAGGATAACGCCGACCTGCGGCTGACCCCCCTCGGCTATGAATTGGGGCTGATCAGTAAAGAGCGGTATCAGCGCTTTTTAACCAAAAAAGCCCATATCGAAGAGGAGATACAGCGCCTTCGCAATACCCATGTTTCGGGCGCCAATGAAACGGTCAATGAGATCCTTGTGGCCTGCGGTACCGCGCCCTTAAAGGGCGGCGCCTCCTTGGCCGATCTCATCGCAAGACCCCAAGTGGGGTATGACGATCTTGCCCCCATCGACCCCAACCGCCCCGCCCTGACCCGCGCCGAGGGCAAGCAGGCAGAGATCTCTATTAAGTATGAGGGCTATATCGAAAAGCAGCTTTCCAAGGTGCGGGAATTTCAACGGCTGGAAAACCGCCGCCTGCCCGAGGATCTGAATTATAACGAAATGGAAGGCCTGCGCTTAGAGGCGCGGCAGAAGCTTTCGGCGGTGCGCCCGGTCAGCATCGGGCAGGCCGGCCGCATCAGCGGGGTATCCCCCGCCGATATCAGCGTGTTGATGCTGGAATTGGAGCAAAGGAGACATCGGAATGAACGAGAGAATTGATCGCTTATCGGCGCTCCTTGCCCAAGAGGGGCTGGAGATGCCCAAGGAATTTCCTCAAAACCTGCTGACCTTTGAGGAGCGGTTGCTGGAGACCAATCAGGTGATGAACCTGACTGCCATTACCGATCCCGAGGAGATGATGAAAAAGCATTATTGGGACAGCATCTTCCCCCTCTCTAAAGGGATCTTTCCCCAAGGGGCGACGGTGGTGGATGTGGGCTGCGGAGCGGGCTTCCCCTCTCTGCCCCTGAAGCTGGCCCGCCCCGACCTTCAGATGACCCTTTTGGACTCTTTGCAAAAGCGCCTCACCTTTATCGACGGTGTTCTGGAGGCTCTTTCCTTAAAAGAGATCGAGACTCTCCATTCCCGCGCCGAGGATGCAGGCAAAAATCCCCAGTTGCGGGAGCATTTTGACCTTGCTGTCTCCCGCGCCATGGCGGAATTGTCCAAGCTTTGCGAATATTGCCTGCCTTTGGTGAAGGTGGGCGGCGCCCTCATCGCCTATAAAGGCGCTTCTGCCGATGAAGAACTGCAAAAGGCCCAAAACGCCATCGCCCAATTGGGCGCCAAGGTAGAGGCGGTCTATCATTATACCCTCCCCGAGGAAGAGGATAAACGGGCGATCCTGGTGCTCCGCAAAATAAAGCCCACACCCAAGAAATATCCGCGAAAGGCCAAAGACATCAAGGAAAAACCTTTGTGAGTGATATTTTTCGGCAAGGCCGAAAAGTGATATTACTTCGTAGTGATATTGCCTTCGGCAGTGATATTTTCCCTGACGGGAAAGTTTAGGAAGAAACTCTGCCGAAGGGCAGAGTTTCCTATTTTAAATGAAAAGACGACCGAGTTTTCGGTCGTCTTTTTTCCTTAACATTTGCCTGCAAGGCAAATATATCACTCCATTTTTGGAATATTTCGCCTGTGGCGAAGAATTCCGAAAATGGAATATCACTCTGTGAATACAGAATATCACTTTTCGGCCTTGCCGAAAAATATCACTCTTACAGATCTCGTTGAACGCAGATCTCCCGAAACTCATCCATGGTAACAAGAAACTCCCGCGGCCTGGAGCCTTAAAGAGGCCC
>JAZUNB010000142.1:0-4456 GCA_045603925.1 Eubacteriales bacterium
GCTCTTGAAAGATCTCTTGGGCGCCTATGGCGGTATCCTCCCCGGTCTCCACCAGGAAAACGCCGTCCTCTTTTAAAAGGGCCGACCATTCCGCGGCAAGGGCGCGGTAATAGAGCAGACCGTCGGTTCCGCCGTCCAAGGCCAATTCGGGCTCCTGCCGGACCTCCGGCTGGAGGGCAGGAAGCTCGGCGGTCTTGATATAGGGCGGGTTGCTGACGATCACATCAAACCGTTCCTTTTGCAAAAAGAAGGGAACTCCCTGCAAAACATCCCAATTTTCGATCTTAGCCTCCACCTCAAGACTTTTGCGGTTGGTTTCCGCCACCCTGAGGGCCAGGGCGCTGACATCCACCAGCGTCACCTCTGCCTCAGGCAACAGCTTTTTGATGGCCAACCCGATACAGCCGCTTCCGGTGCAAAGATCCAGCACCTTGGGGGCTTTGCCTTCATAATGGGTCAATACATAGTCTACCAGCCATTCGGTCTCGGGGCGGGGGATCAATACATCGGGGCTGACATTAAACGGCAGGCCCATAAATTCCCAGCTGCCCAATAAATGCTGCAGAGGGGTGCGGTCGCCCCGCTTCTGAATATCGTGAAAATAGGCGGTCACCGTATCGTCGGGATATTCCTCTTCCCCTTTTAAGAGAATGTCGGCGCGGGTGCAGCCGAAATGCTTATTCAGGAGGCAGAAGACATCGCTCCGATAGTCTTCAATGCCCCGTTCTTTTAATACGATCTCGCCGTGGCGGCGCAGATCACTCAGCTTTGCTTTCATCTTGTTCCTTATCTTTTAAGTAATTTCCGTCTTCGTCCACAATGATCTCTTTATCCATAGGATACTCGTTGAGCACACCCTTGAGGGCGCAGAGCGCCACCGCCAATTGCTTCTCATCGGGCTCCTTGGTGGTGATCCGCTGGAACCAGAGGCCGGGGGCGGAGAAGATGCGGGTGAGAAGATTATCGTGCTTGCCCGCATAGCGGATGAATTCATAAGCGATGCCCATGACCGCGGGAACCACCGCGATCTTGATGAGGGTACGGATCAGCCGGTTTCCCCACGGGATAAACATGGCAAATACAATGCTGATCAAGAGGGTAAACAGCATAAAGGAGGTGCCGCAGCGGGGATGAAACCGCAGGGACTTTTTAGCGTTGGCAGGGATCAGCTCCTCTCCCGCCTCAAAGCAGAAGATGGATTTATGCTCACCGCCGTGGTACTGAAAGACCCGCTTCATATCGGGCATCAGAGAGCAGAGGGCGATATAGGCCAAAAAGACCAGAATTTTGATCAGACCCTCCACAATGGCCTTCAAAAAGGCAGGCGCCCAGGCCATGGCCCAGCCGGTAAAGAGGGCGGGCAGATACATAAAGAGAAAGAGGGAGAGGCAAACGCCCAGCACCATGGCGATGGCGCCCATAATAGCCATGCCGGTCTTTCCCATCAGCTTTTCCAGAAAGGCATCCAGCTTGGAGGGCTCTTCCGGCTCCTCCAGCCCCTCCATGGAAACATCCGCCGAATACATCAGGCATTTATAGCTGAGCATCATAGAGCGGATAAAATTCATCACTCCCCGTAAAACGGGGATCTTGGTATACCAAGCGGTATTGGCCTCGGCCTTTTCTACCTTTAATTGGATGGTGCCGTCGTTGCGGCGAAGGGCGATGGCCATTTTATCGTTTCCCCGCATCATCACGCCCTCAATAAGGGCGCTGCCGCCGATGCTGGTATAATTACAGGCTTTTTTGCTCATTTGTCCATTACTCCTTTTCAAAGAGTAATCATAACATAGATTTAAACTATTGTCAAAGCCATAATTTTATGGTAGAATGTTTGTACTATTATTTTGAGGTATATCAGATGAAAAAGAAAATCATTGCATTATTTTTGATCGGTCTTTTGGTGCTGGGCTGTTCCTGCCAAAAGGCGACCTTAGAGGATTATAAGCTCTTTCGCTCCACTCCCCTGGGCTTTTCGGTGGAATATCCCGATTATTGGAAAAAGACCCAGGATAATAAAGAGGGGATCGTGGCCTTTGTGACCCCCACCGAAGGGTATGCCGATGAGTATCTGGACAATTTCTCCATCCAGCGCTTCTCTCTGGATCTGGAGGGAGAGACCGCCTATTCCGACTATGTAAAGGGCTATGTGGCCGATCTGGAGACCAGCCTTGCCAATTATAAGCTGGTCTCCGAGGAGGAGACCACCCTCAGCGGCGAGGAGGCCTATAAGATCGTCTATGAGAGCGCCACCGATAATAAGGCTTCCCAGCTGCGCTTTATGCAGGTCTTTGCGGAGCATGAGGGGAAGATGTATGTGGCCACCTTTGTGGCGGAGTTTACCGCCTATACCTATTTTGTTTCCCATGTGGAGCAGATGCTCTCCACCTTCACCTTTATCGGATGATCGCAGGAAGTGTCAGTGAAAAAGTAAAGAATCGGGACCGTCGGATCTATGAGTGGATCGCCGCCAAGGTGCGGGCCGAGGGTCGGTTCCCCACCGTGCGGGAGATCATGGCGGAGATGAAGCTTTCCTCTCCCAGTATGGCTCAAAGCGCCCTTAACCGTCTGGAGGAGCAGGGTCTCATTCTGCGGGAGGGCAACCACCGCCGCCTGGCGGGCTTCTCCCAAGGAGTGCCGGTGCCGGTCTTGGGTACCATTGCCGCAGGAGTCCCCCTGATGGCGGAAGAGGTCATTGAGGGCTATGTCCATATCCGCCCCGAGCTGGCGCGGGACAAGGAGCTTTTTGCCCTCAAGGTGCGGGGCGACAGTATGATCCGCGCCGGGATCCTGGAGGGCGATACGGTGGTGCTGGAAAAAACCGCCGCGGTGGAGGATGGAGAGATCGCCGCCGTCTGGCTGGAGGATGCCGCCACCGTGAAGCGGATCTATCGGGAGAAGGGCGGCGTTCGCTTGCAACCGGAAAACCCCGCCTATGAGCCGATTTTTGCAAAGGACTGCCTGATCCTGGGCAGAGTGGTAGCGCTGGTGCGAAGCTATGAGTGAGATCCGTGTGCGCGAGATTTTAGACCGTTACGGTCTTTCCACCACCAAATCTCTGGGTCAGAATTTTCTGCGGGAGAGCGCGGTGCTGGAGCAGATCGCCGCCGCCGCGGGGCGGGGCGGCAATGTGCTGGAGATCGGCGCGGGGATCGGAACCCTTACCAATCTTCTGGCCAAGGAGGCCAAGCAGGTGGTGACGGTGGAGATCGACCGCCATCTGGAGCCGCTCCTGACCCAAGAGGTGACCGCCCAAAACCATCGGTTTGTCTGGTCGGATATTCTGGAATGCGATCTTGCCGCCCTCCGGGAGGAGCAGTTCGGCGGCGAGCGTTATACCGTTGTGGGCAATCTGCCGTATTACATTACCACCGAGATCCTGCTGATGCTTTTTGACGCCATCGGCGGCTGGGAGAAGGCTGTGCTGATGGTGCAAAAGGAGGTGGCGGAGCGGCTGCTCTGCCAAGAGGGGACCAAGGAATACCGCGCGCTCTCGGTGATCACCCGGGCTTGCTGCCAAGGGGAACTGCTTTTGGAGGTGCCGCCCCATTGCTTTGTGCCGGCGCCCCATGTCCATAGCGCGGTGCTGACGCTGGTTCCGCGGGAGGACCGCCCCGATCAGGGCTTTTTCTCCTTTGTCCGGAGCGGCTTTGCCGCGCGGCGGAAGATGCTTTGCTCCTCCCCTGCCTTTCAGCAGCGTTGCGGCCTGGATAAAGAGGGGATCCGCGCCCTTTTGCAGGCGGCGGGCCTTGCGGAAAATGCCCGCGGAGAAACATTTTCTCCCTCAGAATGGATAAGACTGTACGAACTTGCACAAAATATGAATTAAATAATGGCAAAGTTTAGCAATAATGGTGCTTGCATTGTTGACAAAATGCCGATATAATTTTAAATGTGAAAAATTTGAAGTTTAGAAAGGAACTGCGAAAAATGACCACTAAGAACCAAGCCTTATTGACCTGGATCGATGAAATGGCTGCCATCACCAAGCCCGAAAGAATCGTTTGGATCGACGGCAGCGATGCTCAGCTGGAAGAGCTGCGCGCTGAAGCCTGCTCCACCGGCGAGATCGAAAAGCTGGATCAGGAGAAGCTGCCCGGCTGCTACCTGCACCGCACCGATCCCCTGGATGTTGCCCGTGTGGAGGACCGTACCTTCATCTGCGCCCGTACCAAGAAGGAAGCCGGCCCCACCAATAACTGGATGGATCCCCAGGAAGCCTATAAGATGATGTATGAGCTGTTCGACGGCTCCATGAAGGGCAAGACCATGTATGTCATCCCCTATAGCATGGGCGTTATCGGCTCTCCCTTCTCCAAGATCGGCATTGAGCTGACCGATAGCATCTATGTTGTTTTGAATATGCATATCATGACCCGTATCGGCGCTAAGGTGCTGGAAGCTTTGGGCGATGGCGAGTTCGTTAAAGTCGGATCGTAGCCATGTCGTTCTGTGA
>JAZUNB010000143.1:0-7088 GCA_045603925.1 Eubacteriales bacterium
TATGCCCGCTGTCTGAATGTAAAAAACGGGCTGTTGACCTATACCTATACCGCCGAGGGCTGTAGGGTGACCCAGCGGCGGTTTGCATCCATGGAAAACCGCCATCTGGTCTGCTTTGAAACGGTCATCTGTGCCGAGACCGATTGCACCCTTTCGGTGGGCTCCTTCATCAACGCCCGCGGTACTGTTGACGGTACCCAGCATATTTTTGAGGATGAGCGGATCGTTCTGGCGGGAGATACCCTTTGGCTTGCCGGTCATACCGTGGTGTCTGCCAAGAAATTCTGCGTTGCTTCCCGTATGAAGATCTTCTTAAACGGGAAAGAGCAGGCAGGGGTTCAGCGCTATTCTACTGTCCGCCGTCTGGTGGGCGCTTCCGCTTCTTTGCCCCTTGCCAAAGGGGAGGAACTGCGGCTGGTGCGCTATGTCCTTTATTATACGGAAAACGATCCCCAATGGGCAGCGGAGATGAAGCCGCCGGTTCTTGAGGAGATGGATGGGCTCTTTGGCCGCTCCTTTGAGGAGCAGCTGGAGGCTTCTGCCGCTGTCTGGCGGGAAAAATGGGCGCGTTGCGATATACAGATCGGCAGTGCCGATCCTGCCGAGACCTTAAAGACCCGTATGGGGCTGTATCATATGATGATCATGTGTCCCGCCGGGGATGATCGGGTCAGCATCGCCGCCAAGGGCCTGACGGGCCCCGGCTATGGCGGGCATGTATTCTGGGATTGCGAGATCTTTAATCTGCCCTTCTTTATCTATACCGATCCCGCCGCTGCCCGTGATCTTTGCATCTACCGCCATCATACCTTGGGAGGCGCCCGCGCCAAAGCAAAGAAATACGGCTACCGAGGGGCAATGTATCCTTGGGAATCGGCAAGTACCGAAGGGGCAGAGCAATCTCCGACCCTCGGCAATTATTTCCCCGATAACCGACTGCGCTATGTGTCTTGCGGGGATATTGAGCATCATGTGGTCTGCGGGGTGGCCTATGGGAATTACGGTTATGCCAAGCTGACCGAGGATCGGGAGTATCTGGAACAATACGGCTATGAGATCCTCTTTTCCACCGCCGATTTCTGGCAGTCCCGCCTGGATTATCGGGCTGAAAAGGATCGCTATGAGATCTTGCAGGTTACCGGCCCCGATGAATATAAGGTCTATATCGATAACGATGTTTATACCAACTATCTGGTTCATTGGAACCTGAAGACCGCCCTTTGGGAGATGGAGCAGCTGAAGAGACAGAATTCCGCCCTCTATGCCTCCTTGGATGAGAAACTGGATCTTCAGAGCCTTGCAAAGAATATCGAAACCAAATTGCCGAAATTATATCTGCCCAAGGCCAATGAGAAGGGCATCATTCCCCAGAATGATACCTATCTGCAGTTGAAGGAGATCGATCTTACCAAATATAAGGAAAGCGGCATCAACCGCCATATCTATCGGGATTATTCTCTGGATGAGATCAGCGAGCTGATGGTCTCCAAGCAGGCGGATCTGATCCAGCTGTTTGCCTTGATGCCCGAGCTGGTCTCGGAAGAGATCGTGATGAAGAATTTTGAGTTTTATAATGAGAAATGCCTGCACGATTCCTCTCTTTCTCTTTCGGCTTTCGCTATTGTGGCGGCCCGGCTTAAAAAGGCCGATTTGGCCCATACCTTCTTCCGCGGAGCGCTGGATACCGATTTCGGCGAAAAGGCCGCCAATTCCGCCGCCGGCATCCATGCCGCCAATTGCGGCGGCATCTGGCAATGCGTTGCCTTCGGCTTTGCGGGAGTCGGGCTGGAAAACGGAGTCCTTTCGGTGGAACCCGCCCTGCCCGAGGCCTGGGAGTATCTGGAACTGAATCTCTATCGGAAGGGAAGGGTGCATCTTCGGATCAGTCATTCTGCGGTAGAGGTCACCTGTGAGGGAAAGGAGCCGCTTCCTGTTAGAATCGGCGGAAAGACCCTGGAGGTCCATACCAAAGAAACCGTTGATTATTAACTTAAAAAAGGACTGCCGAAGGTCTACTTGTCATAAGGATGTTTAAAGCAGATAGATTCAAAAACGAATCTATCTGCTTTTTCTATGGTTTCAAACCAACAAGAATGTGTGCAAATTCTGTTTCTATACAATCTAATAGTGTTAGACCGGAATTTGTAAAATATTTCTTTGTATTGTCAGGGTTATCGGGATATATCTTGATTTTTCTGTCCCCATAATCTATATACTCGGTTTGCTTTTTATCAATGGATAAAATGAAATATCCTTTGGGTTTTAACAAAGAATATACTTTATTGACACACTCTTGTTTCGCCTGTATGTGCATAAAAGTTAACGAAGAATATACAACATCAAAAGTGGTGCTAAAATCATAAGTTATAAAATCAGCACATATTAACGCAACATTTTTATATTGCGATAAGTTTTGAGCAGCTCTTTCTATTGTTTTTGTCGAGATATCAATCCCAAAGAATTCCTTACATAATGGTATTGTTTTTACTGCAAGCCGACCCGTGCCAACGCCAATTTCCAGAACAGTTTTGTGTTTATCAAGTTTCATTGCATCAATAAACACCTGACCGTCCCACCTGTTCATATATTCTTTCAAGTGTTCAGGGTCATATACGGGGTCATTGTTTTCATCAATTAGTTTATCATAATGCTCGATTACGTTCACAAAAATTTCTCTCCTTTCGGATAGAACCGGCATCGCATTTGTCTGTACAAATGCTTTTTGGGCTACGCCCAAACCCTTATTTTGATTTAATGGTTTTAAGCGAAGATATTAACATTCTACGAATTGCACCACAATCGTTTTGTAATGTTTTATAATCTTCTTCGTTTATACAATTCGTTTCGAAAAGAAGTTCCAACCAATATTCTGTTTCATAACATTCTTTTTGAGCAATTTCAAGCTTAGAAATAAAATCTTTTGTTCCTTGTGCATATTGCGCTTCGTGTAAATTGGCACCTATTGAAGTCGCAGAACGAAGCAATTGGTTTATCAAAACAGATTCCTTATGATTTGATTTCATATCACGACAGAGAAAAACAACAGTCTTTGCAAACTCTTTTGCTTTGTCTCTTAATACACTATCAGCCAATGTTATCACCTCTAAATTTATTATACATAAAAATGACAGTCTTTCAAGTGATATTCCGACTTTGTCGGAGTGATATTATTGCCATAAGGCAATAGTGATATTGAACCCTTGCGGGTTCAGTGTTATTTTATTCGCCACCAAAACTCGCGAAGCGAATAACACTCGGTGTCAGCCGAATATCACTGCGAAGCAATATAACTCGCCGCAAGGCGAATAAAACTGCGAGACTTCCCTTAGAGAAGTCTCGCAAGGCAGCCCTTTTTTATTGCAAAGTATGGCGTTTTATGTTATGATAAGATAAAATAAATCAAAGGAGGTTATCCCGATGATCCGATATGAAATTGAAGGTGGGCATCTGCCGGTAGTGATCTGCTATCCCGAGGCGGGGCAAACGCTTTGTACCGAAAGCGGCGCGATGAGCTGGATGAGTCCCAATATGCGGATGGATACCAATACCGGCGGCGGGCTGAAAAAGGTGTTCGGCCGTTTGCTTTCCGGCGAATCCGTTTTTATGAATGAATATACTGCTGAGGGCGGGTCGGGGATGATCGCCTTTGCTTCCGCCTTTCCCGGCTCCATAATCCCCTATCAGGTGACGGAGAATGACGGCATCATTGTGCAAAAACGGGGCTTTTTGGCGATGGAAAAAGGCTTGGAACTGTCGATGTATTTTCAAAAGAAATTAGGCAGAGGCTTTTTCGGCGGGGAAGGCTTTATTATGCAGAAGATCAGCGGAAACGGTCTGGTCTTTTTGGAGATCGACGGTCATTGTAAGGAATATACCCTTGCCGCAGGCCAAAGCATTATTGTGGATACCGGCTATTTGGCTGCTATGAGCGAGACCTGTACCATGGAGATCCAGACGGTGCAGGGCGCTAAGAATATCTTTTTCGGCGGAGAGGGTCTGTTTCATACCCGCGTCAGCGGCCCCGGAAAGGTTTGGATCCAATCTATGCCGGTCATCAATACTGCCAGGGCGCTGACTCCGTATCTCAATTTGAATACCGAGGATAACAACGGCGGCGGGATCAATATCCGCCTCGGCGATCATTAAAAGGAGTATTTGATGAATTTTATTGAAATTGCAAAGGCGCGGCAGTCCTGCCGCGCCTATGATGAGAATCGGACGGTGGAGCAGGAAAAGATCGATGCCATTCTGGAGGCGGTGCGGCTGGCACCCTCCGCCTGTAACGGCCAGCCCTATCATGTGACCGTTTGCCGCGGAGAAGCCGCAAAAAAGGCGGCAAAAGCCACCATGGGGATGGGAATGAATTCTTTTGCCGCGGGAGCGCCGGTGCTGATGATCCTTTCGGAGGAGCCCTATGTCCGTACCGCCGCGGTAGGCGCGAAGCTGAAACAGAATGACTATCGCTCCATGGACATCGGAATTGCTGTCGCTTACCTGACCGCCGAGGCGACCGCCCAAGGCTTGGGGACTTGCATTTTGGGCTGGCTGGACGATGAGAAGCTGCGAAAGCTTTGCGGGGTGGAGCATCCCGTTCGCTTAGCCATCACCGTTGGGTACCCCAAGGAAGGCGATCCCCTGCGCAAGAAAAAGCGAAAGGATTTATCCGCACTTATAAGTTTTAAAGAATAAAAGAAAAGCACCCCGACAGGGTGCATTTCTTTTTGAGAAGCTGTCTATGGGCTACAAAAAAGATATTTTCGGCAGATTTGCGTATGACTTCGAACTCTCACAGCTTTTAGTGAAATCGTTCACTTGCGCTCACGGTGAAATAATTCCCTGTGTGAATTGTGAAATTTTCTGCTACCGCAGAAAGTGAAATTAAATCCACCCACTCGCCGTCGAGGCGTATTTCACTATTTTTGACCAAACATCCATTGCAATACATATTGGATATATTCATCCCAAAAGGCCCAGCTATGCGTCCCCTTAGATTCCCGATAGGTATAATCATAGTTCAAACTTTGGAATTTATCCCTCAGTTTACAGTTGCTTTCATATAAAAAGTCCTCTGTTCCAACACCCATATATATGCGAGGTTTTAACGGATGGTCATTTCTTTCTTCGGCAAGTTTAAACAGATCTTCACTGTTCGGTACATCCAATGCGTCACCAAAAATCGGAATAAATACATCTTTGAACAAATCCGTCAAATTCACAATATCAGCCGCCGAGGAAAGCCCGGCCGCTGCACAAAAATGCTCACAATTTTTAAGACCGATCTTCAACGCTCCGTAACCGCCCATGGATAAACCGGCTATATACGTATCTTCACGCTTATCTGACACCGGAAAAAATTCTTGTACTAACCTTGGAAGTTCTTGGGAAATATAGGTGTAATATTTTTCACCGTATTTCATATCCGTATAAAAGCTTCTGCCACCAAACGGCATAACAACACAAATACCGTATTCCTGCGCATACCGCTCGATGGATGTTCGCCTTAACCATATACTGTGATCATCACTCAAACCGTGAAGAAGATAAAGGCATTTGTATTTCTTCTTATCGCCGTTACCTGATACTCCAATTTCTCCAACGGTATTTTGCTGAGGTATCACAACATTTATTGTTGTTTGAAGACCCAACGATTCGCTGAATAGGTGCATTTCGCAAAATGCCATATTAATCACTCCTATTGAAACTTGTCTGTTACATCCAGTTTTAAACGAATTATAGCATGAAGCCCTGTAAATTTCAATATATTCACAATAACAATTACTCACAAAAACTGCGGGCGACAGGACACGGATTGCTTTGCAATCCGTACTGCTTGGCGACCGAAAGCCCAAGGGGCTTTCGGTACCCGCCTACACACTTCGCACCTAAAAAACAGTCCCCCGGACTGTTTTTCTTAACGGTGCGTACCTTCTTGAGGTTCAAGCCCTGTCAGCAAAACAAAATAAAAAAGCAAGGATTCCATTGAAATCCTTGCTTTCTTGGTGCGGGCGACAGGACTTGAACCTGCACGCTTTTGGCAATAGATCCTAAATCTATCGTGTCTGCCATTCCACCACGCCCGCATATTTAATTTATTCAGCCCGCGCTTTTTTGCTCAAAGGATAAACAAGCCTGAAAAACAAGACCTTTGCAACATCAACAAATCCTTCGCGAGCCGTTGTTCGCTCGTATTTCTTGTGTTGCAGCAGCTGCTGAACTGCTCCCTTTATCTGCCAAAGGGCAGCGGTCGCAGTCGCAACTGCCATTCCACCACGCCCGCGTAGCTTTTATCTTAACACACTTGTTTTTAAAAATCAATTGAAATATAGAAAAGGTGCTGAATTTTTGACTATAGACAAGAAAAAGATTTTCCTGTATAATAAGATTACGGAGGATTTTGATATGAATAATAAGTTAGAGCGGAAATACGGTCTGTTTACCGCCATCTGTATGGTGGTGGGAATTGTGATCGGTTCCGGTGTTTTTTTCAAAGCGCAAACCATTCTTGCTAAAACCGGCGGCGATATGCCCATGGGCATCATTGCCTGGCTGATCGGCGGCGCCATTATGTTGGTCTGCCTGCTGACCTTTTCTTTTATGGGTCAGAAATATGAGCGGGTCAACGGCTTGGTGGATTATGCGGAAGCGACGGTGGGCCCTCGCTATGGGTATTACATGGGCTGGTTTTCCGCTACCATCTATTTCCCGGGGATGACCTCGGCCTTGGCATGGCTTTCGGCGCGGTATACTCTGGAGTTTATTACTTCGGTCAACCCTGATTTCCCCATGACCGTCCCTGCGGCGGAAGGAGGCTGTATCATCGGTCCCGAGTGTATGGCGCTGACTTTGTTTTATCTTTGCGCCGTATACGGAATGAATGTGCTTTCCCCCAAGCTGGCGGGAAAATTCCAGGCGTCTACTACCGTGATCAAGCTGATCCCCTTGGGACTGATGGCGGTGGTCGGTCTGATCTACGGCCTTACCAGCGGCACCCTGCAGAATAATATGGCAACAGTTGCCCAGGTCCCTTCGGCTGTCGGCCATCCCCTTTTCGGGGCGGTTTGTGCCACTGCCTTTGCCTATGAGGGCTG
>JAZUNB010000144.1:0-8700 GCA_045603925.1 Eubacteriales bacterium
GTCATAACAAAAACTAAACGCCCCGCAAAAGCGGAGCGTGCATTTTTTGGTGCCGGTGGTGGGACTCGAACCCACACGATGTCGCCATCAACGGATTTTGAGTCCGTCACGTCTGCCAATTCCATCACACCGGCGTTACAACAGTACATATTATAACGAATAATAAAACAAAAATCAAGTGGTTTTTTCAGAAAAACAGCGGTATGAAAGATTTTTTTCATACCGCTGTTCATTTTTTCGAAAATTACTCAGCGTCTGCCTCAGCAGCTTCCTCGGTAGCGGGAGCTTCTTCAGCAACAGGAGCCTCAGCGGCAGCCTCTTCCTCTTCGGCCAGGAGAGCGCGAATGGAAAGACCGATCTTCTGAGTCTCTTCGTTAACATCAACGATCTTAACTTCAACTTCATCGCCAACCTTCAGAACATCTGCAGGCTTAGCAATGTGCTTATTGCTGATCTGAGAAATATGGATCAGACCGTCCACACCGTCGATGATTCTTGCAAATGCACCAAAGGGCATCAGGTTCATTACCTTAACGGTAACAACATCGCCCACATTATACTGATTATTGAAGAGAACAAAAGGATTATCCTCTGCCTTCTTATAGCCCAGAGAGATCTTCTTCTTTTCTTCATCGATAGCCTTGATGTATACTTCGATCTCATCGCCGACGTTCATAACATCGCTGGGATGCTTGATCTTCTTCCAAGACATTTCGGTGATATGCAGAAGACCGTCTACACCGCCGAGATCAACGAAAGCGCCAAAGGTGGTCAGGGATTTCACAACGCCGTTATAGCGATTGCCGACAGCAGCATTGTCCCAGAATTCCTTGCGGGCAGCCTTGCGCTTCTCTGCTTCCAGAGCGCGCATAGAGCCGATCACCTTTTTTCTGCCGCGAACCATAGACAGTTCAGCGATCTGGAACTCAACGGTTTCGTTCATCATTTCTTCGAAATCATAGCCGCGGGGCTTACCGGACAAGGACTTGGGGATGAAAACGCGAGCGCCATCCACAATAACGGTCAAACCGCCATTGGTCACTTCAACGACCTTACCCTCAAGGGTAGCCTTCTCTTCGCAAGCCTTTTCCAGCTTTTCAAAGCCGACCATAGCATCCACTCTCTTCTTGGAAAGAGCAACGGTACCTTCGATATCGTTTACTCTCAGAGCGATGCACTCGATTTCGTCGCCCACGGCAACAGCAGTGGTCAGATCCAAAGAAGAATCTGTAGAATAATTTTCCCTGGTAATAAAGCCGGAATACTTTGCACCAAGGTCTACCTTGACTTCAGAAGGACTGATTCCGACGACAATTCCTTTCACACGATCTCCATTGTTAATTACCTTGAAGGAATTCTCGAGCATTTGCTCGAAGGTCAATTCTTCCTCAACCAAGTTGACATTTTGTTCCGACATAGTTTGTTTTACCTCCTCGATGATACAGACAGGGGTGGAAGCCCCGCCTGCAATACCAACCTTCTCTTTATATAATAAATTTATTGGTACCTCGTTTGGCTGCTCGATCAATACCGAACAGGGACAGTGCGACTTTGCGATGGAAAACAGCTTTGCGGTATTTGAGCTTTGCTTTCCGCCGATGATGATCATAGCATCGCATTCCGCCGCCAAGGCAGCTGTCTCCTGCTGCCTGATTTCAGTCGCTTTACATATTGTATCATATACTTTCAAATTTTCAAAGGTTTTTTTGAGAAAAGCAGAACATTTTTCAAATTCGTTTAAATTAAATGTTGTTTGCCAAACAACAACTATGTAATTTGACGAAAAATCGGGATGATTTTCAGCGATTTTTTCCAACTCTTCCGCATTTTTGAAAACATAGACCTGTTCACCGGCATAACTTTTGATTCCGATCACTTCGGGATGGGAAGGATTTCCGCCGATCAGGATGATCTGTTCCCGCTCTTTCTCAACGATCCGATGAATTTTCTCAACAAAAGGGCAGGTAGCATCCAGATATCGAACGCCGCTCTTCTTTAAATAAGCAAGATCCTCTTTGGGGATCCCGTGGGCGCGGATCACGGCAGTTGCTCCCGCGGGGATCTCCCCTACCGATTCCGCAATTTGAACGCCTTTTTTGCTCATTTCATCAATGATCTGGGGATTATGGATAATGGGACCGACTGTATAGATGGGCGAAATCCCGTTCTCTACTTCTTTTTCCAAAAGCTCCACTGCACGGGAAACGCCGAAACAGAAACCGGCATGCTCAATGATTTTGATCTCCATATTATATTCTTTCCTTTACGGTCTTATAAAGAAGCGCCAAAGACTCTTCAAAGGAGCATTCGGAGGTATCCAGGATCACACCGTCTTCCGCAGGTTTCAAGGGTGCAACGGGGCGGTTCATATCCTGGTCATCCCGCTTGATCACATCAGCAAGGACCTGATCATATTCCACCTCCTGCCCTCTTTGGAGCAATTCTTCATAGCGGCGGCGAGCGCGCACCTCGGGAGAGGCGGTCAAAAAGATCTTTACCTCTGCGTTGGGCAAAACCACTGTTCCGATATCGCGGCCGTCCATAATTACATTATTCTCTGCCGCCATTTTTTGCTGGGTCTCAAACAAAAACTGCCGAACAGCGGGAATGGCGCTGACAAGTGAAGCGTATTGGCTCACCTCATGGATCCGAATATCGGAAGAAACATCTTCCCCATTCAGAAATACATGCTGTTCACCGGCGATAAACTGCAAAGAGACCTCAATATCCGAAAGAACGGCAGAAACTGCCTCGGCATCCTTGGGATCGATTCCGTTGCGATAAACAAATAAACCGACTGTGCGATACAGAGCGCCGGTATCCACATAGATAAAATTCAGCTTTTCTGCCAATTTGCGGGAAAGAGTACTTTTTCCTGCGCCGCTGGGTCCATCGATTGCAATATTAATTCCCATTTTATTCCTCCATTGCCGCGCTCTTTCCTGCCAGATGGCCGGTTGAATACGCGATTTGTAAATTATAACCGCCGGTAAAGGCATCCACATCCAAAACCTCACCCGCAAAATAAAGCCCGGGGCAAAGCTTAGATTCCATGGTACGGGGATCTACCTGAGAAACATCGACACCGCCCGCGGTAACGATCGCCTCATCAAAACCGGCTTTATTTTTTAATTTTACCTTAAAATGCTTGATTATATACACCAGATTCATCCGCTGCTCGCGATTTATCTGATGGACCTTTATTGTCGGCTCAATTCCGCTTTCCCGAATGATGATCGGAATGATCTTTTTGGGCAGAAGCTTCTCCAATGCGTTGCGAAAATCACGATTGGAAAACTCTTCAAAATCCCGCAAAAGCCGTTTATCCAACATTTCATCGGACAATGCAGGCTTCAGATCG
Source organism: Eubacteriales bacterium (assembly GCA_045603925.1). Classification (GTDB taxonomy): domain Bacteria; phylum Bacillota; class Clostridia; order Oscillospirales; family QAKW01; genus QAKW01. The sequence continues at coordinate 3,362 of JAZUNB010000144.1, forward strand.
ATCTCGGCGGTGCAGGGAAAGTCTGTCTCTTTCAATACAGACGATGCAGACAGCACCAAAGGACCCGAAATCCCCTCATGGGTGAAGAGCATCTCGCCAAAATCACTGTAAAGTTCTTTTCCTTTGCAGTCGAAAACGGTCAGTTGCACATTTTTCAGCGATAAACCTACCGTTTCAACGCATTTTTTACCGTTTTCTATCAACGCAACCAAGGCGGGAACCGGCTTTTCAATGCGATGCCCCAACGAGGAAGCGAAGCGATATCCGTCGCCGGTAGAACCTGTCAGCGGATAGGAGCAGCCACCGGTAGCGATGATCACTCTATCAGCAGAATAGACCCCCAACTCCCCTACCAATTCAAAAGGCTCGGTCCCGATCCTTGAGATCTTATCGTTTACGATATTGACGCCTGCATTTTTAATACAGCGAAGCAATGCATTTCGGACATCGGCGGCTCGATCAGATACGGGAAAAACACGGTTCCCCCGCTCGATCTTCAGCGGAACACCCCATTCCTCAAAAAAAGCATAGGCATCATAAGCATTAAAGGAGGAAAAGGACGAATAAAGGAATTTCGGGTTATGAACCACCTGAGAAATCAATTCCTCTTTCGAAGAAAAGTTGGTTACATTGCAGCGGCCCTTCCCCGTAATCAGCAGTTTCTTGCCCATTATTCTGTTTTGCTCGATCAGGGTTACCTGTGCCCCTGCGGTTGCAGCGGAATATGCCGCCATCATCCCCGCAGGTCCGCCGCCCACAACAATGATTTTCTTCAACTTCGTATTTCCTTTGTATAGAATGATTTCATTTTAATATTTTCATCATTAAAATGCAAGATAAAATTGAAAATCTTTCGTATTTGGTATATAATAATGCAGGTGATTGGATGAAGGAGGTCAAACTATGTGGTTTTGGATATTATTCGGTGTTTTGGATCTGATCATAATCGGGCTGTTGTTTCTTCTGTGTATGATCTCTCTGCGCCAAAAGCCCAATGATATTACTAAGCGAAATCTTGCTCCCGATTCTCAAATAGCGAAACTAAGAGAGAGCATCCTTCAAGGTCACCGTTTCTTCAAAGAACATCGCGGCGAGCTTTTGGTTCTGGATGCAAACGGCGTCACATTGGCAGGGCGCAGGTTTGCTCAACAGGACCCAAAGGGACGCATCATTATGTTTCACGGATACCGTTCCATTGCCGAAAATGACTTTGCCTCTGTTATGGATTTTTATTATTCCCATGGCTATGAGCTGGTATTGATCGACCAGCGCGCCCACGGAAAGAGCAGCGGTCTTTGGATCGGGTTTGGCGTTTTAGAGCGTTTTGACTGCAAGGCATGGATCGAATTTCTCAACGAAGAATACGGCGCGATACCAACCTTTTTGAGCGGTATTTCCATGGGCTGCGCCACTGTTCTGATGGCTTCAGGCCTGAAGTTACCGAAAAACATTTGCGGAATTATCGCAGATTGCGGTTTCACCTCTCCCAAGGAGATCGTCGCCCATGTAATGAAAAAACGGTTTCGTCTCCCCTGTGACTTTCTGATCCCTGCACTCAGCCTCTTTTCGAAGATCTTCGCAGGCTATTCCTTTGATGAATATTCTACCCTCGATGCCATGAAAACCAACAAGATCCCCATTGTGTTCATCCACGGTAAAAATGATACCTTTGTTCCGCCGCAGATGACTGAACGCAACTATGAGGCTTGCATTGCCGCAAAAAAACTGATTTTGGTTGACGGTGCGGGACATGGCACCTCCTATCTGCAGGACAAAGAAACGGTTGAACGGGAGGTTGAGGCTTTTCTTCAGCAATATACCCCCGCAAATTGACAGTTTCATATAACTATGTTAAAATATGATTAAAATATAAAAGTATATTTGAAAGGAAGTCTCTCCTTTGACAAGAACCAAGAAATTCTTTTATAATACGACCTCTACTGCTGTCTTGCAGGTAGTTACCCTGATCAGCGGTTTTATTCTCCCGGGCGTAATGCTGAACATCTACGGTTCGGAGATCAACGGTCTGGTGTCGTCCATTACGCAGTTTATTTCCCTCCTTACGGTTGTGGAAGCGGGCTTAAGCGGAGCTACCGTTTACTCCCTTTATAAGCCTCTCGCAGATAATGATACCAATGCCATCAATCGTGTAATTACCGCGGCCAAGAACTTTTATTATAAGACCGGCTATCTTTTCTTAGGGCTGATCCTTTCTTGCGCGTTGGCGTATCCGTTTTTTGTATCTACCGATCTGTTATCGAATGTTGAGATCTCTATCCTCTTCGTTGTATTGGGTGCAAACGGAATTCTTGAGTTTTTTACCCTCGCCAAATACCGCGCACTGTTGACCGCCGATCAACGTACTTATGTCATTTCTCTGGCAAGCATTTTGCAGATCGCTCTGAACTGCATTTTGATCTCGGTTCTTTCTTATACCGGGCTTTCCATTGTAACTGTTCGGGCTATCGCTATTATCTCCATCCTGCTTCGATCTTTGATCCTTTGGCTCTATTGCAAACGCAATTACCGCTTCATGGACTTCTCGGTGGAACCGGACAACAGCGCCTTGGACAAGCGTTGGGATGCCCTCTTCATTCAGATCCTTGAGGTTATTCACCGCGGCTCACCCACCATTATCATCACTTTGTTTTTAACACTGAATGATGTTAGTATCTATTCGATCTACCTGATGGTGATCAGTGGGATCAACGGCATACTTGGCATCTTCAAATCGGGACTTTCCGCAGGCTTTGGCGACCTTGTTGCCCGCAAGGAGGATGCCGCCTTCAAAAAGGCATTTCAGCAATTTGAGTACTTATATTACGCTCTGATCACCATTGTTTTTGCAACCACCACCGTAACCTTCAGTTCTTTTATCGGCATCTATACCAAGGGTGCAGACATTAATTACATCGATCCGATCTTTGCCGCATTAATGGCATTAGACGGCTTCTTCTACTCCTTGAAAAACCCCTACGGAATGCTGACCATCTCCGCAGGGAAATACAAGGAATCCCGTACCCAGAACATCCTGCAGGCAGTGATCCAGATTGTGGCCTCCATTATCCTTTCTTATCCCCTTGGGCTGAAGGGTATTGTATTGGGCTCTCTCCTGGCCAACCTCTATCGGGATATTGATTATTTCTTCTTTGCACCCAAGCACCTGATCAAATTCAAATTCCGCGAAACCGCAGTAATGTGGGCAAGAAGCATCCTCTTATTTATCGGCATTTCTGCGATCGGGTATCTGATCCCCACTACCGCGGTAACCAATTATTTTGCTTGGTTCATCTATGCCGCGATCGTTGGTATTATGGCTTTGATAATCGTCGCAGTCGTCAACCTCATTTTTGATAAAGAACGCGCCAAGGAATGCTGGCAGCGAATTCTCTCTCTTAAAAAATAACCTGTCATACTCCCCCGCTCTTTTTGCATATACTTTAGCAAGAAAGGGCGGGGGTCTATTTGTTTTACGAATGCGATGAAAGAGCGAGAGAGCTTGGAAGATATATTTTAGAGCATAAAGCCACAGTACGGCAAGCCGCCGCTGTTTTCAAGATCTCAAAATCCACCGTACATAAGGATGTGAGCCAACGGCTTCAAAACATTGATTATGACCTCTTTTTAAAGGTGAAAGAGATCCTGGAGATCAATTTGCGGGAGCGTCATATCCGCGGCGGGATCGCTACCCGAAATAAATATGAAAAACTCAGGCAAGCCCTCCAATAAGAGAAAGAGTGGATACACCAAGAAGGTGTATCCACTCTTTTATTCATTTTCGATCAATTTCTTCAGGACATCCTTGGCAAGGCGGAGCTGTTCCCGGTGCTCTTTGGAGTTTTCCATGGCGGTTCCTTCTACCTTACGGATCGCAAGATAAAAAGGCTGTTTATCATTTTCAAGATTCTTATACGCATCCAAGACGCCGGATTCCGATAAAAGATAGCGATCTCCATCCAGATAGTCACTTTCCCCTGCAAAGGCCGTTAAATCCATTAAAACGCCGTTTTGATGCAGGATCTCATAAGTTCCCTCGGTCAGCACATAAAGCACCGCATCGCCTGAATTTACCTGCACCAGCATAGCGGTAACATCTGTTGCCCCTTCCCATTCGTTTTGGTTGGAGGTCTCAATGATGCGGGCGGTGGTTTCACCGTTTCCATCGGCATCCTCGGTCATCGCGCTGAAAATCGTCTTCAGTTCCTGCGCCTGCCACGGATTCTGCACCCCATCCCGCGCAAATAAAACATAAAGATCTGCTTTTTCACGGCTTTGGCAGCTATGGATCCCAATGGCCAAGACGGCCACTAAAAACGCCGCAACCAAAAGGTGCCATTTATGATAATACCAGAAGTTTTTTAATTTACTGATCCATTGTTCTTTTTCCATTTTTATCGTTTCACCCCATCAAATTCTATCATAATTTTCCCTTGTAATCAAGAGCTGATGGAATTTTAACAATTCACGTATCCTCTATTACTGTTTTTTCATCTGTCGCAGGAACATCAGCACCGCTAACACCAGCAGAACGGCGGCGTATCCAAGCACCCACCAAAGATGCGGAAAAATCCCTAAAAAATCTCCTGCAAGTATAGCCCGTTCCATATCTACGGCATGAACAAACGGAAGTGCATAGGAAATGTTCTTAAAAGTACCCCCAACAAGGTCAAGGTCAAACCAAACGCCGGATAACCATGCGGAAAGGTTGGTTAGCAACGCACCGCAGATACCACCCACCTGCTTATCGCTAAGCACGCTTCCGCAAAGAAGACCCAAAGCGATGTAGAGGATAGAAACAGGAATGATACATACCACAGCATATAAAATATTAATTGTAATATCCAGCCCGAGAACGATTGCGGCAATGTAGCAGATAACGCATTGAGCGACAGAAAGCGGAATCATCGGCAACGTGTAACCAAAAATGAAGTCCAGTGGGGTCAATGGCGTTGTATACAAACGCTGCAATAGCGAACTTCCTCTGTCTTTTGCAATAATGGTTGCCGAAAACAGCGTCACAAAAGCCAGGCCGAAAACCGTTATGCCCGGAGTCAAATACTGTATTTCAAACAACTTTACGGGGATATTTGCTTGTATAGCACTTAACAATAAAATCAAAACAAGGGGAAAACCGAGTCCAAAGAAAAGTGTCAGCGGATCTCGTAATATTTCTTTCGTATTTCTGTTTGCAAACGTGAGCAGTCTCATTTTGCCGCCCCCTTAACGATACAAATAAATGCTTGCTCGAAATTATCCGTTCCCGCTGTTTGCTTAATCTTATCAGCGGTATCGCAGACAAGGAGCTTGCCGTCTTTCATTATAGCAATACGGTCAGACAG
>JAZUNB010000145.1:0-7962 GCA_045603925.1 Eubacteriales bacterium
GGGCACCTTTAGGGGCGCCGCCCCCCCCCCCCGGCGGACGGATCCTGGTGAAGAACATCATTCCCAAGCATATGGAATCCATTACCGCAAAATTAGAGGAAATGGGCGTTTCCATTACCGAATTCGATGATTCTATTCTGGTGGATGCCGCCGCGCCGCTGAAGAAGACCAACATTAAAACCATGCCTTATCCCGGTTTTCCCACCGATATGCAGCCCCAAATGGCCACGGTGATGCTCCGTGCCGAAGGGATCAGCAAGATCAACGAGGGCATCTGGGACAGCCGCTTTAAATATGTAGACGAATTGGTGCGTATGGGCGCCGAGATCTCGGTGGCCGGTAAGATCGCCACCATTGAAGGCGGCAAAGAGCTGATGGGCGCCCCCATCCGCGCCTGCGATTTAAGAGCAGGCGCCGCCATGGTGATCGCAGGGCTGATGGCCAAGGGCACCACCACCATTGAAGATATCGACCATATCCGCCGCGGCTATGAGCGGATCATTGAAAAGCTGGCCGCCATGGGCGCCGATATCCGCATTATATAAAATCAAAGAGGGGAGCAATGCTCCCCTTTTTTTATTGACAATTGATCCTTCATTTTATATAATAAAAATGCAAAAGTTTTTATTTTAGAGAATAGGAGAAAGAAAAATGAAACGACTTTTCGCAATTCTTTTGGCAGTAACCATGCTGCTGAGCCAATGGGCGTTCCCCGCTGTGGCGGCCCCCGCTGTAGACGGCACCACCTTCGCTGCCGACGAGCTTTGGAACAAATTCGGTGATGATCTGTATTACACCGAAAAGAATTTTGAAAAAATGTTCCATACCGTAGAGGCGTGGGTCTATTTCGACAGCACCTGCTCCACCGCCAACGGTGTTTTGCTGGGCAACTATGACCAGAGCGGCACCACCATTAATGTAAATGTGGGTGTGCAGGCGGGTCATCCCCGCGTCAACTATATCGACGGTGCCGGCAATTCCTATAATGTGCGCTTTGATAATGTCAGCGTCATCAACGGCAAGTGGACCCATGTGGTCTGGGTCAACAATCCCGAGACCCATCAGCTTTCCTGCTATATCGACGGTGAATTGGCGGAAACCAAGGGCTTTTTCCCCGATTTCGATGAGCGCTCTGCCCAGCAGGCCTTTGTGGTGGGCGGAGATCTTCGGCGCCTGAATACCGATTATTTCAAAGGCGGCCTGAAAGAACTGAATGTTTACGCCGATGTCCGCTCCGCCGAGGAGATCAAAAATGATTATCTTACCGCCAAGGTGGATGCAGACGCCGACCTTCTGGCCTCCTGGGACTTCTCCGAAGGCAAAAAGGACATCGCCGACCGCGGTTCCTACAGCAACGATCTTACCTACAGCAACCAATGGCTGACCAAGGAAGAGGTAGACGCCATTCATGGCGATGATTTTGAGCGCGCCTATTCCTTTGCGGTGGTGGGCGATACCCAGATGGTGACCCTCCACGCTCCCGCTCAACTGGCCAAGATCTATGACTGGATCCTGGAAAAACAACAAGAAGAAAATATCCAATATGTCATCGGTCTGGGCGATATCACCGATAAAAACTCCGAGACCGAATGGAATACCGCTTATGATGCCATCACCCGTCTGGACGGCAAGGTCCCCTATTCTCTGGTCCGCGGCAACCATGATACTCTGAAGAGCCAGACCGGAAACGTTCACGATCAGTCGGGCGTTGATTACTTCAACCAGCTCTTCTTAAAGAACGAGACCTTTGCCGGTCAGTATACCGGGGCAAACGGCGGCAAATATGAAGCCGACTCCCTTTATAATACCTGGAGCACCTTTACCCCCGCAGGCTCCGATGTCAGCTGGCTGTTCCTGAATCTGGACTTTGCCCCTGCGGCAGATGTTCTGAATTGGGCATCGGGGATCATCGAAGCCCATCCCAACCATAAAGTGATCCTCTCCACCCATTATTTCGTTGACCCCTCCGGCTCCATTACCAATACGGCCGCCGCCCCCATCTGGGAGACGCTGGCCTCCAAATATGAAAATATCGAGCTGGTGCTTTCCGGCCACGTTTATTCCGATCATGTCAAGGTAACCCAATATGAAGGCGCAAACGGAAATACCGTTAACGCCATTCTGGTAAACCCCCAAGGCCCCGACCGCACCTTGACCGGCGCCGCCTATAACACCACCGGCGTCGGTGCCGTTGCCCTCTTCCATTTTAATAAAGAGGGTACCGAGATCCAGGTGGAATACTATTCCGCCATTCAGGAGCGGTATTGGAAGACCAACAGCCAGATGACCATTGATCTGACTGCGGAAGCCACCCGCCCCACCAGGCTGGATACCTGGAACGGTCAGCTTTCCGAGGCCCCTGCCGGCAGCGGTACTGCCGCCGATCCCTATCTGGTGGAGAGCGCCGCCAACCTGCTCTGGATGTCGGAGCAGATCACCAAAAAATCCGGTGCTTCTCTTGCCAATAAGTACTTCAAACAGACTGCCGATATCGACCTTGCAGGCATCGGCCTGCCCTCCATCGGCTGGTACTACAATTCCACCACCGATATGGCCGCCTTCGGCGGGCACTATGACGGTCAGGGCTATGCCATCAAGAACGGCCCCATCCTTTCCAACAGTGCCGCTTATGACGCCGCCTCCTTCAGCCGCGAATACGGCTACGGTCTCTTTGGCTGTATCTACGGCGCCACCGTTGAGAATGTGCATTTGGAGAATGTTACCGTCAACGGCATGGGCACCACCGGCGGAATCGTCGGCAAGGCCGCCGCTCCCTCCAACGGCAGCGGCACCGCCGCCTTCAATACCATTAAAAACTGCTCGGTGGATGCTGATTGCTCCATCGCGCCCGTTATGAACACCCTGACGGTAAACGAAGAGGTCGCTTACGATAACCTCTACCGCGCCGGTATGGTAGGCGGGATCTGCGGCATCGCCCGCAGCGCCACTATTCAGAACTGCGCCTCCGCTATGGAGATCGTGGTTCCCGGCACCTTCACCCATGTGGGCGGTGTGGTCGCCTCTGCGGGTTATAATACCCTGGTAGACCATTGCGTCTTCACCGGCAGTATCGAGGTGATGGACGACAGCTCCGCCAAGACCCTTTCCATCGGCGGCATTATGGGCCTCGTCTCGCCCATCATCAGCACCTCCGATGTGGGCGATGCCCTTACCGGCACCATCAAGATCACCAACTGCGTCAACCGCGGCACCCTCTTTACCTCGGTAGACGATCTCACGGCAGCCTCCCATTGGGGCGGTATTCTGGGCTATGCAGGAAACCTGCCTACCCTCAGCGCATCCGATCCTTTTGTGATGCAAAACTGCTATAATCTGACCGCCCTGGATGTTCAGCCCCATCTGGAGACCAAGACCGAAAACGCTTGGGCCAGAGGGTTGATCGGTAAAGGGCAGGTTACGGACAACAAAACCGAGTCCATCTTCCTTACCGACTGCTATTCCGTACTCACCGAGAGCGGGGTAGAAGCCAATGCCGAAAGCCTTTCCAACACCAATGAGTTCCGCAACCAATGGGCCCATTCGGTCACCGGAAACTATTGCGTAGTGGCTGTTGACGGCACAGTGGGCACCAAGTCGGCAGGAGAAATGCTGGCCGCCGTAAAGGAGATCGAAAAGGCACTGCCCAACACCCTCGAAACCGTTGTTTCCGGGGATTGGGAATATACCGAAAACGAGAAGGGGATCACCCTGGTGGCCTATAAGGGTACCGCAACCGATCCCGAAATTCCCGCCCAGCTGGACGGCAAGGCCGTTACCACTCTGGGTGAGGGTCTGTTCCTCAATACCCCGCTGACCGCTCTCTATATCCCCGACAGCATTGCCGCCATTGAGATGGGCGCTTTCTTCGGCACCGGCATGAAAGAAGTGACCGTTCCCAAGACCGCCACCCTCGGCGCCGATGCCTTTGACGCCGATGCAACGGTGGAAATTGTCAACATCGCAGGGGATGTCAACGGCGACAATACCACCGATCTCATCGATGCCCTGCTGCTGCTCCGTAAGATGAGCGGCAACCTGACCGCAGAGCAGGAGGCCTCCTTCAACCTGCGCGCCGCCAATGTCTACGACGCCAACGACGCCGACAATGAAGTCAACTCCGCCGATGTCATTCAGATGCTCCGCGTTCTCTCCGGAGCTTGGGAAAACGGTAGCCCGGTGAAGCTGACCCGCTCCGCCGCCGAACCGACCTTTATTTCTGTAAACTAACCTTCAAAAGCCACCCGCTTCCGCGGGTGGCTTTTATTAATATTTATAATATTTGTATTGCAATTTGAACTATTTTATTTTATAATTTAGAGTGCGAAACAGCAAATTTTTATTTTACGGAGGAAACAACTATGAAACGTTTTGTTTCGGTACTGTTGTGCATTGTGATGCTCCTTTGCATGGTTCCGGCTGTCATGGCCGCCGAGGAAGAGGGTATCGGTGTCAACGTTGTTACCGATCCCCAGGAGTATTCCCGCGTGGGTCAGAGTGACGATGTTTACACCATGGCAGAAAAGGTAGAGGACAATCCTCCTCATACTTATGAAGCCTGGGTAAAGTTCCCTGTGGACTGCGACCAGCCCAGCGTTATCTTCGGTAACGGTAACGAAGGCTATAATGATATGTCTTTTGAAATTACCGCCGCCGGTAATCCGCTGTATTATTGGCAGGGCGTTTCCCATACCTCTCCCCAATACAGCATTACCTTCACCAAGGTAAATGTCTTCACCGGCAAATGGCTGCACCTGGCCATCACCCATGATGCCGAGAGCGGCTTTATCAGCCTCTATGTCAACGGCGAGCTGGCAGAGCGTCACGGTCAGTACCCCGACTACGGGACCGACACCTTTAATATGCCCCTCTGCGTCATCGGCGACAATGACTATCAGAACCACCCCATCTTCCAGGGCCGCATCAAGCAGGCTACCCTTTATGCCGATGCGCGTACCGCTGAAGAGGTTTATGCCGATTATAAGAAGGGCGCCGATCTGAAGGATCCCGACCTCATCGGCGATTATTCCATGACCTCCGACCGGGAGGATCAGGATATCCCCAACAATAAGGAAGGCGGCATCGGCCTTCTGTATTCCAACAACTGGCTGACCGAGGCCGAGATGGAAGAGCTTCGCGCCAAGAGCGGCTTCGAGCGTGCCTATTCCTTCGCGGTGATCGGTGATATTCAGTACTCCTCCGAGTTCTATCCCGAGAGCCTGCCTATTATGCATCAGTGGATCGTGGACAATGCCGACGACCGCAACATCGTTTATTACATCAACGCCGGCGATATCACCAACCGCGATACCGCTTATGAATGGGAAAACGCCAAGGCGGCCATCTCTTTGATGGACGGTATTGTGCCTTACTCCCTGGTGCGCGGTAACCACGATATCAAAAATCACAAGGCTTCCACCAACCAGACCTATCATGATAATTATTGCGCCGATATCGGCTACGCCACCACTACTGTCGGCGCCAGCTTAAGAGGCCATGGTCTGGATACTTATTTCGGCACCGATGATCCCGACAGCAACACCGATTATGTGGATCAGTTCAAGGCCCCCATCGGCGGCCGCTATGAGGAGAGCACCCTCATCAATACCTGGACCACCTTCGAGGCCGGTTCCTCCAAGTATCTGGTGATGAATCTGGACTACGGTCCCTCCGATAAGGTGCTCAAATGGGCCGGCGAGGTTGTTGCCGCTCATCCCGACCATAAGGTCATCTTCAACACCCACTGCTATATGATCTCCAGCGGCGCCTACTCTTTGCAGGATACCGATGAGAAGGATCTCTCCGGCATTCTGATCCCCGATGGCGATCCCCAGCGCAACACCGGCTACGGCATCTGGCAGAAGCTGGTTTCCCAGTATGAGAATGTGGAAATGATGATCTGCGGTCACGTGACCAACGGCCGTCTGGCCGTCAACCAGCGGGAGGGTGTTCACGGCAACACCGTCACCGAAATGCTGGTCTGCCCCCAGGTTTACGATAACCGTTTCCGCGGTCTCGGTATGATCGCCATGTACTACTTCAACGAAGACGGTTCCGAGATGGATGTGGAGTTCTACTCCGCCGTTGCAGACCGTTACTATAAGGGCTTCAACCAGTTCCATCTGGATCTGGAGGCCGAGGGTGAGGATGTGCCCGACTGGATCGGCTATCCCAATGTTCCCGCCGGTTCCGGTACCGCCGCCGATCCCTATCTCATCGCCGATGCAGGCAACCTGGTATGGATGTCCCTCAATGTGGCTTCCTCCTCCGGTAAATATTTCCTGCAGACTGCCGATATCGATCTTGCCGGTCTGCCCATCCGCCCCATCGGAGACGGTGTAACCTCCTTCGCCGGTAAATACGACGGCAATGGCTATACCATTAAAAACGGCGATATCACCGGCACAGTTGCCGCAGACGGTACCACCACCTATGGCTACGGCCTCTTCGGCGCCCTGAAAAACGCCACTGTTTCCAATGTGACCCTGGAGGATGTGACCGTCATCGGTCGCGGCGCCAACGGTATGATCGCCGGTATCGCCAATAACTCCTCCATCAGCAACTGCTATGTGAAAGAGAGCGCCAAGCTCTTCTCTCTGGTTCCCGACGGCGTGACCACCTTTACCGAGGTGATCGGCGGCCTGGTGGGTGTTGCCAATGCAGGCACCACCATCTCTGCCTCTGTTGCAGAAGGGAATCTGGCGGTTGTGGACGGTGCCACCTCTCTGACCGTCGGCGGTCTGGTAGGTACCTCTGCAGGCGCTTCCATCACCGATTGCTACAGCAATATGAACATCTCTTATATCGGTGAAAATGCTCCCGCAGGCTCTGTTTGGAGCGGCGTTGTGGGCAGCGGCGAGGCTACTCTCAGCACTGCCTTTGCCCTGCGTAACCTGAATGTGGATCTCGCCGATGCGACCGTTGAAAACGGCGGTGCCGAGAATATCTACGAAAAGGCCGCCGCTGTAAAGGCTATCAACTCCAACTTCAATAAGGTTGATAAGATCTATACCGAAGGCGATTGGACTTACACCGTCAATGAAGACGGCGCCACCATCACCGAATATGCCGGCAATGCTTCCACTCTTGAGATCCCTGCCACTTTGGGCGGGAATAAGGTGGTTGCTCTGGGCGATGCCCTCTTCTGCGGCGCCGCTCAGCTGACCGCTGTTACCATCCCCGAGAGCGTAACCTCCATCGGTGTGGGTGCCTTCAGTGCCTCCTGCATCACCGAGGTAACCATTCCCAAGAATGTGAAGGATATGGACGGCGCTTTCGCCTATGCCACCAGCCTCACCAAGGTAACCATCGAAAACGGCGTGACCACCGTTGGCTATAATGCTTTCGGTAATACCGGCCTGACCGACCTTTACATTCCCGATAGCGTGAAGACGGTTGAAGGCTATGCCTTCGGCGGTTGCACCACCCTGACTCTGGCCGAGGTGGCCAAGACCACCGCTGTGGCCGACGATGCCTTTGAGGTGCCTGTCAGCACCGTCAACATCTGCGGTGATGTCAACAGCGACGATACCACCGACCTGATCGACGCGCTGCTGCTGCTCCGTAAAATGAGCGGCAACCTGACTGCAGAGCAGGAGAATAACTTCAACCTGCGCGCCGCCAATGTCTACGACGCCAACGATGCCGACAATGAAGTCAACTCCGCCGATGTCATTCAGATGCTCCGCGTTCTCTCCGGCGCTTGGGAAAACGGCAAGCCCGTCCAACTGACCCGCTCCGCCGCCAACCCCACCTTCATTTCCGTAAACTAAAATATTAGACCCCCATACGCATTGGGAAATGTTCTTAGTGAACATTTCCGATAAGTTTTATTCGCCTTGCGGCGAGTTATATTGCTTCGCAGTGATATTTGGCTTTCAGCCAAGTGTTATTCGCTTCGCGAGTTTTAGAGGCGAATAAAATATCACTGAAACCGTAAGGTTTCAATATCACTTTTGCTTAGCA
>JAZUNB010000146.1:0-18438 GCA_045603925.1 Eubacteriales bacterium
CCAAAAGATGCCCCGCATCCAGGGCGGCACGCAAGGCCTTCTCCTCTACCAGACCGCCGCGGGCGGTATTGATCAAAACCGCCCCCTTCTTCATTTTACCAAAGGCCGCGGCATCCATCATTCCCGCGGAATCCTCATTTAAGGGGCAGTGGAGGGTCACCACATCCGATTCCTTCAACAGCGTATCCAGATCGGTTTGGGTTACGGCGGCATCCTCCACCTTGCGGCGGTTACGCACTAAAACCTTCATCCCGAAGGCCTTGGCAATTTCCGCCACCCGCCTGCCGATGGCCCCATAGCCCACGATCCCTATGGTCTTCCCCGCCAATTCATAGAGGGGAAAGGGGAAATACGAGAAGGTGCGGCTTTTGAGCCAATCCCCCTCCTGCACGGTCTTATTATAGTCCCCCACCCGATTGAGAATGGCCAGCATCAGCGCAAAGGTATGCTGGGCTACTGCCTCGGTGGAATAGCCCGGCGCGTTGCAAACCGTAATGCCATGGGCGCCCGCATACTTCACATCAATATTATTGTAGCCGGTGGCAAAAAGGCCGATATACTGCAGTTTTTTTGCCTTTTCCATCAAGGGCGCATCGATCACCGTTTTGTTGCAGAGAATTATCTCGGCATCGGCAATTTCCCGCTCCAGAGTCTCGCGGTCTGCAAGGGCACAGACGGTTACCTCCCCGAATTCCTTCAGGAAATCAGGCGTTACATTGGCATCAAAAACCGTATCGGCATCGGTAATTAAGATCTTCATAAAAACTCCATAAAAAAGTGCGCGGCAAGCCACGCACTTTTGATTTACTTTTTAGCCTTCGTGTCAATGACTTCCTTGATGAGGGTGATGAAATCGGCAACAGGCATGGTTCCCAGATCGCCATCATGACGGCTACGGACAGAGACCGTCCCGGCCTCGGCTTCTTTCTCGCCGATGATGACCATATAAGGAACCTTCTGCAGCTGAGCCTCACGGATCTTATAGCCGATCTTCTCATTACGCTCATCCAATTCCGCCCGCAGGCCTGCATTGCGAAGAGCAGTATACACCTCACCGGCCTTATCCATGGTCTTTTCGCTGATGGGCAGGACTCGCACCTGAATGGGAGACATCCAGGTAGGCAGGGCGCCTGCGTACTTTTCGATCAGGTAAGCCAGCGTACGCTCATAGCAACCCAAAGAGGTCCGGTGAATGATATAAGGACGAACCTTCTGACCGTTTTGATCAATATAGGTCATATCAAACTGCTCGGCCAGCAGCTGATCCACCTGAATGGTAACAATGGTATCTTCCTTGCCGAATACATTCTTATACTGAATATCCAGCTTGGGGCCATAGAAGGCGGCCTCATCAATACCGATGGTATAATCCACACCCAGATCGTCTAAGATCTTGCCCATAATGCTCTGGGCCTCATCCCATTGCTCGGGGGTACCGATATACTTCTCGGTATTATTGGGATCCCATTGAGAGAAGCGGAAGGTACAATCCTCCAGCATCCCAACCGTCTCCAGGCAATATTTCGCCAGTTCCAGACAGCCCTTGAACTCTTCCTCCAGCTGATCGGGACGAAGGATCAGATGACCCTCGGAGATGGTAAACTGACGGACACGGATCAGACCGTGCATCTCACCGCTCTCCTCATTGCGGAAGAGGGTCGAGGTCTCGCCCAGTCGCATGGGCAGATCCCGATAGGAACGCATCCGATTGAGATAGACCTGATATTGGAAAGGACAGGTCATGGGGCGCATAGCAAAGCACTCCTTGGTCTCATCGGCGGGATCGCCCAACACAAACATACCGTCCAGATAATGATCCCAGTGACCGGAGATCTTATAAAGATCGCTCTTGGCCATCAAGGGGGTCTTGGTCAGCAGGTAGCCCCGCTTCTCCTCTTCATCCTCTACCCAGCGCTGGAGGGTCTGAATGACCTTGGCGCCCTTGGGCAGCAGGATGGGAAGACCCTGACCCACCACATCGGAGGTGGTAAAGTATTCCAGCTCGCGGCCCAGCTTATTATGGTCGCGCTTACGGGCCTCCTCCAACTGCGCCAAATGCTCCTCCAGGTCGGTAGCCTTCAGGAAGGAAACGCCATAGATTCTCTGGAGCATGGTACGGTCGGAATCCCCTCTCCAATAAGCACCGGTAGCGCTTAAGAGGGCGATGGCCTTGATCTTGGATACATCGAAGAGATGGGGACCAGCGCAAAGGTCGGTAAAATCACCCTGACGGTAGAAGGAGATCTTCTCCCCTTTGCCCGCGTGCTCTTCAATCAGCTCTAATTTATAAGGCTCGTCCTTCATCAGCTCCTTGGCTTCTTCAACACAAAGCTCAAAGCGCTCCAGACGAAGGCGCTCCTTCACGATCTTCTTCATCTCTGCCTGGATCTTCTGGAGATCCTCGGCGGTAAAGGGTGTTGCCACCTCGAAATCATAGTAAAATCCACTGTCGATGGCGGGGCCGATGGCCAGCTTGGCCTCGGGGAACAGGCGCTTGACTGCCTGGGCCAGCACATGGGATGTGGTGTGCCAGAAGACCTTTCTTGCCCGCTGATCTGCAAAAGTCAGGGTAGTGACCTCATCCCCTTCCGAAGGAACATAAGTCAATTCCCGTACCTCTTCTCCCACCAGGCAACAAAGGGCCTCGCGAGCAACAGCAGGGTCCAGAGCAAAGGCTGCATCAAAGGCAGTTTTGCCCTCTTCCAATTCGATCATCTGACCGTTGAGTTTCACTTGCATTTCTTTTTTCACCACACATTAAAAAATTTAGCGTTATTTCGCTATTTGATAATTATATCACTTAAAAATTTAAAAAGCAATAGTTTATTCGCCGATTCCCAGCGCCGCCAGGCCCCCTTCGGAGGTCTCCCGATAGGCGGCGCGGATATCCTTTCCCGTACGCCGCATGGCAACGATCACCTTATCCAGAGAGATCTTGCGGGTACTGCTCAAAAAGCTGGCCAGATTCACCGCATTGATGGCCCGCATGGCCGCCACCGCATTGCGCTCGATGCAGGGGATCTGCACCAGCCCGCCGATGGGATCGCAGGTCAGCCCCAGATGGTGCTCAATGGCGATCTCGGCGGCATATTCGATCTTGTCCATATGCAGGCCAAAGAGCTCGCCGAGGGCCGCCGATGCCATAGCGCAGGCTGTTCCGATCTCTGCCTGGCATCCCGCCTCGGCGCCGGAGATGGAGGCATTGGTCTTAATGAGATTTCCGATGATCCCTCCCGCCGCCAGGGCGCGGCAGATCTCCTGATCGGAGAAGCCGTGCTTTTGCTGCTGATAATAAAGCACCGCAGGCACCACGCCCGAAGCGCCGCAGGTGGGAGCGGTCACAATGGTCTCCCCGGAGGCATTCTGCTCGCTGACCGCAAAGGCATAGGAGCAGACCACCCGATTTTCCCGCGTTTCCGCCGACTCATCAATATGCTGCATTTCATAAAGGTATTTGGCTTTTTTCTGCACCTCCAGCCCTCCGGGCAGGGTCCCTTCATCCTCCAGTCCCCGCTCCACTGCCGCTTTCATAGCGTTCCAGACCGTTTGGAGATGGTTCCAGATGGCGCCGCCCTCCATACGGTCTGCATATTGCCATAGCCGCAGACGGTTGACCTTGCAATAGGCGGCAATATCCTCAAAGCTGCGATGGGGATAAACGGTGGGCGCCTTGGCGGCAGGATCGTTCTCAAAAGCGATCCGCCCGCCGCCGACGCTGAAGACCCGCGCCTGCCCCTGCAGCTGCTCCCCCTGATGGGCGAAAAGCTCCATGGTATTGGGATGGGGCAGATCGGTTTTCTCCAGATCAAAGACCACCTCGCAGGAAGCAGGAGCAAAGGTGCGACGGATGACCTCATCGGTACCGTGCCCTTTGCCGGTCTTGGCCAAGGAGCCATAAAGGATCACCCGAAAGCCATCGGCATCGGGATATTTTTCTTTCATATAAAGGCACGCCCGCTCGGGGCCCATGGTATGGGAGCTGGAGGGGCCGCGGCCGATCTTATACAGTTGATCTAAGGATTCCATTTTTATCTCCTCATTTTCAAAAAAACTCTTCCCGCTTATTTTAGCACATCTGCCTATGGGTGTCAATGAAAGCAGAGGGAAATCAAAAAGCAGACCGCCGCGCCCACCAAGGTGGGTAAAACCGCCGCCACTGCTGTCCAGCCCCAGCTTCCGGTCTCTTTTTTCACCGTCAGGAGGGTGGTGGAGCAGGGCCAATGAAAGAGGGAAAACAGCATGGTGCAAAGGGCAGTGACCCAGGTCCAGCCGTTGGCCGCCAGAACCGCGCGGATCTCCAGAAGGCTGCCCGTCTCGCTGAGGGTGCCTTGGGAAAGATAGGCCATCAGAATGATGGGCAACACGATCTCATTGGCGGGAAAACCCAGAATAAAAGCGATGAGGATGACGCCATCCATCCCCAAGGCGTGGCCCAAAGGATCCAGAAAGGCGGCTGTATGGGTCAGCAAGCTTCCGTCGCCGATGGTAATATTGGCGAAGAGCCAAAGGATCAGCCCCGCCGGCGCCGCCACTGCCGCGGCTCTGCCCAACACAAAGAGGGTGCGATCCAACACCGAGCGGATCAGTACCTTGCCGATCTGCGGCTTGCGATAGGGCGGAAGCTCCAGGGTAAAGGAGGAGGCCGCGCCCTTTAAGAGAGTGGCGGAAAGCAGGCGGGATATGCCGAAGGTGGCAAGGATCCCCAAAAGAAGGATGGCGGTCAGCATCAGCGCCGCCCCTACCGAGCCCCAAGCGCCCCCTTGGGCACCGATAAAAAAGACGGTGATCAGGGTGATCAGCATAGGAAACCGCCCGTTGCAGGGTACAAAGCTATTGGTCAGTACGGCGATCATCCGCTCCCGCGGAGAATCGATAATGCGACAGCCGGTGACCCCCACCGCATTGCAACCGAAGCCCATACACATAGTCAGCGCCTGCTTGCCGCAGGCCTTACATTTTTGAAAGGGTTCATCTAAATTATAGGCGATGCGGGGCAGATAGCCCAGATCCTCCAAGAGGGTAAACAGCGGAAAGAAGATGGCCATGGGCGGCAGCATCACCGCCACCACCCAACCCAGCACCCGAAAGGCGCCATGGATCAAGGAGCCGATCAGCCAATCGGGCGCCTGCCAAGCCATCAGAAGATCGCCAAGGCGCGCCTCCAGCCAGGAAAAGAGCGCCGAGAGCCCCGCCGAAGGGTAATTGGCGCCGGCAACGGTCAGCCAGAGCACCAGCGCCAGAAGAAGCATCATAATGGGATAGGCGGTATATTTCCCGGTCAGGAGCCGATCCCACCGATTTTCGGAAGGCGCCGTTTTTCGGATGGTGACCGCACTGCGGCAAAGCTCTTCCGCAAAGGCAATGGGATCCTCGACCTTCAGCCCCTCGGCAGGATGTTCCACCCAATCGTCCAGCGCATCATACAGGGCATTCAGGGTTTTCTTGCGGCAGGCGCTGACCCCCACCACCGGTACCCCCAACCGCTCGGAAAGAAGGGCGATATCGATGGAGATGCCCTTGCGCTTTGCCTCATCCATCAGGTTGAGGCACAACAACACTTTAGGGTAAAAGGCCAAAATCTGCAAGGCTAAATGCAGGTTCCGTTCCAGGCAGGTGGCATCGCAGACCACAATGCACCCCGCCGCCGCGCCGGAGCAAAGATAATCCCGCGCCACCTCCTCTTCCGCCGAATGGGCGCTCATGGAATAAGTACCGGGCAGATCCACCAGCCGATACCGTCGGCCGGCGGCAGTAAAGGAGCCTTCCGCCACCTCAACGGTCTTTCCCGGCCAATTGCCTGTATGCTGATGAAGACCGGTCAGGGCGTTGAACAGGGTGCTTTTCCCCACATTGGGATTGCCCATCAGGGCCAATACCGTTTCTTGTATCCGTTCACTCACAAAGAGATTCCTCCATTGGCTCCAGCAAAACATTTTGACTGTCGGTCACCCGCAGGGCGATCACCGCTCCGCGGATCCGATAGGCGCGCATCCCGCCCCGCGGGCTCTCGCCCACACATTCCACCTCGGTTCCCACCGTCAGCCCCAGATCCATCAGCCGCCCGCGAATACTGCCGCTGTTGCAAAGGGCGGCAACGCGACCGCGCCGCCCCCGCGGCAGGGCGGCAAGAGTATTGATATCATTCATCGATGTAATCTCCTTAAGGTGTCAAGAGCAATCCGAATCTGCCTCAAAGCAGAACATTTCGGTGCTTTTCACTTATTTTTATTTGATCGGCGGCAGCCGATCTGCATAAAAGATCGAGCAAAAATCTCTCGAAATCTCCTTGCTTTGAGGTCGAAGATTTTAAAAAGTGCGGATTTTTGTTCAACCAAGGCATAAAACGCAGCCAATGCTGCCGCATTGGCGAGTATTTTAACGAAGGGTGAGCAGAAATCCGCCTTTTTAAAACAAGGTTCGGATTACTCTTGCCACCTTATTGTGCTGTTTCATACTATGAGAGCAGAGAAAAAGGAGTGAAAAAAGCGCCGCAAAAATGTTCGCATCCGCAGGATGCGCCAAATAAAAAAGCACCCGTTTGGGTGCTTTCAAGTTTCTGCGCTTCTATGTATGGGATACTCTGCGCTTCTTGATTTTTCGATCCGCTGGTCGGCGGCTTACGAAAAATCTTCGCATCCGCAGGATGCGCCAAATAAAAAAGCACCCGTTTGGGTGCTTTTTTATTTGGCGGAGGGTGTGGGATTCGAACCCACGTGCCTTACGGCAAACGGTTTTCAAGACCGCCTCGTTATGACCACTTCGATAACCCTCCGCGTGTTTTTTCATTATAGCCACTTTTTAAATAACTGTCAAGCATCCTCTCGATAAAATCTCCATCTTTTCTCTTTTTCCCCTTTTCAGATGTCCTTTTTTATGCTATAATATTATTAACTATGGAATCAGGCAGGTGAGCGGTTTGAAGGAATTGTGGGCGAAGATTCGGGAGGCGTTGGTTTCGGCGCTGCCCATCACCCTTGTTGTATATTTAGTGGCGCTGTTGCCCCAATTTACCTTCACCCGCGGGGAGTTGGTCAGCTTTACCGTTGGCGCGGTCTTGCTGGTTTTGGGCATCGGCCTCTTCAATATGGGCGCCGACATTGCCATGACCCCTATGGGCACCCATGTGGGTGCCGGTCTTTCCCGCCAGAAGCGGATCGGCTTATTGCTGGCGGTCTGCTTTGTATTGGGGATGCTGATCACCGTTGCGGAGCCGGATCTGCAGGTGCTGGCCAATCAGGTACAGTCGGTTATGAACGGGAAGCTTCTGATCTTTGCAGTTGGCTTCGGGGTCGGTTCCTTTTTGCTGATCGCTATTTTGCGGATCATCTTCAAACGGCGGCTTTCCAATATTTTAATGCTCTTTTATATGCTGCTCTTTGCGCTGGCTTTGATGCTGGCGGTCAATGAAAATTTGGATCTTTTACCTATGGCCTTTGATTCCGGCGGAGTAACCACCGGACCCATCACCGTGCCCTTTATTATGGCGCTGGGGGTTGGTATCTCCAGCGTTTTGGGGGATCGCCGCAGTCAGGAAAACAGCTTCGGCCTGGTTGCCCTTTGCTCCATCGGCCCCATTCTTGCGGTCTTGCTGCTGGGGATCTTTGCCAAAAACGATCTGACCTATACGGTCAACTACGGCGCGGTGGACGAAAACATTTTAGGCGCTTATCTCACCAATGCCGCCCATGTGGCAAAAGAGGTTGCCATCGCGCTGGGACTGATCGTTGGCTTCTTCCTGCTCTGCCAGATCTTCTTTTTGAAGCTGCCCAAACGGCAGCTGCTGAAGATCGGGGTAGGGGTGGTCTTCACCTATTTAGGGTTACTGCTCTTCCTCACCGGCGTTAATGTGGGCTATATGCCCATCGGCTATAAGATGGGCACCCAGATGTCTTCCCTCCATCCCGCCCTGCTGATCGGCCTTGGTCTGCTGATGGGTATTTTGGTGGTGATGGCGGAGCCTGCCATCCATGTTCTGAACGCGCAGGTGGAGGATGTGACCGGCGGATATGTAAAAAAACGCTCCATGATGATCGGCCTTTGCGCCGGTGTCGGCGCCGCCATCGCCTTAAGCGTTTTACGGATCTATTTTGATTTTTCGCTGGTCTACTATATTATCCCCGGCTATTTTATCTCCCTGGCCCTTTCCCTTTTTGTTCCTCCGGTTTATACCGCCATCGCCTTTGACTCCGGCGGGGTTGCCAGCGGGCCTATGACCTCCGGCTTTATTCTCCCCTTTGCCATCGGCGTATGCGTGGCGCTGCAGGGAGAAAATGCGGTCCTGCGGGATGGCTTCGGGGTGGTTGCCCTGGTTGCCATGGCGCCCCTCATCACCATTCAGCTTTTGGGCTTTCGGGCGATCGTGGCCAATCGGGTGCAGGAAAAACGCGCCATGAAGCGGATCCTGCAGGCGGACGACGAGCAGATCATCAACTTTTTATAAGGAGCGGTAGATTATGGCAAATACCATCAATGAATCGGCCATCAAAAAACTAAAGCTGATCATCACGGTTGTGGACCGCGCCAAGGCGGAGTTTTATCTGGATGTCTTCAGCCAATTTGATGTGAATTTCCAAATGGTCACCGGCGGAATGGGTACCGCCACCTCGGAGATCCTCGATATGCTGGGTCTCAATATTCATAAAGCGGTGCTGATGAGCGTTGTGCGGGAGGATATGGTGGATCCGGTCATGAAATGCCTGGAGGAAAAGTTTGAGACCATTCGCAACGGCAAGGGCATCGCCCTGGCGGTTCCCCTTTCAAGCGTGATCGGCGTGAATATGTATCAGTTCCTGAGCAACAACAAACAAGGCAGGGAGGATCAACAATGAAAACCAATAACCATGAAGTAATATTCGCCATTGTGAATGCAGGCTATGCCGCCGATGTGATGGATGTGGCGCGGGAGCAGGGTGTTCGCGGCGGCACCATCATCAACGGCCGCGGCGTTGCGCGGGAAAACGAGGCCGCCTTCTTCGGCATCACCATTCAGGCGGAAAAGGAAATCCTGATGATGGTGGTGGAAAAGGAGCTGCGGGATCAGGTCCTCCATGCCCTCTATCAGCAAATGGGGATGCAAAAAAAGGCACGGGGAATTGTATTTTCTCTGCCGGTCTCCGATGTGGCAGGCCTGGTCAAAGCCCCTGATGAAGCATAAAAAAATAACCGCTCCCATTGGGAGCGGTTATTTTTATTTTTTTGCAATTAGCCTTCGATAGCCTCTACAGGGCAAGCGCCTGCACAAGCACCGCAATCGAGGCACTCGTCAGCGTTGATAACGTACTTATCGTCGCCGGCAGAGATCGCGCCTACGGGGCACTCGCCTTCGCAAGTACCGCAGCTGATGCAATTATCAGTAATAGTGTATGCCATTTCTAAGCACCTCCTTATGATGTTAAAATTATACTAACACAAGAGTCTTCGCTTTTCAAGTGTTTTTTTATAAATTATTGCGGAGCGGGCTCTTTTTCCTTCTTCTTATTTTCTTTGCGCTGAGGTTGAGGACGGGGGAACTTCAGATCCTTGGCATCATAGGTATTAAAGGAGAGATTTCCCTCCTCATCGGTAAACTTCACCCGAATCTTCCCTGTGAGGGTCGCCACCTCGGCAACAGTACCCTTTCCATCGGGAGTCTCCACATGGGCGCCCACCTTGGGCAGGGTCTTATTCAGCTCCTGATAGGTAGCCTCCTCATAATTGAGGCAACACATCAGAATGCCGCAGACACCGCTGATCTTCACCGGATTCAGAGGCAACCCCTGATCCTTGGCGCTTTTGATGGTCACGCGGCTGAAATCATTGAGAAATTGGCTGCAGCAGAAGGGTCGGCCGCACATACCCAGACCGCCCATCATCTTGCATTCATCCCGCACACCGATCTGCCGCAATTCAATACGGGTCTTAAAGACCGAGGCCAGATCCTTTACCAGCTCGCGGAAGTCCACCCGCCCTTCGGCGGTAAAGAAAAAGATGATCTTACTGCCGTCGAAGGCGTATTCCACATCCACCAGCGACATTTCCAGCTTATATTTTTTACTCTTTTCGGCAAAGACCTCTGCCGCCCGCTTTTCGCGGGCGCGATTCTTTTCCATCTGCCGATGGTCGGCAGCATCCGCCACCCGCAGCACCGGCTTTAAGGGCTGAACCACCTCATGATCCTCCACTGCGCGAGGCGCCAGAGAGACCTCGCCGCACTCGGTACCGCGGGCGGTCTCCACCACACAATAATCTCCCTGCTTCAGCTCCAGACCCTTGGGGTCAAAATAATAAATTTTGCCGTTTTCTTTAAAACGAACGCCAACGATATTCGTCAACTTAATAATTCTCCCATCTCTGCAATGAAGCTGATCTTGATCAGATTTTCATTGCCGTTTTCCGAAAGAGCAGTTTTACAGTCCAGCGTCAGCGACGCCATTTTATACAGCTGCTCCAGTCTCATTCTACCTAAAAATGACTTGATTTGCAAGACACTTTCCAAAAAAACAATATTTTCCTCGCCGCTTCCCGTCTTATAGAGCAGAAAGTCGCGGCAAAGGCGGGCAAAGCTATCCAGAAAGGCGGAAAAATCCCCCTTGGGCAGATCGCTTAAGATCCGATCCGCCTCCAACAGCTTATTGCGGCAAAGCTTGCCCAAAAAGCGCACCCCCATCTCCCCGTAAGAGAGAAAGGTACCGCCCGCCAGATATTCCATAGCCAGCCCCAGATTACCGCCTGCGGCGCGCAAAAGAGTCGCCAACCGCTCCTCTTGGGGAAATTTTTCCTGCAGGAAGGCAACCCCCTCCTGCTCCCCTACCGGCTGCATCTCCATAATGACGCAACGGGAGCGGATGGTAGGCAGCATAGCCTCCCGACTCTCGGCCAAAAGAATGAAGATGGCATGGGCGGGGGGCTCCTCCAGAATCTTCAGAATGGCATTCTGACCGCTTTCATTAAGGCAATGGCACTGATCGATGATCAATACCTTTTTTGGGGACTGATTGGGCATCACATAGGCTTCCTGCCGAAAGGCGCGCACCGCATCCACCTTGATCTGCTTGCCCTTTTCCTCCGGCGCCAGCCAAAGGACATCGGGATGCTCATCCCTTTGCACCTGACCCCTGGTATCGCCGGTCATCCGCTCCGCCAGCAGGCGGGCGGCGGTCTTCTTGCCCATTCCCTCTTCTCCCGCCAGGAGATAGGCATGGGCGAAATGGGCGCTGTTCATTTCCCGATGAAGCTCCGGGTTTCCCAATAACTTATTCATAGACACGCTCCACCGCGGCATCCACCTTCATGGGCGCCGTATCCAACACAACAACATCTCCCTCTTGGCAGGGAATATCGGTTACATCGTAAAAACTATGGGTAGTGGCCGGTCTGCCCAGCAGGGGGGCAAACTTCCCGTTGATCATTCCGCCGCGGCGGGGCTTCTTAAAGAACAGCAGCAGGTCATGATAGAGATAGCGACAGCAATCCATCAAGCGGAAAAGATCCGGCTCCTTGCCCCGCAACAGACCGTCAGCCGTCCCCACCGAAACGATGGCCACCTTGGTATCCTTCTTCAGACGGCAGACTCCGCCATAGCCCAGATTACTGCCGGCAGGCAGGTGGCGGATGGCCAGAATCTCTCCCTCCAGCCGACCTGCTCTCTTTAAAGGCAGATCGGTCTTCATGGGCACTCTTCCGCTCAAGGCAGAGCCGATCCGCACGGCATCATAAGGGCAGGCGCCCTTCAGGGCGGCAGAGGAATTGGCCATATGGCGCATAGGCAGATCGATGCCCTTGGCCTCCAGGGCCGCCAGGGCTTCCTCAAACAGCGCCTTTTGCTCCGAAAGGGCTTCATTTTCCAAAAAGGCGGAATGGCAATGGGTAAAGATGCCCGAAACCTCCAGCGAAGGCAGGGCAAAGACCTCTGCCATCTCCTTGGTCTCCCAGGGGGCAAAGCCGAAGCGCCCCATACCCGTATCGATCTTGATCTGCACCCTTGCGGTCTTGCCCTCTTTTTCCGCCAGGGCGGAAAGGGTTTTTGCAAAAGCAAGGCTGTCTACCGCGGTCGTAACGCCTGCCTCCAAAACTGCCTTGGCATAGCCCTCGCTGCGCCCGCAGGAGAGCACCAGGATCTCGGCGCCCCGCCCGCAAAGGGGCAGCGCCTCCTCCAGGCGGCTGACCGCCATCAGCCCTGCGCCTTCGGCCAGAAGGATCTCAAAAAGACCTTCGGCGCCGAGGCCATAGCCATTGGCCTTCAATACCGGAATAACGGGAACCCCCGCCCGCTCCTTTAGCAGACGGTAGTTTTCTGCAATATACGATTTTTCAACGATCAGTCTTGCCATTATTTCCGATGCTTCAATTTAAATAAAAACATATTCAGGCGGCGATAGGCCTTACTGCCCCATTTGGACCAATTCAGCATCAGGGGATTATAGACCAGATCCATCTCGCCGATGAATTCGGTAAACTCGCCGTTGAAGCCGCGCTTGAACCGATAGAGACCGTAAAGAGGGTTGTCCTCACTAAGGTCGCCGGAAACACCGCGGAAATCATAGACCCGCGCCCCCCGCTCGATGGCCCATTTGATCATCTCCCATTGGAGGAGGTAATTGGGCATCACATTGCGGTATTCATTGGAGGATGCGCCATAGAGATACCAGACCTTATCTCCGTAGCCGATGGCTAAGGTACCGGCAATGGCTTTCCCGTCCAGATAGGCCATATAAAGGCGGGCATGGTCCCCCAAAGCGCGCATCATACGGCGGAAATACTCCTCGGTACGAACCACAAAATTATCCCGCGAGCCGGTGGTGACCATAATGCGATGGAAATCGGGCAAAGCCTCTTCCCCGCAAAGGCGCACCTGCACGCCCTTCTTAACGGCGACGCGGATATTATAACGGGTCTTTTGCTGGAAGGAGGCCAAGATCTCCTCCTCATTGCGCCCCTCTAAATACAGACGGAAGACAAACCGCGGCTGGATGCCCTCAAAATTCTTGGAATGGTTGGGTTCAGTGAAGCCCAGCTTACGGCAGATATTCCAGAATTCCTCATCGGTAGCGGGGGTATCGGTATCCAGCTTCAGGGAGCAAGCGTGGTACTTCTTGCCGACTTCCCCTGCCGCCTTCACCAGGCGGGTCACCATCTCCTCATCATGAAGATCGCAAACAGGACCGCGGCAGGAATACATAATAGCAGTCCCCGGCACCTTACGGATCAGAAGACCCATGGTACCGGCAATGGCGCCGCTCTCATCCCGCTCGATCACCGCTTCAAAGGTCCATTCGGTCTTAAGGTTTGCCCATTCCACCGATTGGGCGAAATGACCCTTGGGATGGCTTTGGATAAAGGCCTCATATTCTGCCACAGCGGCAGGATTTTTCAAATCTAATAATTCCACAGGAAATTCTCCTTTTGAACATAATAATCCATAATAATTCACTTTAGTATAACACTTTTCGGAGGAAATGTAAACCAAAAAACAAAAATCCCTTTGCATTTTTTGAAATAATCCGCTATAATAGTAACAGAAATTCAAAAAGGAGGTCCTTTTTTATGATTACCAAGGATACCATTATTGCAGAAGTGTTGGATAACTATCCCCAGACCGCGCCCCTCTTTTTAGAGATCGGTATGCATTGCCTGGGCTGCCCCTCCGCCAGAGGCGAGAGCATTGAGCAGGCCTGTATGGTGCACGGTGCCGATTGCGAAGCGCTCCTGGCCAAGATCAACGCTGCTATTGCATAAGGCTTTCAAAAAAGAACAAAATGAGGAAGACCGATGGTCTTCCGCATTTTTCTCTTTACAAATGGAAAATCTTGTGTTACAATATAGAAAAGTGTTCCAAATGGAACAGTTTTAAAGAGAGGTGCCCATGAAAAAAGGCGTTTTGGACAATTTATTTCTTTGGGAGGGTCTTCCGGAGGAGACGGTTCAGAGCTGTCTTGCCGCCCTCTCGGCGCCTGCGGTCTTTGAAAAAGGCGCCACCATCTACAGCGAGCGGGATTTTCCCCGGGCCTTCGCGGTGGTTTTAGAGGGGCGGATCTCTGTTTGCTCCCATAGCGGCGCGCGGGTGCGTACCCTGGAGGCGGGGAATGTTTTCGGGGTGACCGCGCTGTTCGGAAGCGGGCGCTATGCCTCCACCATTACCGCTTTATCCCGCGTGAGGCTTCAGTTTATTGAAGAGGCTCTGCTGGCGCGGTGGATGGCGGAATATCCCGCAGTCTCCATGAATTATATCCGTTTTCTGCATCGGCGGATCCTATATTTAAATGATAAGATCCGCCTCTACACCGAGGGCTCGGCGGAGCAGCGGCTGATGGGCTATATTGAGGCTCATACCGCCAGAGACGGTGAGATCCTTCTGCCCGGCAACCTTGCGGCGCTGGCGCGGGAGCTGAACATCGGGCGCACCAGCCTTTACCGGACCTTAGAGCAGTTGACGGAGAAAAATAAAATTTATAAAAAAGATGCCAAATGGTATCGGAAAGAGGAAAAATCATGAAAAAGTTCAGAAGAGTAATGTGTTTGATTTTGGCGCTGATTTGTGCTACAATGTTCCTGACCGGCTGTAAGGAAGAGCCGGAGGTGGCTCCCAATGTATTCGCCATTGCAGGCCCCACCGGGGTCGGCATGGTGCATCTGATGGAGGAATACGGCGTCACGCTGGCTTCCGCCGCCGATGAGGTGATCGGTAAGTTTGTGAACAAAGAAGCGGATATCGCCGCCCTCCCCACCAACGCCGCATCCGCTCTTTACAACAAAATGAACGGTGAGGTCACCGTTCTCTGCGTCAACACGCTGGGTGTTCTTTATATGATGGACAATACCGGCACCGTCAACTCCATGGCGGATCTTGCAGGCAAGACCATCTATGCCATGGGTGAGGGCGCCAATCCCCAATATATCCTGGAATACCTGCTGAAGGAAAACAATGTGGAGGCTACGGTGAAGTTCGCCGCCTCCAACGATGAGCTGACCGCCAAGATGGTTGCCGGAGAAGCCCAGATCGCCATGGTTCCCCAGCCGGTAGCCACCACCGTTCAGACCAAGACCACCTTCCGCATCGCGCTGGATATGACCGAGGAATGGACCAAGGTTGCCCCCGAGAGCCAGCTGATGATGGGCTGCCTGGTGGTACGGGACGAATATCTCAACAATAATAAAAAGACAGTAGAGGCTTTTCTGGAGAAGTATGCCGCTTCGGTGGAGCAGGTCAATAATGATGTGGCAGGTGCCGCAACCCTTTGCGAGACCTTCAAGATCATCCCCAAGGCCGCCATTGCTGAAAAAGCCATTCCCTACTGCAATATCACCTATGTGACCGGTAAGGAAATGCAAAAGGGTCTCTCCGGCTATCTGGAGGTTCTCTTCAATGCCAATCCGAAGTCCATCGGCGGAAAACTGCCTGCCGACGATTTCTATTACGGCGTATGATCTCCAAAAAACTCCTTTCCGATTACGGAAAGGAGTTTTTTGATGAAAACAGGCTTGATCTTGGAAGGCGGCGCTATGCGCGCCATCTATACCGCAGGCGTTTTGGATGTCTTTATGGAGCAGGACCTTTGGTTTGATGGGCTGTTGGGCGTTTCCGCCGGCGCTATCCACGGAAGCGTTTATCTCGGCAATCAGCCGGGGCGCACCATTCGGTATTATAAAAAATACTGCCGCCATCCGAAATTTATGAGTTTTTGGTCGCTGTTGACCACCGGCAGTCTGGTGGGAGAGCAATTCTGCTACCACGATCTGCCCGATCACTTAGATCCCTTTGACTACGAGACCTTTGCCAAAAGCAAGACCGCTTATTATGCGGTCTGCACCGATCTTGAAAGCGGCAAGGCCGTCTATCAGCGGTGCACCGATCTGAAAAAGGAGATGGACTATATGCTGGCCTCGGCCTCCATGCCTATGGTCTCCCGCATTGTGAAGGTGGGCGGCAAAAAACTGCTGGACGGCGGTGTTGCCGACAGCATCCCCCTGCAGGCGGCAAAAGATTTGGGTTACGGCAGGCGGGTGGTGGTATTGACCCGATCCAAGGGCTACCGCAAAAAGCCCATGAGCCTGACCCTTGCCAAACTCCTCTACAGAAAATACCCCGCCTTTTTGGAGACCATGGCCAACCGCCATACCGCCTACAATGCAACCGTTGAGGAGATCGAGCGGCTGGAGGAGGCAGGAGAGATCTTTGTGATCCGCCCATCGGAAGATCTCAGGATCGGGCGGATGGAAAAAGACCCCAAGCGCTTGGAAGCGCAATATAACCTGGGTCGCAAGGATGCCGAGGCGCGCCTTGCCGCCCTGAAAGAGTGGCTGAATGAAACTTCCCAATTGGCTTAAAATGACGGTCAGCACCCTCCTTTGGATCCTCCTTTGGTGGGGCATCAGCCTGATCATCCATAAAGAACTTTTAGTTCCCACCCCGCCCCAGACCCTTAAGGCCTTGGGGCTTTTGGTGGCGGAGCCCGCCTTCTGGCTGGCGGCCGCCGCCTCGATGCTCCGCATTTTGGCAGGCTTTGCTCTGGCCGCCCTGGTGGGCACGGCGGGCGGCATCCTTTCGGATCGGTGCAAGCCCTTCGACTGGCTTTTTGCCCCTCTTTTACATCTGATCCGCTCGGTACCGGTAGCCTCCTTCATTATCCTGGCCTTGGTCTGGATCCAAACGCCGTATCTGCCCGTCTTTATCTCCTTTTTGATGGTGGCGCCGCTCTTTTGGGGCAATATCCGCACCGGGATGGCCAATACCGATATCAAGGAATTAGAGATGGGCCGAGTGCTGGGGCTTTCCCGCAAAAGGCTTTGGAAGGAGATCCGCATTCCCGCCCTCTCCCCCTATTTCCGCACCGCCTCTGTTACCGGCCTTGGCTTTGCCTGGAAAAGCGGCGTTGCCGCCGAGGTCATCTGCCGCCCCGACCGCTCCCTCGGCGATCTTCTGCAGACCGCAAAGCTGCAATTGGAGACCCCCGCCGTCTTTGCCCTCACGGTGGTGATCGCGCTGCTCTCGTTGAGTCTGGAGCTGCTCTTGAATAAGCTTTGGAAGGAGAAAACGGTATGATCCAATTGAAAAATATCGCCTTCTCCTATGGCGAAAAAGAAGTATTTAAGGATTTTTCCCTGACCGTCGCCCCCGGGGAGCATCTTGCTCTGATGGGCCCCTCCGGTTGCGGAAAAACCACCCTCTTACGGCTGCTGATGGGCTTGGAAAATCCTCAGGCAGGCATCATCGAAAATGCCCCCCGCCCCATTGCCGCAGTCTTTCAGGAGGATCGCCTGCTGGCTCATAAAACCATTTTGCAAAACGCCGCCCTTGCCGACGGCGACACCGCAAAGGCCGCCGCCATCCTGGAACAGCTGGGACTCGGTGTAAATTTACACCAATTTCCCAAGGAGCTATCGGGCGGAATGAACCGCCGCGTGGCCATCGCCCGCGCCCTTTGCACCCCCTCCTCCTTACTGATTCTGGATGAGCCCTTCAACGGCCTGGACGACGAAACCAAACAGCAGACCGCCGCGCTGATCCTATCCCAATGGAAGGGCGCCATTCTGATGGTGACCCACCTGAAGGAGGAAGCCCAACTACTGAACGCTACCATCCTGCAGATGGAATAAACGGAATAAAAAAGACCACCGAAAACGGTGGTCTTTTTTTATATTAATCATGCCTATTTCCTACATCAATTTTGTTTTCATAAAACAAATGAAGGATTTCCTCAATCCTCATCACACACTCTTCATCATTTAACCACTCTGCCGAAAGAATCTCCTTAATCTGATGTAATATTTGATAACACTTCATTTCGATTATTTTTTCCGCCTCAATATTCAAATCCGGAAAAATGACCTGCATCTTTTCTTTTTTTAAAGCACAAAGTAATAATTCTTGATATAATTCCATTTTATCCTCCCAATATGGGGATTATATCCCCTTAATAAAACGGATTATAACCCCCATAATAAAGATTGTCAAGATCGGGGGTTGATTTTATGATTAAATTTGACCGTTTATGGAAAACCATGAATGAGAAAAATATATCCACTTATCAACTGCGGGAACGCTGCGGTATTGATAGTAAAACCATTCGCCGTCTGCGCGCAAACGATAATATCGAGACCAAAACACTTAATAAATTATGCGCCGCGCTGAACTGTGAATTATCAGACATTGCAGAATATATTAAAGATTAAACAAAAAAGGGGCTGTAAAAATAGTCCGAACCGCAAAGGGCAAGAAAAATAAGGGCCTTTTCAAAAAGGCTCTGCCTTAAAACCATAAAAAGGAAGGGAAATATCGAGTTTTCGATATTTCCCTTTTTATTTTATGCCCTTTGCTACCTCCAAACCGAGCCACTCGGCGTGCGGAACAAAAAATGAAAACCGCTCCGTTTCTAAAGTATTAGAAACCTCCGCTTATATCATTTTTTGTTCCTTTTCCCCAACAAAACGATGTTTTGTCGGGGGCCCCATTCACGCCTTCGG
>JAZUNB010000147.1:0-31997 GCA_045603925.1 Eubacteriales bacterium
TCCGACTTGTTCCTCCTTTGGGACAATTCGTTTAATGCTTTTCTCTACCTTGCGCCGCGGTAGCATCATTTCGTGGTTGCAGCCCAAGCAGCGCAGCTTAATATCCATGCCAACACGCAGCACTTCCCAACTCTTGCTGCCGCAGGGATGTTCCTTTTTCAGTTCCAGAATATCATGCAAATTCAGTTCCATAGGACTCCCCCTTACGATTCGCCTTTGATTTTAGCCCAGTACTGGCGGGCGGCCTGTTCGGTTTTGTTTTCACCGTACTCATAATAGACGGTATCACCCATTTCCTCGGGCAGATAGCGCTGCTTGACATAGTGGTTGGGATAGCTGTGGGGATACTTGTACGCAGGTACTTTTCCTGTACCGGCGCTGTCGGCGTGAACATTCTTCAAATGTCGGGGGATCTCCCCCACTCTGCCGCTTTCGATATCCGCCATGGCTGCAATAATCGCGTCGTGGGCAGAGTTGGATTTCGGCGCCGTAGCCAGCAGAACTGCGGCTTCCGCCAGCGGCAGACGCGCTTCCGGCAGGCCAATCTGCAGTGCCGCATCCACGCAAGCCTTGGTCACAACGATGGCCTGGGGATAAGCAAGGCCGATATCCTCGGCGGCGATAACCATCAGCCGCCTGCAGGGCGCGATCAGATTGCCTGCTTCCAATAAACGGGCGAGATAGACCAAGGCGGCATCGGGATCGGAGCCGCGGATGGATTTTTGAAAGGCCGAGAGAATGTCGTAATGGTAGTCGCCGTCTTTATCGTAATGATTGCCGCTTCGCTGGGAGGCTTCGGCGATCATTTCCTCGGTGATCTCATGGTGCTCCCGCGTCAGCGCCATGGAAACGATCTCAATGCAGTTGCAGCATTTGCGTACATCGCCGCCGCAGCCGTATGCAATTCGTTTCAGATTCTCCTCGGAGCAGAGAATGGAATAGCCGCGTTGTTTCTCTAAATATGCAATGGCGCGCTTGATAAAGGGAACCATTTCGGGCGCGGAGACCGGCTTGAATTCAAAGACGGTGCTGCGGCTCAGAATGGCGTTATATACATAAAAATAAGGGTTTTCGGTGGTGGAGGCAATGAGGGTGATGCTCCCGTTCTCAATAAATTCCAGCAGGGTCTGCTGCTGCTTTTTGTTGAAATACTGAATCTCATCCAGATAGAGCAAGCAGCCGTTGGGAGCGGTAAAGGGGTTGATATCGTTGATGATCTCTTTAATATCGCTGATAGAGGCGGTGGTGGCGTTTAGCTTATAAAGCTTACGATTACTTTTGGCGGAAAGGATCCGCGCCAGAGTGGTTTTGCCAACGCCGCTGGGACCGTAAAAGATCATATTGGGGATCTCGCCGTTGTCTGCAATGGCGCGCAGCAGCTTGCCTTCTCCCAAAAGATGCTGCTGACCCACCATTTCCTCGATGGTCTCGGGTCTCAAAATATCAGAAAGCGGACGCATATAACGATCCCTCCTTTGTACGAATGTTCTGAAATATTATACCAAAATTTATATAAGGATTCAATAGTTTTTTTATGAGATGAAGTATAGACATCTCTTTAATTTTATGTTACAATATTATGGATTGTATAATCGTGTTAGGAGGATCCTTTTTTGACCGAAGAAATCAGACAACAATCCATAAATCACATCAAGGAAATCCTTGGAAACGGTGAACGGAAAGCCTGTGTTCGCACCTATGGCTGTCAGCAGAATGTGGCAGACAGTGAGCGCATCAAGGGAATGCTTTCCGCTATGGGCTATTCCTTTACCGAAGATACCGCCGAAGCAGATCTGGTCTTGTTTAATACCTGCGCCGTCCGGGAGCATGCAGAGCTGAAGGTTTACGGCAATGTGGGTGCCTTAAAATCCTTGAAGGCGGCAAAGCCCGAAATGCTGATCATCCTTTGCGGATGTATGATGCAGCAGGAAACGGTGCAAAATGAGATTCAGAAGAAATATAAGCATGTAGACATTGTTTTCGGACCCTCTATGATCCCGCAACTGCCTTCTATGATGGAGCGAGTCCTGGAGGAACGGGTAAAGATCTTTACCCGCCAAGAGCTTCCTGAGATCACCGAGAATCTCCCCATCGTCCGTGACGATGCCCGTAAGGCATGGGTGTCGGTGATGTACGGCTGTAATAACTTCTGCACTTATTGCATTGTACCCTATGTGCGGGGCAGAGAGCGCAGTCGCCGAAGCGCCGAGATCATCCGCGAGGTGGAGGGGCTGGTTGCCGAAGGCTATCGGGATATTACCCTTTTGGGGCAGAATGTGAATTCCTATGGAAAAGATCGCCCCGGCGAAATGGATTTTTCCGATCTTCTCGCGGCCATTGATCGGATCCCCGGTGAATTCTGGATCCGCTTTACCACCAGCCATCCCAAGGATTGCAGTAAAAAATTGCTGGATACCATGGCGGCGGGAACCAAGATCTGCCATCAGCTTCAGCTTCCTTTCCAATCGGGGAGTGATCGGATCTTAAAAGAGATGAACCGCAATTATACGGCAGAGTCCTACTATGAACTGATCGAATATGCACGCAAGGTGATGCCGGATGTGGTGGTCACCAGCGATGTTATTGTCGGCTTCCCCGGGGAGACCGAGGAAGATTTTCAAAAAACGCTGGAACTTGTGGAAAAGGTGCAGTTTGATAATCTGTATACTTTCATTTATTCCAAGCGTACCGGCACCAAAGCGGCCACCTTTGAAAATCAGATCCCCGAAGAAGTTCAGAAGGCGCGCTTTGACCGCCTTTTGGCGGTGCAGCATCCCGTTTGTCTGAAAAAGAATCAGCAGATGGAGGGCGGGGAATATACCGTATTTGTGGAATCGGTCAGCAAGAATAACAGCGAGGTGCTTTCCGGCAAGACCGCAGGCGGGAAAACCGTCGATTTCCGCGGTGACCCCGCGCTGATCGGTCAGTTTTGTAATGTAACCGTAACCAGGGCGAAATCCTGGTCCTTAGACGGAGAGATAAAGGAGTAAAAAAATGAACGAAATTATCGAAAAAACCAAAGAATTAGGCGCGATGCTTCAGGCAAGCGCGCAGGTCCAGCGTTACAATGCCGCAAAGGCTGCCTATGAAGCCGATGAGGCGGTTCAGAAGCTGGTGCACGAGTATAATTTGCAGCGGATGAATATGATGAATGCCGATGGTGATGAGGCGCGTATGGCAGAGCTGGAGGCTCGGATCAAGGAGATCTATGAGCAGGTTATGGCCAGCGCCTCCATGACGGAGATGCAGGCGGCAAGTCAGGCTTTAAATGAACTGCTGAATCAGGTCAACGGTGTTATCACCTTCTATGTAACCGGCGAGGAGCCCAGCAGCTGCACCCATGATTGCTCGACCTGCGGCGGCTGTCATTAATCGGATTTTGGATGTTTGGAGGGTATCAAATTGGCTAAACTCTCTCCTATGATGGAGCAGTTTTTTGAAATCAAAAACCGATATAAAGACTATATCTTATTCTATCGTGTGGGCGATTTTTATGAGATGTTCTTTGATGATGCCATTGCCGCATCCAGAGAGCTTCAGCTTACGCTGACAGGGAAGGATTGCGGGCAGGAGGAGAGGGCGCCTATGTGCGGCGTTCCCTTCCATAGTTATGAGAACTATGCGGCCAAGCTGGTGGCAAAGGGTTATAAGGTGGCTCTTTGCGAGCAGGTGGAAGATCCCAAGGATGCAAAGGGCTTGGTGCGCCGTGATGTGATCAAGGTCATTACCCCCGGCACCGTAACCCAGTCCAGCATGCTGGAAGAAGATAAGAATAACTATCTTGCCTGTATCATCGGAAGCGGCGCGCGGGTCGCGCTGGCTTTTGCCGATATCTCTACCGGTGATATTGAACTGACTGTTTTGGAGCAGATCTCTTCCGCGGCAGTGATCAACGAACTGAGCCGCTTTTCTCCCAGCGAGATTTTGATGGGCGAGAAGACCTTTGAGCGCGATGCGGTTGTGGCCTATGCAAAGGAGCGCCTGGGCGCCCTGGTTACTACCTTGGAATCTTCGGAGACCTATGGCAGAGAAGAGGCCTTGATCGAGCATTTTCATGTTCGGGATGTTGCTTCTTTGGGTCTGCCTGCCGGTGAAGAGGCGATTGCCTGCCTCTATTATCTGCTGGCCTATATTTCCGAAACGCAGAAATGCGACATTGGGTATCTGGATAAGCTGAAGGTTTATTATCCGGAGCAGTATATGGAATTGGATGCCACTACCCGCCGCAATCTGGAACTTTCGGAATCCATCCGCCGCTCTGATAAAAAGGGAACCTTGTTCTCGGTCCTGAATCAGACCAAGACCTCGGCAGGCTCCCGCTTGCTTCGTACATATCTGGAGCGCCCATTGATCAATATCAATGAGATCAACCGTCGGCTGACGGCAGTGGAGGATCTGAAAAACAGTCGTTCCCTTCGTGACGAACTTCGGGATCTTTTAAATAAGACCTATGATATGGAGCGGTTGATGACCCGCGTGATGCTGGGTACCTGCAATGCGCGGGATCTGAATGCGTTGGGGCAGACCTTTGCGATGTTCCCCGGTATTAAGCAGGCGTTGGCAGGCTTTACCGCGCCGCTTTTGAGAGAGCTGGATCGGGATCTCGGCGATATGTCGGAGCTTTGCCGATTGATCGAGGTTGCCATCGACGATGAACCGCCCGTTACCATTCGCGAAGGCGGTATCATTAAAAAAGGCTATGATGCGGAGGTGGATGAATGCCGCGCTATGACCGAGGATTCCCAGCGGATCATGTGGGAATGGGAGGCCAAGGAGCGGGAAGCTACCGGCATTAAATCCCTGAAGATCAGTTATAATAAGGTCTTCGGCTATTATATCGAAGTGACCAAAATGTATTACGATCTGGTTCCCGAGCACTATATCCGCAAGCAGACCCTTGTGAATTGTGAGCGGTTTATTACCGAGGAGCTCAAGCAGCTGGAGACCAAGATCCTCTATGCCAATCAGCGGCGCCAAAGCAGAGAATACGAGCTGTTTTGCTCCATTCGTTCTACGGTCGGTGAGCATCTGAAGGAAATTCAGACTGCCGCGGCCGCCTTGGCCAAGCTGGATGTCCTTGGCTCCTTCGCGCAGGTGGCTCAAGAGCAAAATTATGTTTGTCCCGCGGTGGATGAAAGCGATGAGATCCGTATTACCGATGGGCGCCATCCGGTTGTGGAGAGCGTTGTAAAGGATACCTTGTTTGTGCCCAATGATACCCTGCTGAATCAGAATGATCAGCGTCTTGCCTTGATTACCGGCCCCAATATGGCGGGTAAATCAACTTATATGCGGCAGGTGGCGGTCATTGTACTGATGGCGCAGATCGGCAGCTTTGTGCCGGCAAAGAGCGCCCATATCGGCATTGTGGACAAGATCTTTACCCGCGTTGGCGCATCGGATGATTTATCCTCCGGTCAATCCACCTTTATGGTGGAGATGACAGAAGTGGCCAATATTTTAGATAATGCCACCTCTTCGTCGCTGTTGATCTTTGATGAGATCGGCCGCGGAACCTCTACTTATGACGGTATGAGCATCGCCCGTGCGGTGATGGAATATGTCAATAATCCCAAGAAACTCGGCGCCAAGACTTTGTTTGCAACCCATTATCATGAGCTTTGCGCCTTGGGCGATCAGGGAACCGGAATTGTAAACTATAATATAGCAGTAAAAAAGCGGGGCGATGACATCGTCTTCCTGCGGAAGATCATTCCCGGCGGTGCCGATCAAAGCTATGGTATTGAAGTGGCGGCGTTGGCAGGGGTGCGCAATGAGGTGGTCAAGCGGGCGAAAGAGATCTTAAAAGAGATCGACAGCGGTATGATCCAAATGGATCGCCCCATCAAGGAAGTACCTCAGGAGGAAGAGCAGATCAGCCTCGGCTATATGGAGCAATGCGCGATCATTGAGCGCTTGAAGGGGATGGATGTCAGTACGCTGACGCCTATTGAAACCATGGGAATTCTGTATGAATTGACCCAAAAGGCAAAGGAGCTGTAAAGGAATGTCTAAGATTCAGGTTTTGGATCAGGATATTGCGAATAAAATTGCCGCCGGTGAGGTGGTGGAGCGACCGGGAAGCGTCATCAAGGAGTTGGTGGAAAACGCTATTGATGCCGGCGCCACCCATGTGACCGTTGAGATCAAAAACGGCGGAGCAGCCTATATGCGGGTGACCGATGATGGATGCGGGATGAATCGGCAGGATGCCAGGAACTGTTTCCTGCGCCATGCCACCAGCAAGATCCGCAGTATTGCAGATCTCTATGCCATCGAAACCCTTGGGTTTCGCGGTGAGGCGCTTGCGGCCATCTCCGCGGTATCTAAAATTGAATTGATCACCTCTTCAAACGGGGAAGGGACCCGCCTGATTTTAGAGGGCGGAAAGGAGCTTTCCTGCGAGGAAACGGGCGCCCCGGACGGGACTACCATTATTGTGGAGGATCTCTTCTTTAACACCCCTGCGCGGATGAAGTTTTTAAAGAGCGATCGTAGTGAGAGCAGTTATATTGCCGCTTTGATGGATCGCCTGGCCTTTTCGCGGCCGGATGTTGCCTTTAAGCTGATTCGGGACGGAAAGGTGACCCTTTCTACCGACGGTGGCGGAAATCTTGCAGAAGTGATCTATGCCGTCTTCGGAAAAGAGGTTGCCAAGGGGATGCTGCAGGCGGATAGCGAGGTGCAGCAGGTGCGGGTCTATGGCTATGTCAGCGAGCCCACCAACACCAAGCCCAACCGCAATTTCCAGCTTTGCTACATAAACGGGCGCTTGGTGCGCAGTCAAACAGTCTTTGCCGCCATTGATCAGGCTTATCGTAATGATCTGTTTCACGGCCGTCATCCTGTTTGTGTGATCAAGATCAACCTTCCTTACGGTCTGGTAGATGTCAATGTTCATCCCAGCAAGATGGAAGTGAAGTTCTCTAATGAAAAACTGATCTTTGATGCCGTATATTTTGCGATTAAAAATGCTCTGAATAAACAAACCTTGAAAAAGGCGGCAGAGGAAGAGCGCCCTGCAGCGGCGCCCAAGATCCTTGTAGCGCCTCCGGTGATCAAGCCGGTGGTGAAAAAAGAGGATCCTTACGCCGCAGTAACGGTTCTGGAAAAACCGGAACCGATGATTCCCGTTGTTAAAGCGCAACCCAAACCTGCTAAGGAAGAAAAATCTGAGGATTATTTCGTTTATCTGCCAAAGAAAACAGCCTTTTCGATGAAAAGTAATTTTGCTTTACACTCCGATCCTGTAAAACCGGAATTCAAGGCCACGCCTGCGGTTGCGCCGATTATTGAAACGGTTCAACAAAAGATTCTGGAAGAAAAAGAGCAAATTCCTTATCGCTATATCGGCGAGGCGTTCAACGCCTATTTATTGGTGGAGAGCGGGGAGGAATTGTATCTTATTGATAAGCATGCCGCCCATGAACGGATGATTTTTGAGCGGCTTTTAAAGGAAAATCAAGAGAGCAAGCCTGCCCAGCAGGCGTTGCTTGTCCCTGAAAAGGTGCAGCTTTCCCAAGAGGAGCTTGCCTTTGCTTTGGATCATAAAGAGGAGCTGGATCGCTATGGCTTTGAGGTAGATGCCTTCGGCGAGCGGGAGCTGGTTCTCCGTAGCCGCCCCCTTTGTCTCACAAGTGAAAGCGTTACCGATGCTTTTTATGAAATCTTGAGCGCTTGGATGCAGGGTGGTCGAAAGGACCGCACCGAGCGGGAAAACCTTGCGTTGAAAACGGTTGCCTGCAAGGCGGCGATCAAGGCGGGAAATATCAATAATGATCTGGAGTTGCGCGCGTTGGTGGAGAAGCTGATTCGGGAGGATGAGATCCATCAATGCCCCCATGGGCGGCCTATTATGATCGCCTATTCCAAGAAGACCATCGAAAAATCATTTAAAAGGATTTAAGTATGCAAAAGGTTGTTGCGGTTATCGGACCGACCGCCTCGGGAAAAACGGGGCTTTCCATCGCCATCGCCAAGCAATTTGGCGGTGAGGTGGTCTCGGCGGATTCGATGCAGATCTATCATGAAATGAATATCGGTACCGCAAAGCCTTCTGTGGAAGAGAGAGCGGGGATCCCTCATCATCTGATGGGGCATATCGGTGTGGAGGAAACCTATAATGTTGCTTCTTATACCGAGGATGCCCGCGCAGTATTAGAGGAGCTGAACAGTCGGAATTGCCTTGCTGTTCTTTGCGGCGGAACCGGTCTGTATCTTGACCATCTTCTGGGGAATACGGATTTTTTTGAGATCCCTATTCGGGATGAGGTACGCGAAAAGTACCAAAAAATGGCCAAGGAGCACGGAAATGAAGCGCTTTTTGCTTTACTGCAGGAGCAGGATCCTCTGCTTGCTGCCCATCTGCATCCCAACGACAGTAAGCGGGTGATCCGCGGCCTTGAGGTATTGGAGACCACCGGCAAGCGGTTGTCGGAGTTTCAGGCGGAAAGCATCCGCCAAAGCCCTTATGAAGTGCTTTATATCGGTCTGAATTATAAAGATCGCGGCGTATTGTATGACCGCATTAACCGCAGGGTGGATCTGATGATGGAGCAGGGGCTTTTGGATGAGGCCTTGCAGCTGAAAAAGAATTATTCATTGTCTGCTACCGCCCGCGCCGCCATCGGCTATAAGGAGATCTTCGATACCTTGGAACAAGGCGGAGATCTGAATGCGGCGGTAGAGTTGATCAAGCAAAAAAGCCGCAATTATGCCAAGCGGCAGTTGACCTGGTTTCGTAAAAATAAGGCGGTCCATTGGTTTTATCCCGATGAGCAGCCTATGGACGAGATTTTAAAGGATGTATGCGCCTTGATCCAAGAGTTTCGGAAAGGAGGATCCATATGAAAAACAGCAGTTTGACTTTTATTAAGATCCTGATTGCAATTCTTTCGATCTTTGCTGTGGTCTTTGTGGTGTACCAATTGTATAAGTACAACTTTGTGTCCATCAAATATGAAAGCGCTGTGATGGGTGAGATGGAAGAAACCGTTGATTCGACCGGTATTTTCTTCCGCGACGAGGATCCTGTTTCCGGCAGCGGATATGATTATCTGGATGTTGTGCGCGCCGAGGGCGAGCGCGTCAGCGCCGGCGGAACGGTGGCGCGGGTTTATGCCGATGAGCATTCGGCCAAAATACGAAAAGAGATCCGTCAGCTGGAAGAAAAAATCGCCACCTATGAAGAGGTTTTAGCCAATAGCGGTACCTATCAAAGCTCTGTTACCGGCATCGATCAGGCGATCTACGGAGATCTTCAGCAGATCGCATTGCTGGCTCACCGCGGAAAATCAATGGAGGCTTTCTCGGTCAGTGACGATCTGATGATCGAAATGATGAAAAAGAAGATCTCCTCGGGGGATCTTGTGAGCTATGATACCGTTTTGTCGGAGCTGAAGAGCGAATTGGCTGCGCTGAAGGCTTCGGCAGGCGCCAGCGTGAAGAATATAACCACCGCAGAGAGCGGCTATTTTTCCCTGGGCGCCGATGGCTTGGAGGAGCAGCTGAATGCGGCGTATCTGGAGACCTTATCGGTGGAAAACTTCGAGGCAACGGCTGAACTTTGCAAAACCGCCTCCGGGGAAACCGAGGAGATCGGCAAGATGGTCTACGGCAACAGCTGGTCAGTGGCCCTGAATGTCCCCACCAATAAGGTGGATCTTCTGCAGGTGAAGGATACGGTCTATATCCGTATTCCTTCCTTCGGTACCGAGCGGATCAAATGCACCGTTACCGATATCCGAAAGGACGGGGATCATTGCGTTTTGATCCTTACCTCTTCGGTGATTATTGATAACATTCTCGCTCTTCGCTCAGAAGAGGTTTGTCTGATCCTCAAGACCTATAGCGGCATCCGGGTGCGGCAGAGCGCATTGCGTAAGGTGGATGGGGAAGACGGTGTTTTTGTGAAGGTGGGCCTGCTTCTGCGGTATAAAAAGGTAAATGTTCTTACCGGTGATGGAGTGAATGCTTTGGTGGAATATAACGCCGCCGATAATTCCGGCTTGCGGATCTACGATCAGGTGGTCTATAAAGGCTCCGATCTTCACGACGGAAAGGCAGTAACTTAATGATCAAAGAAAACTTAGAAACTATTTTTCAAAAATTATATGGCACCGAAACCCAATTGATCGCGGTAACCAAGACCCGCACCCCCGAAGAGATCAATTGCGCCATTGCCTGCGGTGTTCGCCATATCGGCGAAAACCGCGTGCAGGAATTATTGGAAAAATATGACCGTATTGAGAAAGAGGGCCTTTCCATCCATCTCATCGGCCGCCTGCAAACCAATAAGGTGAAATATATTATCGATAAGGTGGAT
Organism: Eubacteriales bacterium; assembly: GCA_045603925.1. Taxonomy (GTDB): domain Bacteria; phylum Bacillota; class Clostridia; order Oscillospirales; family QAKW01; genus QAKW01. The sequence goes on from JAZUNB010000147.1 coordinate 10,325, forward strand.
CTGATCCATTCGGTGGATTCGGTGAAGCTTGCGGCCGAGATCTCCAAGCGCGCCTCGAAAATCGGAAAGGTGCAGGATATTCTGGTAGAGGTGAATATCGGCGGGGAAGAGTCCAAAGGGGGGATTGATCCTGAAGGCTTGATTCCGTTTTTGGAGGAAATTTCCGCATTTGGAGGAATTCGAATCCGAGGCTTGATGTGTATTCCGCCCATCGCTTTGGAAAAACATCAGAATCGTGAATATTTTTTGAAAATGCGACAATTGTTTGTTGACATAAAGGCTAAAAAGTTAGATAATATTAATATGGATATTTTGTCTATGGGTATGTCGGATGATTATGAAGATGCCATCGAGGCCCAAAGCACTTATATTCGAGTAGGGCGCGGAATTTTCGGCGCCAGAAATTGATCGGAGGTTTTATTCAATGGGAAAATGGGATAAATTAAAGGAAATGATCGGGATCCCCGATGACGGAGATGACGATAACTTTGCCGAAGTGGAAGAAACTCCGGTAAAATCCGCTGTTTCCGAAGATTATGCCCCCAAGAGAGAGGCGCCTCGCGCAGCGGCGAAGGCTCCTGTTTCCTCTGCAAGAAGCCAGGTAAATATGGTAATTGTCAAGTCCAATGATTATAGTGACGCCCGTACCGTTGCGGATCATATTTTGGGCAACCGCGCTGTTTTGCTGAATCTTGAGAACTGCAATAAGGATATGGCTCAGCGCATTCTCGATTTTCTGAGCGGTGTTGTATATGCCCAGGGCGGCGATCTGCAGAGAGTGGCTCATAGTACCTATGCGGTCACTCCCCGTAATGTTGGTCTGCAGGGTGAATTAAACGACGAGACGAAGGACGAGGAATTTTAATTGCTGGATTTTTTGATCTATATCGTAAATCATATCATCAGCCTTTATGCAACGCTGATGCTGATCTATTGTTTGCTGACCTGGGTGATCCGCGATCCTGCCAATAAGCTGATGATGATCTTGGGTAAGATCACCGAGCCGCCCTTAAAGCCTATCAAGCGGTTCTTATGGCGATATGATTATTTTCGCCGCTCGCCCATTGATTTTTCTCCGCTGATCCTCTTCTTTTTGCTGCGCTTGGCCGTTTCCGGTCTGAACTATCTTGCCTATCTTTTGTAATGCAGGAGAAGAATTTTTTTGCGGCAAAAATAGAAGATCTGATCCGTCGGGAGGCGGGCGGAGAAGGAATGGTCTTCTCTGCTTTTTTAACGGCGGAGGAGGGGGAGATGGCTGCGGCGATCTGCCGAAAAGCAGGCGCGCCGTTTCTGCTTTTCGGTGGCTATCCCGAGGCGGAGCGCAAGATTCTTGCGGTCTCATCCTATGAGGAGGAGCTGCTGAAAAACTGCTTTCCAATGGTGTTGCTGCGCCTTTCGTGCGGAGATCCTTCTGCTATCTCCAATCGCGATGTTTTAGGGGCGCTGATGGCTACCGGAATTCGACGCGAATTGCTGGGCGATATCATTGTGCGCGATGGAATTGCGGTATTGTTTGCCGCGGAGCATATCAAGGAGTTCTTAATTCAGAATGTGGACTCGGTGGGGCGTCAGAATGTGAAGCTTTCTGAGGCTCCGCTGGATTTTGAAATTCCGAAGCCTCATTTTAAGGAAATGAGGCTGACGGTCGCATCGATGCGCGCCGACGCGGTTGTTGGGGCGCTGTGTAATTGCTCCAGAGAGCAGGCTAACCGCCTGATCGATGGTAAGGCAGTATCGGTCAACCATTTGTTGATCGAAAAGAAAACCAAGGAAATTCGAGCAGGAGACTGTGTTGTTGTTCGCGGGTCCGGAAAATGGATCGTCGATCAATGCGGGGACCTGACCAAAAAGGGTCGGGCAGTTTTGCTGTGCAGAAAATATATTTAGGAGGATGTTTTTAGATGTTGAGTCCCGAAGCAATTCAGAAAAAGGAATTTGAGCAAAGTGTATTGGGCGGTTATCGCCGTGATGAGGTAGATGATTTTCTGGATCAGGTAGAGGCTGATTACAGAAAACTTTATAATGAGAATACAGAATTGGTCGATAAATTGAAGACCTGTCTTGCAAAGATCGAAGAGTATAAGAAGGACGAAGAATACTTAAAGATCGCCATCATTAATGCCCAGAAGCTCAATGAAACTGCTTTGCGTGAGCTGGAGCTGAAAGAAAAAGAAGTGGAGATCACCTGCAAGGAAAAGGCGGCCGCGATCGTTGCAGAGGCCGAGGAGCAGGCAAAAGCGCTTTTGGAGAAGGCAGAGCGGGAATCTGCCGATGCTTTAAAGACAGCTCGCGAGGAATGCAAGGCAGAGATCGAGGCTGAGCAGAAGAAGTCTGCCGAAGAGATCCGCAAGATTCAAAAAGAGACCAAGGCAGAGCAGGCGAAGCTGGATTATCTTCATACCCAGGTCTCCGAGTTTAAGAATACCATTATCGAGTTGTATAAGGCTCATCTGACTTCGATTTCCAAGCTCCCCGAATTTAAGGTGGAGGAAGAGGAGCCTGCAGCGGAAGAGGCGGTTCCCGCAGCAGAAGAACCGGCAGCTGCTCCCGCGCCTGTTGCAAGAGAGACCGCGCCTGTTGAGGAGCCTGTCGCCGAAGAGAAGAAGGAAGAGAAAAAGAGCGATACCACTGTGGAGTTCAAGATCGATTCCAAGCCTGAAAAGGAAGAAAAAGAGGCGCCGATGGAGGCTCGCCAGCTGAAGTTTGAAAATCTCAAATTCGGTATTGACTACGATATCAACAAAGACGAATAAGGAGAACTTATTTGAAGCAATTGAAGCGTTTTTATTGGATTCCTTTGTCGCTGATCCTGGTTTTTCTGGATCAGCTGACAAAGTATATTGTTGTGCAAAAAATTCCCATCAACGATTCCATTGTGGTCATTCCGGGATTTTTTTCTCTCTCCCATGTGCGCAATACCGGCGCGGCATTCGGCCTTTTTGCCGATCAGCGCTGGATCTTTATGGTGTTTACGACCATTGTCCTGATTGTTGCCGCCTGGCTTTTACTCAGCAAAAAAGTAAAGAATCATTGGGGGATCCTTTCCCTTTCTATGATCATCGGCGGCGGAATCGGGAATATGATCGATCGCGTATGCTGGGGCGAGGTGATCGACTTTTTTGCCTTTAATTTCTGGGGTTATCAATTCGCGGTGTTTAATGTGGCGGATATTTTTGTTTGCTGCGGCACCTTTGTTTTGGCGTTCTATATTTTCTTCAGCCATGACTTTGATGGAGAGAAGAAGGTAGAGGAGTTGGAAGATGGAGCGGATTGAGCTGATCGCAGAGAATAGCGGAGAACGGCTGGACGCCTTTTTGGCGTCCCGCCTTTTTGACTTTTCGCGCTCCCGTATTGAGGGGCTGATCAAAGCCGAGCAGATCCTGGTCAACGGAAAAAAGAGCGCTAAAAGCTACCGCCTGCAAGAGGGCGATTGCATCGAGGTTACGTTTCCGCCTTTGGAAGACGGCGCTCCCGAGCCCTGCGAAATGCCTTTGGAGATCTTTTACGAGGATGAGCATCTCTTGGTGGTGAATAAGCCCAAGGGTCTGGTGGTTCATCCCGCCCCCGGTCATACCGGCGATACCTTGGTCAACGGTCTGCTTGCCCATTGCGGTGACAGCCTCTCGGGGATCAACGGAGAAAAGCGCCCCGGTATTGTTCATCGGATCGATAAGGATACCAGCGGGCTTTTGGTGGTTGCCAAAAATGATCAGGCTCATCGGGGGCTTTCGGAGCAATTTGAGAAGCATACCATTGACCGCATCTACCAGACGGTGGTTTTCGGCAGAATGCCCCAAGAGAGCGGTACGGTGGATGCTCCCATCGGCAGATGTCAGAAGGACCGTAAAAAAATGGCAGTAGGCGCCCGAAATACCAAGCGGGCGGTAACCCATTATCAGGTTTTGCATCAATATCGCAACTTTGCCCATCTTTCCTGCAAATTAGAGACCGGTCGCACTCATCAGATCCGTGTCCATCTTTCCTCCATCGGTCATTTTGTGTTGGGGGATATGGTTTACGGGCGCGCTGTATCGGGCTTTAATGTTGATTTTGAGGGCCAATGCCTCCATGCGGGGGTGCTGGGGTTTGATCATCCTATTACCGGCGAACATCTGCGTTTTGAGAGCCCTTTGCCGGAATATTTCGAAAAGGTCTTGACAAAACTTGCCAAAATGGAGTAAGATATTCTTACAAATGCATTTGTAAACTAAAAAACGGGGTGCTGAGTATACTCGGCTGAGAGAGCAGATGGATCTGCTTAACCCATGAACCTGATGCGGGTAATGCCGACGTAGGAATGATAAGCAATGATTGCAGCTCTGCGTTGAATTACCGCGCAGAGCTTTTCTTTTTTGTTTAGGAGGTTTAGAATGAAAAAAGAAAGAGTCCGTATGATGGTCGAGAGCGCGATGCTCTTGGCGATCGGTGTTGTGCTGGAGGTTGTGAGCCGGATGTTTATCCCTCCTCAGACCTTTGGCGGTCAGCTGACCATCGTATGTATGCTGCCGGTGGTTTTGATCTCTTATCGTTATGGAATGAAATGGGGATTATTTTCTGCATTTGTCTATGCGCTGTTGCAGATGGCAATGGGAATGGATACGGTTACCGCCGCATTCCAGCCCGGCTATTTCGGCGACGGTACAATGATTTTAAACGCGTTTGTGATGCTCTTTCTGGACTATCTCATCGCCTATACCTGCCTTGGTCTCGGCGGTCTGTTTCGCAATAAGATCAAGAATAACGGCCTGGCCTTGATGTGCGGCAGTATTGTTGCGCTGGGATGCCGCTATCTGGCTCATTTATTGAGCGGATATATTCTGTTTTCCGGCTGGGCGGAATGGTACTTTACTCAAGAGGGCTTTCCTGCCTGGGGCGCCTCTTTGGTGGAGGCGGTCAACCCCAATCTCCTGGGATGGATCTATAGCGCGGTCTATAACGGAATGTATATGATTCCCGAAATTATTTTTACCGCCATTGCTTCGGTGCTGATCGCAAGAGTTCCGCGGGTCGTAACCAAGATGAACTGAACCAAAAAGAGATGATCGATAAAAAGATCATCTCTTTTTTTATATTTTACTTTACAAACTATAATAAAATATATTATAATAAAACCAAATATAAACTTCCAAAAGGGGGAGTCCGACAATGAGCGAAACTGCATACAAAAGAATTCTTTTAAAACTCAGCGGAGAGGCGCTGGCAGGCGATGGAAAAACAGGCATCGACTTTGAGTATGTCCTGAAGATCGGCTCTTATATCAAAGAGTGCGTGGAAAAGGGCGTTCAGGTTGCGATTGTTGTGGGCGGCGGCAACTATTGGCGCGGCAGAAGCAATCAGCAGATGGATCGTACCCGCGCCGATTATATCGGTATGCTGGCGACTACTATGAACGCGCTGACTGTTCAGGATGCTCTGATCCAGAATGGAATTGAATGCCGCGTAATGAGCGCCATTGAGATGCGTCAGATCGCCGAGCCCTTCATTCGCAACCGTGCTATTTCCCATCTGGAAAAGGGGAGAGTGGTGATCTTTGCCAGCGGTACCGGTAACCCGTTCTTCTCCACCGATACCTGCGCCGCCTTGCGCGCCGCCGAGGTGATGGCCGATGTTATCTTTAAGGCCACCAATGTGGACGGTGTTTATACCGCCGATCCCAAGAAGGATCCCAATGCCAAGAAGCTGCATCATATCCGTTATATGGATGTTCTGAAGGGCCAGCTGGGCGTTATGGACAGCGCCGCCGCGGCTCTTTGCAACGAGAATAATATCCCCATCTATGTATTTGATATGTCCAACCCCGAGAATATCGTTCGCGCGGTAATGGGCGAGGATATCGGAACAATGATCGATAATAAAGGAGAATAAGATTATGGCAAACTATGTTGAATTTGAAGATAAGATGAAAAAGACCCTGAACGCATTGGAAAATGATTTCAACGGTCTGCGCGCCGGCCGCGCCAATCCTGCGGTTCTGGACCGCATTCGTGTGGAGTATTACGGAACTCCCACCAAGCTCAATGAGGTGGCCGCCATCAGCGTTCCCGAACCCCGTATGCTGATGATCCAGCCTTGGGATGCTTCGGTTCTGAAGGAGATCGAAAAGGCCATTCTGGCTTCTGATATCGGCATCACTCCGCAAAATGACGGTAAGGTGATCCGCCTTTCCTTCCCTCAGCCTACCGAGGAGCGCCGCCGCGAGTTGGCCAAGGATGCCAAGAAATACGGCGAAGAAGCCAAAGTGGCAGTTCGGAATGTGCGCCGCGATGCACTGGATAAATTCAAGAAGCAGGAAAAGGCCAAGGAGATTACTGCCGATGATCTGAAGGGTATCGAGACCGATATCCAGAAGCTTACCGATAAGTTCATTGCAGAGATCGATAAGATGGTTGGCGAAAAAGAGCAGGAGATCATGGCTGTTTGATCAACCTGATGAGGAGCAATAAGCGTTGAGTTTGTTTAAGAAAAAAGCAAATCGAATAGACCCCGAGCGTCTGCCGAATCATATCGGCATTATTATGGACGGAAACGGTCGCTGGGCGAAACTGCGGGGCTTGCCCCGCAGCGCCGGCCATGTAGCGGGAGCAAAGGTCTTTAAGACCATCGCCTATTATGCCCGCGATATCGGCGTGAAGAACCTGACTGTTTATGCCTTCTCTACCGAGAATTGGCAGCGCCCTGCCGATGAGGTTGCCAACATCATGAAGGTGCTGGAGGAATTTATCGACGATGCGTTGAATACCTTTCAAAAGGAGAGGGTGCGGGTGCGCTTCCTGGGAGATTGGTCCCCCTTTAAGGGAATTCTATTGGAAAAGATGAGCCGTATTGTGGAGCTGACCAAGGATTTTCCGGGCCTTACCTTGAATATTGCTATGAACTATGGCGGTCAGCATGAGATCGTTCACGGGGCAAAGGAAGCGGCGCGGCGCGTTGCGGCAGGGGAGATGGAGATCGATGAGATCACTCCCGAGACCTTTGGCAAGATGCTTTATTTTGAGGATTGCGACAGTGTGGATCTGGTGATCCGCCCCAGCGGTGAGCAGCGTCTTTCGAATTTTCTTCTTTGGCAATCGGCTTATGCGGAGTTTTGGTATTCCAATGTGCTCTGGCCCGATTTTAAGCCGGAGCATTTAGATCAGGCAATTCTTGACTATCAAAAACGAAACAGGAGGTTCGGCGGAGTATGATTCAAAATTTTCTGCAGCGATTGGGAACATCGCTGATCATTCTGGCGGTCTTCGTGCTTTTGTTTGCAGTATCGGGGATCTCTCCGATCTTTGAGATCGCAGTTGCGGTTCTGATCTGTATCTGCATCTATGAGGCGCTTACCTGTGCAGGCTGTGCCACCAAGAAAAAACTGTTGATCCCCAGCTTGGTCTACGGCGCCGCGGTTCCTCTTTCCATGCTGATCCGCGATCTGCTGTATCCGGGCAGAAGCCCTTACTATGGGGTGATCATTCTGTCCTTCTTCTATCTGATCGGTCTGTTTGTGATCTTAATGATGAATTTTGAGAAGACTAAGTTCAGTGAAGCTACAGTGGCGATGTTTATCACCTTTGTGATCACTTGCTTCTTAAGCAATATTATCTTCATCCGTCGCATCCCGAACCATGGCTTCTTCTATATGGTCCTGTGCATTGTTTGCAGTGCTTGGTGTACGGATATTTTTGCGTACCTGGTTGGAATTCTTTTGGGTCGCCATCGCCCCTTTCCCAATATCAGCCCTAAGAAGTCGGTGGAAGGCTGTATCGGCGGCTCTCTTTGCTCCATTGGAATTTATTTTCTGTTTTGCTGGATCTATCGTCAATGGACCGGTGCCGAGATCAATTGGCTGTTGGTCTTGGTTTATAGCCTTTGCGGCACCGTGATCGCCCAGATCGGCGATCTTTCATTCTCTTACATAAAGCGATCCTACGGAATCAAGGATTTCGGAAAGGTCCTGCCGGGACACGGCGGCTTTTTGGATCGTCTGGATAGTCTGATTTTTATTGCGCCGATGTTTTACGCGCTGTTATCAAATCAGAGTTTTGTTGGGTGATCGTCAATGAAAATGATATCTGTTTTAGGCTCCACCGGTTCCATCGGAACGCAGACCCTTCAGGTCTGTCGCGACCTTGGGATCGGCGTTGCCGCTTTAAGCGCCGGTAGTAACATTGATCTTCTCGAACAGCAGATTCGGGAGTTTCGGGTGCCGCTGGCAAGTGTATACGATCCTGCGCGGGCGGAAATACTAAAAGCCCGCCTGGCCGATTTTCCTTGCGAGGTTCTTGCGGGGGAAGAAGGGAACCTTGCAGTAGCAACCGCGGCAGATGCTTCTGTTGCGGTAACGGCGATGATGGGGATGATCGGCTTGAAGCCGACCCTTGCCGCCATTGATGCAGGGAAGGATATTGCCTTGGCCAATAAGGAGACCTTGGTTTGCGCAGGTCAGATCGTGATGCCTCGCGCCGCCGAAAAGGGTGTTCGCATTCTGCCCGTAGACAGTGAGCACAGCGCGATCTTTCAATGCCTGCAGGGCGCAGGGGAGAATGCTCCTCGTAAAATTCTGCTGACCGCCTCCGGCGGTCCCTTTTTCGGTAAGTCCCGCTCTGAGTTGGAGAGGGTTACCGTTCAGGATGCGCTGAACCATCCTAATTGGAGCATGGGCTCTAAAATCACCATCGATAGCGCCACCTTGATGAACAAGGGGCTGGAATGGATGGAGGCAAAGTGGCTGTTTAATGTGTCTGATGATCAGATCGAGGTTGTAGTCCATCGGGAGAGCATTATCCATTCTGCGGTGGAATTTGCCGATCATTCGGTGATCGCGCAGATGGGGGTACCTTCGATGTATCTGCCCATCAAATACGCATTGACCTATCCTGCGCGGGTGGAGAGCGGAGACCATTCTCTTTCCCTGATCGGGAAAACGCTTCATTTTCATGAGGCGGACGATGAGACCTTCTCTTGCTTGCGCCTGGCAAAGGAAGCCAGCCGCAGAGGCGGTCTTTATCCCACCGTTTTAAACGGTGCCAATGAGCAGGCGGTTGCTCTTTTTTTGGAGGGGAAAATTCGATTTTTGCAGATTGCCGAATTGGTAGAGGAAGCCCTTGGGCATACCCCCGGCGGAGATGCAACAATTCTGGAAAATGTGCTGGAGGCAGATCGCCTTGCCAGACAATGTGTCCGTACTTCTTATGAAAAGGGTAATTTTTAATGCAAACTGTTATTAACATTATTGTGACCGTCCTTGTGTTCGGTCTTTTGATCCTCTCCCATGAGGCGGGGCATTTCTTTACCGCTCTTTGGGCGGGGATCAAGGTCCATGAGTTTTCCATCGGAATGGGGCCTGCCATTTTTAAAAAGCAATTGAAAAAGTGCTTGTTTTGCGTACGCGCTTTCCCCATCGGCGGTTTTGTGCAGATGGAGGGAGAAGACGGCGATAGCTCCGATGAGCAAGCCTTTAATAATAAGCCTCGCTGGAAGCGCTTTTTAGTATTGGTTATGGGTGCCGCCATGAATATTCTAATGGGCTTTATTTTGATCTGTTGTATCAATGCTTCGATCTCTGCTTATCCCACAACAACAGTGGCGCAGTTCAATGAAGATGCCGTTTCCTCCGGTTATGGCCTTCGGGAAGGGGATGTGATCCATTCCGTTGATGGCTATCGGATCTTTTCTTATATGGATATCTCTTATGCGCTTTCCCGCGATACCAAGGCGGAGGAGTTTGATCTCATTGTAAAGCGCGAAGGGGAGAAGGTGCGGCTGGAGAATGTGCAGTTTCCCAAGGTGACTTCCGGGGACTTTACCTTCAGCGATACTGATTTTAAGGTCTTCGGTGTGGAGCGTAATCCCTGGACTGTCGTGAAGTATTCGGCAGGCTATACGCTTTCGGTTTCCCGCTCCATCTATTCCTTTATCGGCTCGATGTTTACCATGAAGGCCGATTACAGTCAGGTCAGCGGACCGGTCGGCACCGCCGAGGTCATCGGCGAGAGCGCTACATTAGGGCTTTCCTCGTTGCTCCTGGTGGTGGCATTGATCTCCATTAATTTGGGAGTGATGAATCTACTGCCGTTTCCCGCGTTGGACGGTGGGCGGATCCTGCTTCTCGGCATTGAAGCGATCCGCAGAAAACCCCTCAATCCCAAGATCGAGCAGGCGCTTAACGGTGTTGGCTTATTGCTGTTGATGGGCTTGATGGTGGTTGTTACGCTGAAAGATATTATCAATTTATTTTAGGAGGGTTTCTTGTGGCAAAGCAGGTTCGGGTCGGCAATTGTATATTCGGAAACGGGCATATTTATGTTCAGTCTATGCTGAATACACCGGCAGGTGATCACGATGCTGCTGTTGCCCAGGCTATTGCTTTGGAAAAGGCAGGCTGTGAGGTCCTGCGCCTTACCGTCCCCAATCGGGATTGCCTGGAGACCATCCGCCGTTTGAAAAAAGCGGTTTCGATGCCCATTGTGGCAGATATTCATTTTGATTATCGGTTAGCCATCGCTTCGGTAGAGGCAGGCGCCGATAAGATCCGCATCAACCCCGGCAATATCGGTTCGGAAGAGAAGGTAAAGGCAGTGGTGGATGCCTGCAAAGCAAAGAATGTTCCTATCCGCATCGGAGTTAACGGCGGCTCTTTGGAGAAGGAATTATTGAAGAAATACGGCTCTCCCACCCCCGAAGCGATGGTGGAGAGCGCCATGCGCCATGTTCGGATCCTGGAGCGCTTGGATTTCCATGATATTATCATCTCTATCAAGAGCTCCGATGTAAAGAAGATGATCGCCGCCTATCGTTTGTTGGCCAAGATCTGTGATTATCCCTTCCATTTGGGTGTTACCGAAGCGGGAACCCGTGAGATGGGCTTGGTGAAGAATGCCATTGGTATCGGCAGCTTGTTGAACGATGGCATCGGCGCCACCATCCGTGTTTCTCTTACCGCCGATCCGGTGGAGGAGATCTATGCAGGCTTTCGGATCCTGAAGGCTTTGGATCTGGTTGAGGGCGCCTGCCAATTGGTGGCCTGCCCCACCTGCGGCAGAACCGCCATTCCCGTGATCGATATCGCCGAGCGGGTAGAAAAGGCCTTGGAGAAGAATCGGAGCGGTCTGAAGATCGCTGTAATGGGTTGCGTTGTAAACGGCCCGGGAGAGGCCAGAGAGGCCGATATCGGCATTGCCGGCGGCAATGGGGAAGGCCTTCTCTTCAAAAAAGGCAAGATTATTAAAAAAGTACCGGAAGATCAACTCTTCGACGCTTTAATGGAAGAGGTTGATCGGATGTCAAAGGAAGTTCATGATGGCGAATAAAGAAGTACTTGGCTATTTTAAGCGCTGTGTCTTTACCGAAGAAGAGCAGCAGCTGTTTGCTTCCGCAGTTTTGCAAAAGGTGGAAGTAAACCAACAACATAGATTATTGAAGGCACACACAGCGTTTCCGATGTATGTGCCTTTTTCCCATATTGTAAAATTAGAGGAAAAGATCCGTAATACTTACGAATTGAATACCGTTGAATTGATCCCCACCTTTATGAATACCGCTTTTTCAGAAGAGCATTGGGGAGATATCGTCGCCTGCGCCAAACGTAAAAACGGCGGTGTAAACGGTTTTTTAAATGATACTACCGTATCGCTGGAGAAAAACGAACTGACTGTTTATCTGCAATACGGCGGCTTGGATCTGATCCAGGCGCTGGGTGTGGATAAGACCTTGCATGAAGTATTACGGGAATGGTACGGCTCTGCTTATCAATTGAATTTCGCAGGCTCCACTCAAGTGGATGAAACGAATCTTTTGGAGATCCCCGAGCCGGTGATAGAAGAATTGCCGCCTCCGCCTCCGCCTGCGGAGCCTGCCCTTGTCAAAGCTCCCGTGAAACGGGAATGGCGCCGCCCTGCCGTGGTGACCGAGATGCCCAAGATTCCCTTTAAGCCTACGGAAAACATTATTCACGGTGACCGCATCGGCAAGAATTTTTATGCAATGGATCGTGTCAATCAGGTGGAAGGTACTGTTTCTGTTATGGGCAATATCTTTAAATGCGACAGCCGCAGTACCTGGGATCAGAAAAATGTGCGCTTTTCAGTGTATGTTACCGATTATACCGGTTCCATAATTCTGAAATTTATGGTTCCCGCCGATAAGGCGGAGGAGCTTGGCGGGAAGCTGAAGCCCGGCAAAACCATCGGCGCTACCGGTCAGGCTATGTATGATAAATACGAAGAAGACTATGTGATCAATACCAAGTGTATTTTTGAGTCCAAGTATTTCATTCGACAGGATCATGCTGAAGAAAAACGGGTGGAACTGCATCTCCATACCAATATGTCAGCGATGGATGCCGTAAACCCCATTGAGGATTATGTGAAGAGAGCCGCCGCCTGGGGGCATAAGGCCATTGCCATTACCGACCATGGAAATCTGCAGAACTATCCCGCCGCCGCATCGGCCTCGAAAGAGTATGGGGTGAAGATGATCTACGGTGTGGAGGGTTATCTGGTGGATGATACCGTTCCGGGCTTTGATCCTAAGGAATCCTTCCGCAATAAGAATACCAAGCGCTATCATATTATCCTCTTGGTTCAGAATATGATCGGCTTGAAGCATTTATATGAATTGATCACCCTGTCCAGCGTGGAGCATTTTTATCGCCGCCCGCTGATGTATCGCTCAGAGATCGAGCGGTTAAGAGAGGGTCTTATTATCGGAAGCGCCTGCGAGGCAGGAGAACTGTTCCGCGCGGTGGTGAATAAAGAATCCGAAGAGACCTTGGTAAAAATCGCCTCGTTCTATGATTATCTTGAGGTTCAGCCTTTAGGCAATAATGCCTATATGATCCGCAACGGCACTGCTTCGGGAGAGGAAGAACTGCAGCATTTCAATAAAGAAATATTGCGGCTGGGCGAGAAATTGAATAAGCCGGTGGTTGCCACCTGCGATGTGCATTTTCTGGACCCCCGCGATGAGGTGTTCCGCCGCGTTTTGATGGCGGGCAATGGGTTTGACGATGCCGATAATCAGGCGCCCTTATACTTCAGAACCACCGATGAGATGCTGAAAGAATTTGAGTATCTTCCCTTTGAGGTGGCCCATAAGATCGTTGTGGAGAACCCCAATAAGATCGCTGATACGGTGGAGGAGCTGATCCCCATTCCCGAAGGAATGCGGGCGCCGAAGATGGAAGGCGCCGAAGAAGAGCTTCGCACCATTGCCTGGCAGACTGCCCATGATATTTACGGCGAAGAATTGCCCAAGGTGGTGCAAGATCGCCTGGAGCGGGAGCTCAACGCGATCATTAATAATGGCTTCTCGGTTATGTATATGATCGCGCAGAAATTGGTGAAAAAATCCAATGAGGCGGGGTATTCGGTAGGCTCCCGTGGATCGGTAGGCTCTTCCTTTGCCGCATCGATGGTGGGCATTTCCGAGGTAAACCCTCTGCCGCCTCATTATATCTGCCCCAAATGTAAGCATAGCGAGTTTTTTGAAGACGGTTCTGTCGGTTCCGGCTTCGACCTTCCTGATAAGGATTGCCCTGTTTGCGGGGCTACCATGAAGACCGATGGTCATGATATTCCTTTCGAAACCTTCCTGGGCTTTAACGGCGATAAGGTGCCCGATATCGATCTGAACTTTTCGGGTGAATATCAGTCTACCGCCCATAAATATGTGGAAGAACTGTTTGGCGAAGGCTATGTGTTTAAAGCGGGAACCATCGGTACCCTTGCGGATAAGACTGCATACGGTTATGTGAAGAAATACCTTGAGAGCAAGGAAATGAAGCTCAATAAGGCAGAAGAGCAGCGCTGGGTAGACGGGTGCGTCGGCATCAAGCGAACCACCGGTCAGCATCCTGCAGGTATGGTGGTTGTGCCGAAGGAATACAGTGTGTATGATTTCTGCCCCATCCAGCATCCTGCCGATGATCAGAATTCCGATATTCTGACCACCCACTTTGATTTCCATTCCTTGCATGATACCATTTTGAAGCTGGATATTCTCGGCCACGATGTGCCGACTCTCTTAAAGCACCTGGAGGATCTTACTCCGCTGAAGTTTGCGGATATTCCTATGAACGATCCGCAGGTTTACAGTCTTTTGACCAGCCCTGCCGCTTTGGGGGTCACTCCCGAGCAGATCGATTGCGAGACCGGTACCTTGGCGCTTCCCGAAATGGGTACCAAATTTGTGCGCCAGATGATGATGGAGGCGAAGCCCAAGAATTTTTCGGAGTTGCTTCAGATCTCCGGCCTTTCTCATGGTACCGATGTTTGGATCGGCAATGCTCAGGATCTGATCCGCGAGGGAAAATGCCAGATCAAGGATGTTATCGGTACGCGCGACAATATTATGGTCTATCTGATCCATAAGGGCTTGGAGCCCGGTATGGCTTTTAAGATCATGGAGATCGTTCGGAAGGGTAAGGCGAAAAAGCAGTTGACCCCCGAAATGATCAAGGAAATGGAATCCCATGATCTGCCCGATTGGTATCTGGATAGCTGTATGAAGATCAAATATATGTTCCCCAAGGCTCATGCGGCCGCCTATGTTATGGGTGCTATGCGGTTGGGGTACTATAAGATCCATTACCCTGTAGAGTTTTATTGCGCCACCTTCACGGTTCGCCCTGAAGGATTTAATGCGGTGGATGTGATCAAGGGGGCCGATCACCTGCGGGGAATTATCCGCCATTTGGAAAATCTCGGCAAGGCTAAAACTGCCAAAGATGATGAAACTATAAATACTTATCAGGTGGTTATTGAGGCTATGGAGCGGGGAGTGAAGTTCCTGCCGGTGGATCTTTATAAATCTCAGGCCACACGCTTTACTATTGAAAACGGTGCCATTCGGATGCCCTTCAGTGTTTTGAGCGGTGTCGGTGAAAATGCGGCCTATAACATTGTAAAAGCGCGGGATGAAGGGGATTTCCTCTCTCAGGAGGAATTTCGTGTGCGCGCCGGTATTTCCACAACCGTTGTGGAGCTTTTGAATAAAGAGGGCGTATTCGGGGATGTCCCGGTCAGCGCCCAGATAAGTCTATTTGATTTTTGAGGTAATTCATGGAAGCATTGAAACGCTTGTTATCGAAATATCCTGTTCCGTACCGAACCGATTGCACCTTGGCGGAGCTGACCACCTTTAAGGTGGGCGGTCCTGCCGATCTGGTGCTCTATCCCGAAACGGTGGAGCAATGCGCGGCGATCATCCGCGTGGCCAAAGAGGAAGGGAAGAACCTGATCTACCTGGGTAATGGCTCCAATATGCTGGGCGAGGATGCCGGCTGTCGCGATTGGATCGTTAAAACCGACCGCCTTGCAAACCTTTGCCTGGATGATAAGGGTGTAATGACCGTCGGTGCCGGCGTTCGCAATGTAAAGGCATCTTCCTTTGCAGCAAAAAGTGCCTATACCGGTCTGGAATTTGCCTATGGCATCCCCGGAACCATCGGCGGCGCTGTATTTATGAATGCAGGCGCTTATGGGGGGACCATGGATCAGATCCTTTTGCGTACCTATTATCTGAATGACGAGGGCGAAGCTTGTACTTTAGAGGCAAAGGACCATCACTTCGGGTATCGGAAAAGTTTCTTTATGGATCACCCCTCCTATTTGATCGTTGGCTGTGAATTACAGCTTCAAAAGGGCGATCCCGCCGCTATTATGGCGACTATTAATGATCTGCAGCAGCGCCGCAAAGAAAAGCAACCGCTGGAGTATGCCAGCGCGGGCAGTACCTTTAAGCGCCCCGAAGGGCATTTTGCGGGGAAGTTGATCGAGGATGCAGGACTTAAGGGCTATGGCATCGGTGATGCGCGGGTCAGCGAGAAGCATGCAGGGTTTATTATTAATTGCGGGAATGCTACCGGCGCCCAGGTGCGGCAGGTGATCGCCGATGTGCGCGCCAGAGTGCTGGAGCAGTTTGGTGTGGAATTGGAATGCGAGGTCCGTTCGCTGGGCTCGCGGGAATAAAGGAGAGAACGCAGATGTCTTTTTGTTCTGATGTTAAAGAAGAGCTTTGTAAAATTGAAGATCGGGAAGCG
Source organism: Eubacteriales bacterium (assembly GCA_045603925.1). GTDB lineage: Bacteria > Bacillota > Clostridia > Oscillospirales > QAKW01 > QAKW01. The sequence continues at coordinate 26,346 of JAZUNB010000147.1, forward strand.
TCTGTAAAATTGGCGGAGCTTTATGGCCTGGTCCTTTTCGGGCAGTCGGTGGAGCAGGAGCTTTTGAAGATCACCACCGAGAATGTCTTTGTGATCAACCGTCTGCAAAGCCTTTATTCCTCGCTTTTTTCATCCTTTTTTGAAATGAACGAAACGGCCAATGCTTATTCTGCTGTTTTAGAGGGTGAGGCGTTGGAGCGGCTTTATCGGGCGTTGAGAATGTTTGAGAACGGGCGTTTGTCCCTGGAGGTCAAGGAGCATCTGCTTCATTCCAAGGATCGTTTTTATGCCTTTTTGCGGGGTGCTTTTTTAAGCGGCGGTTACCTGAGCGACCCCTTGAGCGGATATCATTTTGAGTTGGTGACCCCCTATTACGGGTTGGCAAAATCCACTCTTGAGGTAATGAACAGCTTTGGAATTGCCGGCAAGAATCTGGTGCGCCGCTCCAATTATGTGGTATACCTGAAGGATAGCCAGCGGATCCATGATCTGCTTTATGTTTTGGGCGCCCGCTCTTCTGCCTTTGAACTGATGAATGTCAAGATCGAAAAAGAGACCAACAATAATAATAACCGTATGGACAACTGCGCCGCTTATAATATGGAAAAGGCGCTGAATAAGGCGGTGGAACAAATGACCGCCATTGAAACTATTGAAAAAACGGTTGGGCTTTCCGCGCTCCCCGAAGATCTGCTTTATGTGGCGGTGTTGCGGAAGGAAAATCCCGCGAAAAGCCTCAATGAATTGATGGAGCTTTCGGGCGGAAAGCTCAGTAAACCGAGCCTCAGCCGCAAATTGAAGAAAATTATCGAGTTTGCTCAAAAGATCAAGGAAGAATGTTATGACTGATTTTGTGCATCTGCATCTTCATACGGAATACAGCCTGCTGGATGGCGCTTGCCGCATTCGGGAGGTGGTTTCCCGCGCCAAGGAATTGGGGCAGACTGCTTTGGCGATCACCGATCATGGAGTGATGTACGGAGTCGTTGACTTTTATAAGACCTGCAAAAAAGAGGGGATCAAGCCCATTATCGGTTGCGAGATCTATGTGGCACCCCGCGGCAGGAAGGATAAGCAGTATGATGCCGATGGCAAGTATCATCATCTGATCTTATTGGTGAAAGACCGCATTGGTTATCATAACCTTTTGAAGATCGTGTCCAAGGGCTTTACGGAAGGGTTTTATTTTAAACCCCGCGCCGATTTTGAACTTTTGGAGCAGTATCACGAAGGGCTGATCTGCCTTTCGGGCTGTATGGGCGGTCTGGTGCAGCAAAAGCTGCTGCAGGAGGATTATGAGAGCGCCAAAAGAGAGGCTCTGCGCTACCGCGCGCTCTTCGGCGAGGATTATTATCTCGAACTGCAAAACCACGGTTATAAAGAAGATGCGGTGATCCTGTCGGGTCTGATGCGGATCCATGAGGAGACCGGCATCCCTGTTGTTGCCACCAACGATGCCCATTATATCAATAAAGAGGATGCCTATACCCAAAAGGTATTGATGTGTATCCAGATGAACAAAACCCTGGAGGATGAGGATGCCCCCGGTTTTGATACCGATGAGTTTTACCTGAAAAGCGGGGAAGAGATGGCCTCTCTTTTCGCCTCTTACCCCGATGCTTTGGCCAATACCGTTCGAATTGCAGAACGCTGTAATTATGATTTTGAATTCGGGCAGTTCCATCTGCCGAAGTTTCAACTGCCCCATGGCGAGACCGATAGCTTTGCCTATCTTCAAAAGCAATGCTTCCGCGGCTTGAATGCCCGTTATTCTGCGGTCACCCCTGCCTTGGAGGAGCGGCTGAATTATGAATTGAAGACCATCCGCGATATGGGGTATGTGGATTATTTTCTGATCGTAAGCGATTTTATCGCCTATGCCAAGAATAATGATATCCCGGTTGGCCCCGGAAGAGGAAGCGCCGCCGGCTCCTTGGTGGCCTATTGCCTGAAGATCACCGATATTGATCCTATGGCATATGATCTGCTGTTTGAGCGGTTTTTGAATCCCGAGCGGGTAACCATGCCGGATATTGATATCGATTTCTGCTATGAAAAACGGGGCTTGGTCATTGACTATGTCATTGAAAAATACGGCGCCGACAATGTTGCGCAGATCGTTACCTTCGGTACCATGGCCGCCAAGCAGGCGGTGCGGGATGTGGGGCGCGCCATGGGCTTGCCCTACGGCGAGGTGGATACTGTTGCCAAAATGATTCCCTTCCGTTTGGGGATCACCTTATTGGATGCATTGGATACCGTTCCTGCCTTGCGGGAACTGTATGATACCAACCAGACCGTTCATCGCCTGATGGATCAGTCCTTGAAATTAGAGGGCTTTCCCCGCCATAATTCGACTCACGCGGCAGGAGTTGTGATCACCGAAAATGAGGTCAGCGATTTTGTGCCCATTTCCTTGAACGGGGAGTCCTATGTTACCCAATTTCCCATGACGACATTAGAAGAATTGGGCTTGCTTAAAATGGACTTTTTGGGTTTAAGGAACCTGACCATCATTCGGGATACCGAAAAGCTTATTACCCGAAACGATCCTGATTTTTCCATGGATCGGATCCCTTTGGATGATGCGGCAACCTATCGCACCATCGCAAGCGGAAATACCATGGGAATTTTTCAGATGGAGAGTCCCGGTATGCGGCAGGTGCTTACCCGGCTGAAGCCCACCGAGTTTGAGGATATCATTGCGGTGATCTCTCTTTATCGGCCCGGCCCCATGGATTCGATCCCTACCTATATTGATAATAAGAACCATCCCGAAAAGGTGCGGTATCTTACCCCTGAATTGGAGCCTATTCTGAAGGTGACCTACGGATGCATTGTCTACCAGGAGCAGGTCATGCAGATCGTACGCTCGCTGGCAGGCTATTCTTATGCCCGCGCCGATCTCCTGCGCCGCGCTATGAGTAAGAAAAAGAGCGATGTGATGGAGGCAGAGCGGGAGGTCTTTCTCTATGGCTCCTTGGATGAGCAAGGAAATGTTTTGATTCCCGGTGCCATCCGCAACGGAATTGCCAAAGAAGCGGCAAATCAGATCTATGATCAGATGATCGATTTTGCCAAATACGCCTTTAATAAATCCCACGCAACCTGCTATGCAAAGGTGGCATATCAGACGGCTTATTTGAAGACCCATTATCAGACCGCTTATCTTGCGGCATTAATGACCAGTGTGATCGGTTCCACTGAGAAAACAGCGGAATATATCGAGGAATGTCGCAGAGTCGGTGTTCCGGTGATGCCGCCTCATATCAATAAGAGCTTTTCCCGCTTTCAGGCAACCTCCGATGGCATCATCTATGGCTTGCTTGCTATTAAGAATGTTGGTGCCAAGATGGTGGATGATATTGTGGCCGAGCGGGAGAAGAACGGGGAATACAAAGATTTTGTTGATTTTTGCACCCGCATATCGGGAAAGGATATCAATTCCAGAGCCATCGACAGTATGATCAAATGCGGTGTCTTTGATTGCTTCCAATATACGCGGCGCCATCTTTCTATGGTACACGAACAGTTGATGGACAGCATTTCCCAGGAAAAGAAAAGCCAGGTAGAAGGGCAGATCGGCCTCTTTTCTATGCTGGCAGAGCCGGTAGATGTGGGCAGTCGTTTTTTTAAGGAACCCCAACCGGAATTTGAAAAATCAGTAAAGCTGGCCTTTGAAAAAGAGATGATCGGCATTCATCTGACCGATAATCCTTTTGAGCCCTATCGTCATATTTTTGATCGCAAGGATATCACCTTGATCTCCAAGGCGCTTTCGGAAGAAACCGCCGACGGTACCGAGCTTTGGTGCTTTGTGCAGATCGATTCCTTTAAATCGGTAAAAACCAAGGCGGGAGCGGAGATGGGCTATCTTTCTTTATCGGATCTCTCCGGGAATATGGAAGGGATCATGTTCCCGAAGGTCTATGCCCGCTTGCGAACAACTCTTGCCAAAAATGCGATGGTTTTCCTGCGGGGAAGAATTCAGCAGGATGAGGTGCGCGGAACCAAGCTGTTGATCGAAGAGATCCGCCATCCCAGCGAGGCAGAACTGCAAAATAAGGTGCGCCGCCTTTATATCAAAGTGCCCGGTCGAGAGAGCCGTGAGATGGAAGAGGTGCTGAACCTGTTGCGCCGCTATCCCGGCGTTCATGAATGTATCATTTATTTTGCCGATACGCAAAAAACTGTTTCCACCCTCAATAAATTCGGTGTTGATTTCCATCCCGATTTATTGAATTCCTTGAAAAATCTGCTTGGCGATGCGGAAATTGTAATAAAATAAGATTGATTTTTCGGTATAAGTGGTGTATAATTCATTTGATAATCCAAAAAAGAGGTTTTTAGAATGGAATCTAAGGTTAAAAAAATTGGTGTATTGACCAGCGGCGGCGATGCCCCCGGTATGAATGCAGCCATTCGCGCTGTAACCAGAGCTGCCCGGTCTAAAGGAATTGAAGTTGTGGGTGTCCGCAGAGGATATGCCGGCCTGATCGCAGGCGATATCTTTGATATGGATGTTCGCGATGTTTCCAATATTATGCAGGATGGCGGTACTATGCTGTTTACCGCCCGCAGTAAAGAGTTCTGTACCGAAGAGGGTATGCAGAAGGCCATCGCTAATTGCCATAAGTTCGGCATCGAGGGTCTGGTTGTCATCGGTGGTGACGGTTCCTATCGCGGTGCCGGCGATCTTTCCGCTCATGGCATTCCTTGCGTTGCTCTGCCCGGTACCATTGATAATGATATCAGCTCTACCGATTATACCATCGGCTTTGATACCTGCGTCAACTGTGTTGTGGATATGGTGGACCGTATCCGTGATACCATGCGTTCCCATGAGCGTTGCTCGGTTGTGGAAGTAATGGGCAGACATGCCGGTTATATTGCTCTTCATGCAGGCATTGCAACCGGTGCAGTATTTGTAATGGTTCCCGAGGTGCAGTCCTCGGTGGTGGATGTTATCAAGAAGATCGAAGAAGGTCGTGCGGTAGGTAAATCCAACTTTATTGTGATGGTCGCCGAAGGTGTTGGCCATGCAGAAGATCTCTCTAAATATATTCAGGATACCACCGGTATTGTTACCCGCGCCACTATTCTGGGCCATGTTCAGCGCGGCGGCAGACCCAGCTCCCGTGACCGTGTGTTGGCCAGCCGTTTCGGCGCTTATGCCGTGGAGCTTCTGGCTGAGGGTAAGAGCAACCGTGTTGTGGGCGTCCGTAAGGATGAGTTGGTCAACTATGATATCCAGGAAGCCCTTGCCATGAAGAAAGAGTTCCCCATGGATCTCTATGAATTGAGCAGCCACATCTCTATTTGACGTTTTTTATCGAAAAGCCTTTGCATTCGCAAAGGCTTTTTAATTTTCGCAAAAATTCACTTGACGAACGGCCTAAAAAGGTGTATACTGTCATTCAGTAATCGCGGGTATAATTCATCGGTAGAATGCGACCTTCCCAAGGTTGATAGGTGGGTTCGACTCCCATTACCCGCTCCATATAAAAGTGGCTGTAAATTAATTACAGCCACTTTTTTGTGGGGATAGGAAAAAAGCTTGGAATGGACAAACTGAGCTAGCCCGTGTTACAACACGGGCTAGGGTTACCCGAAGGCGTACATAGGTACGTCGAGTGGCGAAGTTTGTTCATA
>JAZUNB010000148.1:0-3997 GCA_045603925.1 Eubacteriales bacterium
TTGTGGAAAACGGTTTTAAGCTTGGGTAATTCTTCACTTATAACCTTTTCAACACCTGGGTTTTGAAGACCAACCGAATTAAGCATACCAGAAGCGGTTTCGGCAATTCGGGGAGTGGGGTTGCCAAAGCGAGGGTCTTTAGTGGTACCCTTAAAGGAAAAAGTACCAAGGGTGTTAATATCATAAAGGGAAGCAAATTCATAGCCAAAGCCAAAGGTGCCGCTTGCGGGAATTACGGGGTTTGACATTTCAATACCGCAAAGGTTAACTTTTGTGTTTACCATATAATTTCCTCCCTTTCTAAAACGGGACCGTCCTTACAAATGCGTTTATTGCCGTATTTGGTTTTACAGCTACAGCCCATACAAGCGCCGAAGCCGCAACCCATCCGCTCTTCAAAGCTATACTGACCGGAGGTTTCGGCGATGTCCTCAATGGCGCGGAACATAGGCTCGGGACCGCAGGTGAAGAAGTAGTCATAATCCAAGCCCTTCATGGCATCGGTCACAAAGCCTTTCACGCCCATACTGCCATCGGCAGTCGCAACGGTCACCTCGGCGCCCAGCGCTTCAAAGCCTTCCTTCAGAAAGACCTCTTCGGCGGTATTGAAGCCTAAGATCACCTTGGGCTTTTTGCCCTCGGCCATCAGCTTTTTGCAAAGGGCATAAAGGGGCGGAACGCCTACTCCGCCGCCGATCAGCAGCGGGTTTTCGCCGCTTTTGGCAGTATTATAGCCGTTGCCGAGACCCGAGAGGATATCCAGGGTCTCCCCCGCCTGCATTTTGCTCATCTGCTCGGTGCCGCCGCCCACCACCTTATAGATGAGGGTCAGCTGGCCCTCCGCCCAATCACAGACCGAGATGGGGCGGCGCAGATACTTGCCTTCCAGCAGAATATTCACAAACTGGCCGGTGGCGGTAATGGCGGAGGTATCCCCCGCCAGCACCATACGGAAAACATCCTTCGCGATCTTTTCCTGCTGTTGAATGGTAAAAATTCCTTGTTTCATTCCAAAACCTCACGCATCGATGGTGGAGATACACAAAGTAGTCTCCTCCAAAACATCCAGCAACACCCGCACCGTATCCAGCGAGGTAAAGAGGGTCACATTATTCTCGGTAGCACTGCGACGGATCTCATGACCGTCGGTCACAGGGCCCTGGGAATTAATGTCGCGGGTATTGATCACATAAGCAATATGACCCTGACGGATGGCATCGGGGATCTCATCGCTGCCTTCATTGATCTTTTTCAGCACATGGGTACGGATGCCGTTTTCCTTTAAGAACTTGGCAGTCCCCGCAGTAGCCTGAATATTGAAGCCCAGATTATAGAATCGACGGATCAGAGGCAGGGCCTCTTCCTTATCATCATCGGCGATGGTGGCAAAAACAGTGCCGTAGTTCTGCAGTTTCATACCCGAAGCCTGCAGACCCTTATAGAGGGCGCGGTTGAATTTATCGTCATAACCGATGGCCTCACCGGTGGACTTCATCTCGGGAGAGAGATAAGCATCCAGACCGCGGATCTTGCTGAAGGAGAACACAGGAACCTTCACATAGCAACGCTTATTCTCTACGGGATAGTTATTAAAGATGCCCTGCTCCTTGAGACTCTTGCCCAGAATGACCTCGGTAGCAATATCGGCCAGGCTATAGCCGGTAGCCTTAGAGAGGAAGGGAACGGTACGGGAGGAACGGGGATTGACCTCAATGATAAAGACATTATCGTTCTTATCCACAATGAATTGGATATTATAAAGACCCACAATGCCGATGCCCAGACCCAATTTCTTGGCATACTGCAGAATGATGCCCTTCACCTTATCGGAGATGCTGAAGGTAGGATAAACACTGATCGAGTCGCCGCTATGGATGCCGGTACGCTCTACCAATTCCATAATACCGGGGACAAAGACATCCTTCCCGTCGCAGATGGCATCCACCTCGACCTCTTTACCCTGGATATATTTATCCACCAAAACAGGCTTATCCTCATCGATCTCTACTGCGGTCTTCAGATAATGGCGCAGCTGCTGCTCATCGGCAACGATCTGCATGGCTCTTCCGCCCAACACAAAGGAGGGGCGCACCAAAACCGGATAGCCGATCTCGGCGGCGGCCTTTACACCGTCTTCGATCTTGGTGACCGCCTGACCCCGGGGCTGGGGAATATCCAGGCTCTTGAGGATCCGCTCAAAGGAGCCGCGGTCTTCGGCGCGCTCGATAGCGGCGCAATCGGTACCGATAATCTTGACTCCCCGCTCCATCAGAGGCTCTGCCAGGTTGATGGCGGTCTGACCGCCCAGGGAAGCGATAACGCCGATGGGCTTTTCAAACTCGATGATGTTCATGACATCCTCGGTGGTCAGAGGCTCGAAATACAGCTTATCGGAGCAGGTATAGTCGGTGGAAACAGTCTCGGGATTGTTATTGATAATTATGGCTTCATAGCCGGAATTCTTAATGGTCGTCACCGCATGAACAGTGGAATAGTCGAATTCCACGCCCTGGCCGATACGGATGGGGCCTGCGCCCAGAACGATGATCTTCTTGCGGTCGGTCAAAATGGATTTATTCTCATCCTGATAGGAGGAATAGAAATAAGGGATATATGCGTTGGTATGGCAGGTATCCACCATCTTATAAACAGGGACGATGCCCTTTTCCCGACGCAGGGTATAGACCTCGATCTCCTTCATTCCCCAAAGGCGGGCGATGAACTTATCGCCAAAGCCCATCTTCTTGGCTTCGGCCAAGATCTCGACACTGCCCTTATTCTCGGCCACCTTCTTTTCCATGGCCACAATGCGGGCGAAGGCTTCCAGGAAATAGGGAGTGATCTTGGTGACCTCGTGGAGCTTCTCCGGGGTCACGCCGCGGCGCATCAGCTCGGTGACGGCGAAGATGTTATCATCTTTGAACTCTTCAATATACTCCAGCAATTCCGCCTCGGTCTTGGTATCAAACTTGGGCAGATGGAAATGGCAGGCGCCGATCTCCAGAGAGCGTACCGATTTCAGCAGGCATTCCTCCAGGGTGGAGCCGATGCCCATAACCTCACTGGTGGCCTTCATCTGGGTACCCAGAGTATTGGGGGCGGTGGGGAACTTATCAAAGGGGAAGCGGGGCAGCTTGGCCACCACATAATCCAGGCGGGGCTCAAAGGCCGCGTTGGTATTGGCAATGGCAATATCCTCCAGCGCCATGCCGACCGCGATCTTGGCGGCCACCCGGGCGATGGGATAGCCCGAAGCCTTGGAGGCCAGAGCGGAGGAGCGGGAGACGCGGGGATTGACCTCGATGAGGTAATACTCGCTGGAATGGGGGTTCAGCGCAAACTGCACATTACAGCCGCCCTCGATCTTCAGCTCGCGGATGATCTTAATGGCGCTGTCGTTGAGCATCTTCAGGTCATGGTCATTGAGGCTCATAATGGGGGCCACTACCAAGGAGTCGCCGGTATGAACGCCCACAGGATCGATATTCTCCATACCGCAGATGGTGATGGCATGGTCCTTGGAATCCCGCATAACCTCAAATTCGATCTCTTTATAACCCTTGACGCTCTTTTCCACCAAAACCTGATGCACAGGAGACAGCTTAAACGCATTGAGGCAGACCTCAATCAATTCTTCCTCGTTATCCGCAAAGCCGCCACCGGTACCGCCCAGGGTAAAAGCAGGACGCAGAACCACAGGATACCCGATCCGCTTTGCAGCCTCACGAGCCTGGTTCATATTGTAGGTGATTTCAGAAGGAATGACCGGCTCTCCGATAGACTGGCACATTTCCTTAAACAGCTCCCGATCCTCTGCCCGCTCAATGGATTCCCCGCTGGTGCCAAGCAATTCCACGCCGCACTCTTTTAAAATGCCCTTGCGTTCCAATTGCATAGCCAAATTCAAGCCCGTTTGGCCACCGATACCGGGATCGATAGCGTCGGGACGAAGTCGGATCGTAGCCATGTCGTGCTGAGTGCCAAGATGTTGTAGCTA
>JAZUNB010000149.1:0-17820 GCA_045603925.1 Eubacteriales bacterium
TCTACCGTTGCTATTGCGAGGATGCCTACAGCGCCATCACCCATATTTTCGGCGAGGAGCAGCTTCTGGCGCCCTCCTGCCTTGCAGGAAAGCGGTATCGCTCTTGCCGAAACTGCCAAGAGGAGCAGATTCTGGAAATACTGCCCGCCAACGGCAACCATCAATATGAGGCCATCGGGCATACCGACGGCAGCTGCCATCAGCCCGCCGTTACCACCTATCAATGCGCTCATTGCAAAGAAACCAAGGAAGTGACCGATTGGCTCAATGGAGGCCACCGCTATGCCGAGCAGGTCATTGCCGCCGGTTGCACCAAGGGCTATACCCTGGGTGTTTGCCTGGATTGCGGAGAAACCGCGGTGTATAATTACACCGCCGCCTTGGGGCACCGGATCCAAGAGCAATACACTCCGCCCACCTGCAAGGAGCAGGGCAAATACATTTACAGTTGCCAAAACTGCACCGATTATTATCAGGAGCTCCCCGATAGGAATACGCCTCTCAAGGCCCATACCCCCAAGACCGAGATCGATCGGCCCTTCTGCGGCCAAGGGGGAATGGAGCGGGTCTATTGCGAGATCTGCAATACTCCGCTCTCCTCTACTCCCCTGGATCCCTTGGAGCATCTCTTTACGGTCTATGAGTATAACAACGATGCCAAGTGCGGTACTGACGGCACCAAGACCGCCTTCTGCGATCACGGGTGCGGCGAGACCCATACCGTTGCCGCAGTCGGCACGGCGCTGAACCATACCTACAGCAACTATGCCTATAACGGCGATGCCAAATGCGGCATTGACGGTACCAAGACCGCTTTCTGCGATCACGGGTGCGGTGAGACCCATACCGTTGCCGCAAGCGGTACGGCGCTGAACCATACCTATTCCGAGTATGTTTACAATGAGGATGCCACCTACGAGAAGGACGGCACCAAGACCCGCCTTTGCTCCCTTTGCGGCCACCGCGATACCGTTACCGCCGAAGGGACCCGCCTGACCAAGCCCTCCAACCCCTTCACCGATGTGAAGGAGGGGGATTATTACTATGATCCGGTGCTTTGGGCGGTGGAAAACAACATCACCACCGGCACCTCGGCCACCACCTTCTCCCCTGCCGGTGCTTGCACCCGCGCCCAGATCGTGACCTTCCTCTGGCGGGCGGCAGGAAGTCCCATTCCCCGCTCCTCGGCTATGCCCTTCACCGATGTGAAGGAAGGGGCTTATTATTACACCGCCGTTCTATGGGCGGTGGAGAATGGAATTACCACCGGCACCTCTGCTACCACCTTCTCCCCCGGCTCCTTCTGCAGCCGCGGGCAGATCGTGACCTTCCTCTGGCGCTCTCAAGGGGCTCCGGAAGAGGGTGTTGCCAATCCCTTTACCGATGTGGGCCCAACGGCTTATTACGCCAAGGCGGTGCTTTGGGCGGTGAAGCAAAATATCACCACCGGCACCTCCGCCACCACCTTCTCCCCCGGAAAGTCCTGCACACGGGCGCAGATCGTGACCTTCTTATACCGTTGCTACAAATAAAAAAAGGCTGTAAAAAATCGAAAGATTTTTTACAGCCTTTTTTAGATCTTCTTCAAGGTACCCAGCAATACATAGCGGGCTTCTTCAAATTCATAGGAGCAGGTGGAGATGGTGATGATCTGCTCCACTTCTCCAAGGTCCACCTCCGATCGGAAGGTCGAGAGAGCCATAGCCTCCTTTAAAGCGGCGGTCAGGGTCTCTTGGGAGGGATAGTCCCGATAAACGGTTGAATCCTCCTCGGTAACAAGCCCTGCGATCAATTGGATCTTATAATCCCCTTGGGGAGTGAGATACCAAAGGGTGGGATGGGCATCATAATAGCTTTGCTCTTTATAATGCACCAGGGTTCCGAACATGGTATCGTTTTTCATATTATGCCCATAGATCAGCGTATTGCGGTTTTGCAAAAGGGCATCGCTGCGGTAATCCATAAAGACAGTACCGCCGATGTCATAGTTCTTATCCAGCCCGCGGCGCAGATAATATGCATTATCAACAGATTGCACCACCGGATAATTGATGGGGGTATCGGCGCAATAGATCCAGCCCACCACATCGGCATTTTCCCCAAGCAATTGCTGAAAATCCACCCGAATAGGGGCTGTTTCGGCGGGGGGAAGCTCCCCCACGGGGGCGGGGGGCTCCAATACCGTTACATGCTCCCGACTGACCGCTTCATGGTTTTCTTTACTGCGTTCATAAGCCACAACGGTATGGAGGATCTTATATGCCGACACCGCAAACACCGCGCCCAGCAGGATCACCGCCGTCAGCCGGAGAAAACGGATCTTTTTCATAAGCTTTATGCTCCCAAAAAGATGGTACGGATACTTTCGATCTCCGCGGCGGTCACGCCGATGGAAAGGAGATAGCCTTCGGCCTTTTCCTGCAGATCATTGCCCTGCAAGGCATTGAAATCCGCCACAAAGGTATTCATCTGATCCATCGCCCAAAGGCTCTTATGATGGAGGGCGGAAAGCTGATAATCCCGCATCAGATCCTCTGCGCTGACACCCAGCAACGCCTCCAGCACATAGCAGGCGGTGCCGGTACGGTCCAGCCCTTGGGTGCAATGGAGATAAACAGGATAGTTGCTCTCATCGGCAAGATCGGAGAACAGCTTCTTCATAGCCGCCTTGCCTTCCGCCCCGAAGATATCGGAATACATCTGGGCGCCGTAATAAATATGCTCCACGCCGCTGCCCAAGGCATCGGAGCCATAGGGATTATCCTCTGCATAGCGCAGATCCATATCGGTGCGGATGCCGAAGGTGGCCAGCATGGTATTGACCCCATTGGAGGTAATGGAATAGCCGGAATCCACCGTGCCGTCCAGCTCGGTGCCGCGATACAGAACGCCCTGCTTGATGGCTTTTCCGCTTGCGGTCTTCCAGCCGCCGATATCCCTGAGGTTATAAACGCCCTCTGCCGAGAGGATCCGCGGAGTATCCGCCGTCTTAAAGCTGCCGGAGGCGCTGGTAACAGAACCGTTGGAAAGGGTAAGATCCACGCGGTAATAATAGGTGGTAGCCGTCTTCAGGTGATAGACCTCCACACCGGTTTTTCCCGGGGCGGGGGTATAGACCTTGGAGGCGGAGAAATCCGCATATTCCGACACCACAAATTCCGCCTTCTTCACCGTATAGCCATCGGGAATGCCGGTGACTGCATAGGAAAGAGAAACCGGCAGCCCAATATCCAGACGGTTGGAATCCTCTTCATTATCATAGCGGGCGATGATCTCATGGATGGAGGCCTCATCCTCCGCCTTCATATAAGCCGTCACTGCGGGAGAGACCAGGGAGACCTCCTTGGTAAAGAAGGGGACCTCCAGCTGAATGGTAGAGCTTGTCTCCTTCATGGCGTTGGTACCCTCCTGGGAGGGCTCCTCGCGGAAAAGGATACGGCCATCCAGCAATACTGCGATCAAAACGATCAGGGCGATGATCGCCATGATCCCTGCGATCCGCAGCAGCGTCTTTTTATTATGGCGAAGGAAGCGCTTGAACTTGCTCTCCTTCTTGCTCCGCCGCTTGCGGGAATGATGATGACGGTGATGGTGATGATGGGAATGATGGTGGGTATTCTTTTGTTCTTCGGGGGTATGGGTATGCTCGTTCACTTGGAGTTCCTTTCTTTTCTTCTTTTAAGTCTTGCAACGGCGGCCACCAGCGCAAAGCCCAGCAACGCGCCGAAAAGATCCAGCAAGACATCCTCTACCTTCCCCGAACGGTCGGAGAAGGTCTGAATATATTCATCGATAACAGCGATCAATAACACATAAAAACAACCGTAGCCGAACCATACTGCTTTCTGCAATTGCAGCAGCAGGCATAAGACCAGGGCGCCCAGCACCGCAAACTCAATGAGATGGGCGGATTTGCGGATCAGAAGATTGACATCCAGACCCTTGGTATCGGTCACCTGATCCAGGATCGGGGTGACCATCTGGGCCACCGAATTGCTGTTTCCATGGCTGGTTGCTTCATTTTTGGCCGAGCCCAAAAAGATAAGCGCGGTCATTAAAACCACCAACAGCGCAAAGAGCCATATCTGTTTTTTCATTGTTTATTTTCCTCTTTTCAGCACCAATTGGACAGTTCTTTTCAAGCCGTCTGCAAAAAAGCGCGGATGCAAGCCTCGAAGCATCAGCCGATTGTTTTCCCGAATAGGCTTTAAGATAAAGCCTAAAATGAAATTGGCAAAGCATTGCGTTAATAAAGAAGCGGCGGCGGCACCGGATGCTCCCCACAGCGGGATCATTACCCCATTGAGCGCCACATTAAACAGCGCACCGGAAAGATTGATGATCCAAAGGTAGCGTTGCTTCTGCTCCGCCAAAATCCAGATATTCCGCACCGTTCCCATGGCCGAAAACAGAAAATACCAAACCAGGATCCGCAAAACCGGAATGGCACCGAAATAGGCCTCTCCATAAAGCAACCATATGATCGGTTTGGCAAACAAACAGAATAAGACCGCTTGAGCAATCGACATATACGAAATAATGCTGTAAAGCCGGGAAATATTATTCTGATACTCTGCTGTATTCTCATTTTTAGCCGACAGGATCACCGGCCGGAAGGAATCGATAATGGCGATATAAACGAACTGAACAGTAGACACACAGGTAATGGCTGCCGAATACAGCCCGTTTTCCGACTCATCAATTAAATTGGTCAGCATTACATGATCTGTATTCTGGATGACGGTTACCATCAAAGCGGCCAAAATATAATGCTTACTCTTATTCAGCATCTGCTTGGCCCGCGCCCAAGAGAAGGAAAAGCCGCTCCCCTTTTTCAAGTAAAGGAATACCAACGCAACTCCGATCAAACCAAAATCAATGGAATTGGTCAAGGCAAACCAATATACACTTTTTCCGGTGATCAGCAGGACGATCCGATAGGCCGATACCACCACATATGCCAGCAGCATCACCACGGAAGGGTATTTGGACATCAACTTATATTGAAACCAATACTGCACCATTTCCAAGGCGGCAAAAAAGACGGAGCTGCTATGCAAAAGGCAAACCAGTAATACGATCGGTTCCCCTGCATTGACCACTGAAACAAAGGCGGCCACTCCTCCGATACAAAGAATAGAGGACAATATATTCAGCAGCAGCGCGGTCCCCATGATCTCCCGCTCTTTTTCCGGCTCTGCCACCAATTCATAAACCATAATCGCATCAAAGCCAAGCTTCATCAGCGGAAGCGCAAAGGCTGTGATGGATGCAGCATAGTTGATCAGTCCGTAATCCGATGGCCCCAGATAGCGGGCGCAAAGCATTCCGACCACCAACTGCAGAAGGGATTGAACCAGCTTGCAGATAATGATCCATTTTGCATTATGAAAAACTTGTTTTGAATTCATTACATTCCTCAAAAAGTTTAATACCTTAAACCACACCAAGCAGACCTGATGTGGTTTAAGCTATGCACAGCCTCCCCGAGGGGAGGCTGTGCGGAATTTTAGCCGATCACCTGACCCAATTCATTAAAGATATAGGTCATCTGCACCGAGAGACCGTTGGTCTCCCATGTGTAATAAGACTGGTTGACGATCAGCGAACCGTCATACTTCACAAAGTAGTAGTAACCGTCCACATAGTTCAAACCAACCTTTGCAGGCTTACCGTTTTCGTAATAATAGCGAACACCGTTTTTCTCAAAGAAACCGTTCACCATCTTACCTTCGGCATCAAACTCATAGTTTGCCTCAGGCAACAGACCGTTGCTCTTCCAGATATACTGGGTCTTATTTACCGAGAGCTCGCCTCTTGCACCGCCGGCAAAATAATAGTCACCGTCGATCTCAATGAGACCGGCCTGCTTGGGCTTACCCTGCACATAATAGTACAGCACGCCCTCTTTTTCCACAATGCCGTCCAGCATCTTACCATCGGGACCAAATTCATAGGTCGCCTCGGGCAGAAGGCCATTGCCCTGCCATACATACTTACTGCTATTCAGAGTAAGCTCGCCCTTAGAGCCGCCGGCAAAATAATAGTCGCCATCGATCTCCACAAGACCGGCTGTTTTGGGCTGGCCGTTTACATAGTAGTAAAGAACACCGTCTTTATCCACAATGCCGTCCAGCATCTTACCATCGGGGCCAAACTCATAGGTCGCCTCGGGCAGAAGGCCATTGCCCTGCCATACATACTTGGTTGCATTCACCACAACCTCGCCGCGGGAGCCGGCGGCAAAATAATACGCACCGTCTACCTCAACCAAGCCCGCTGTTTTGGGATTACCCATGGAATAATACAGCAATACGCCGTTCTTTTCCACAATGCCATTCAGCATCTTGCCATCGGGACCGAATTCATAATTGGCAGCAGGGAGCAAACCGTTGCTCTTCCAGATATACTGAACTTTATTCACAGTCACCTCGCCCATGGCGCCGCCTGCGAAGTAATAAGCACCGTCGATCTCAATGAGGCCGGCCTGCTTGGGCTTGCCCTGCACATAATAGCACAGCACTCCGTCTTTTTCCACAATGCCATTGAGCATTTTTCCGTCGGGTCCGAATGCATAAGTACTCTCGGGCAACAGACCGTTGCTCTTCCAGACATACTTGCTCTCATTCATTGTGATCTCGCCCTTGGAACCGCCCACAAAATAGTAAGCCCCATCGACCTCGATCAAACCGGCCTGCTTCGACTTGCCGTTTTCGTAATAATAGAGTGCACCGTCTCTTTCCACAATGCCATTGAGCATTTTACCGTCAGGTCCGAATGCATAAGTGCTCTCGGGCAACAAGCCGTTACCCTGCCATACATATTTTTCCTGATCCACAATGATGGTTCCGCCTGCACCGCCGACAAAGTAATAATCGCCGTCGATCTGAATCAGGCCGACCTGCTTGGGCTGACCGTTCACATAATAGTAGGTCTTCCCGTCTGCCTGCTTCTGCAAGCCGTTGACTGCCTTATAATCCTCACCGAAGGTATAAACACCGGTGCGCAGATCGCAATGGGTGGTATCGGCATACTTGGTGCCAACCACTGCATGGCCGTAGTAATCAAAGAAGTAGTAAGCGCCGTCGATCTTATGCAGACCCTTCTGGGCCAGACCGCCGACCACATAGCTGAGGCTGCCGTCTGCATCGGTATAGAAGCCATCGGGGATGGTCTCTGCCTTACAGATACCGTCGGTACCGAAGTCATACCAATCGAAATTCTTGCTATTGGACTCCTGCACGCAACGGAAGCCTTCATAGCGATAGGAATTATGGAAATAGTAGCGGTTGCCGTCGATGATCTGCCAGCCCTTCTTATGGAAGGAGGGGCCGTAGTAATAACGGGTACCGAAGATACACTTCTTCCAGCAGCCCTTTACCAGCTTACCGGTCTCATCCATTTCATAGGTGAGCTCATTGGTATACTCAAAGGTGCCGGTTACCGCCGCCTTGGTGGCGGGATCGAAATAATACCATTCGGTGCCGATCATCTGCCAGCCGGTAGCCAGAGCGCCCAGCTTGGCATAGCGATAAACGCCGGCATCCTCATCCAAGAACAGACCGGTATACTCGGTCTGACCCGCATTGATACCGTTTTCACCGAAATCATAGTAAACGCCGTCTACCGCCTTCACGCCGGTATATTTCACGCCGTCTACATAATAAGCAAAGCCGCCGGTCTCATTGATCCAACCGTTGCGGAGGGTCTTCACCAGAGTGTAGGTATCCTCCAGCTCTGCATAGGTGCCGCTGAAGTAGCCGCCCTTATCCACAGGATCATTGGGGTTGATATAGGGATACAGACCGTAAGTTGCCTGATTATCGGGCTTCTGAGAGAAGGAATACAGCGCATTGGCGCGCATATAGATCTCATAACCGACCTTACCGGTATTCACCGCAATCAGGCGGCCGTTTTCACCCCACTTGGCATCGGCCTTGGGAGTCAGCTTCACGCCGCTGACGATACACAAGGGATTGGCCATAGTGGCATCAATGGCCTTGGTCTGATCGATCCAATTGAGCACCAGACGCAAGGAATTGTCTTCCTCATTATAGATGGTATCGGTCAATTCGAAATACTCATTGACCAAGGTGAGGTTGGAATAATCTACCTCAAAGTCATCATCGAAATAGATGACCGGCTCTACAGTAGAGAGCACACTGATACGCTCTGCCAGCTGGCAAAGGAAGGTCCAGGCAGAAGCCCCCTCTTCCCCTGCGCCGGGCAGCATATAGATCAGGTCGTTCAGCTGACCGGGGATGGGGATCTGGGTCATATCGATGGCGAAGGTATAGGAGGTGACCATATCCTCAGCAGGATCCACGATCTCATAGAGGGTATTATCCTCAGTAATGGAATTGGAGACCTCACGATACCAGGCAAACTGACGGTTTCCGCCGGTAGCCTGATCGAAATCGAAGGTGGCCTCGCCCTGCTTATAGAGCGCGATCTTCAAAGCGGCGGTAGCGGAGCTATCGGCCGCCAGAGCAACATAGATCTCCAGATTCTTGATGCCGGAGGCCTCATTGCCGGTAAAGCTGAAGCCCTCGATCACGCCGGCCTTGGGATTGCTGATGGTAAAGACCACATCACTCTCCAGAATGGCAACAGGCTTATTCTGATACAAAGCCACAACCGGAAGAGCGGTCTTCTGACCGTATACCGCATCGATATCGGTACGGCTGAAGTAAACCTTTTCGGGGGTTACGATATTGATGGTCTTGGTACCGATGACGGTATCGCCCAACAGCAGATTCACATCCACAGAGCCAAACCGCTTGGCGGTGAACACACCGTCTTCGGTGATGGAGCCCCAGCGGGTATTGGAGACCTCCCAGGTAATGCCCTCGGGAAGCTCTGCCGCATTACCGGTGGCGCTGACGCCTTCGGCAACGATCTGCATGGAGGAGCCTACGGTCATATAATCATAATCGGATTTCAATACCGCATGATCAAAGGCGGTGGAGCTGGGGGCGGTGGAAACCATGATCAGCGAGGTGGAGACGGAACGGGCCGTACCGTCGGAGGGCTTATTGACCACTGCCAATTCCTCGGCGCCCTCTTGCTTGGCCACATAGGTGGTAGAACCGCCGCCGTCCAGATTGACAGCCTCAACACAGCCTGCATCCAGCATGATCTGAGCGATCTCCACAATGTTACCGCCGCAGGAGATCGGCTCCTGACGGCCATCCAGCACCATCAGAACCACCTTACCGGTGCGGGTGATACCCACTGCGGTACGGCTGGCGCGGGAGGACTTATCGGTGGCAACGATCTTACCGTCCTCGATCAGGGTATAACCGAAGCCGGCGATACCTTCCTTCACCTGATCCTTATAGATCGTATTATATTCCTCGGTGGTGCCGATCACAGCAGTGCCGTCCTTCAGAATACCGAAGAAGCCGCCGCTGTTGATCCCTTGATACTCCTTACCGCCCATGACCAGAAGGCCGCTGGGCTCACCGGTCGCCATATTATAGCCGGCGCCGTTGGTAGAAGCGATCACGTTATAGTTTTCAATATAATGCTCACTTTCGGGATCGCCGTACTTATTCTGGGCGGCCTTGGCCTGCTCCAGAACAGTAGCCATTCCCCAGGTGGTGGGGTCGTTGTCCCGATAGTTGGCGTAAACATTTACATCGTCGCGATTAATATCGGCGGTGGCGATGTAATAGACCATCTGCTTGCCATCGGCGGCAGTGGCCTGCTTGATCTCCTGGGTGATACCGGGAGCCAGAATGGAGGTCTTTACGCTGAAGGGAGTGAGATAAGGATTCTCCGTCACCTCCACATAATCGCCTGCCAGCTTGCAAAGATAATCGGCAAAGGCATAGCAGACTGCCTTTCTGAGAGCCGTCAGATCCTTGGACTGGAATTCGCGGGTCCCCTCCAGGGTAGCGATGACCTTATTACCGGTATAAGCGTTGTACACCGCTTCCCGAACAGTAGTACGCAGAGTAACGCCGTCCAGACGGTGGTTCAGAAGATAAGCCGCGCGGTCCTCATCGCTGAGGTCCTCGGTGCAATAGGCCATGATCATCTGAGAGAGCATACCCATTTCATATTCGGTACCCTTCAACTGATCCATCAGATAAAAGGCATCCAAGTCACCGTAGATATCGGTAATATTGAAGCTGCCCACCGCAGAACCTGCAGGCGGGTTTTTGCCGAGATAATCGGCAGTGATCTCCGCCACCATCTCTTCCAGGTCGCCGCTGACCTTGCCGTAATCGGCAAACTCCAAAAGGTCGACCAGGTCGCCGGACCAACCGCCCACATCGGCGTGGTTTTCGCCGAAATTATTGTGGTAGGTAATGTCCATGGTGCCGAACATATGGCCGAAATCCACCACATCCCCGTTGGGAAGGGTGAAATTCTTAATGTCCTTCAGGCTGCTGATGGCAACCATCTCATCGGGAGAGGTCAGCTCGGAATTGAGCATATCCTCTACATCTGCCACATATTTTGCAAAATCTGCATCCTCATAGCCGGCCATAATACCCCAGGAGCCGGAGTTATAGCGGTCTACACCGGTACGGATATACTTGATCACCAGATTCAAAGGATCCACACCGGGAACTTCGTTGGCATAGCTGAAGGCCAGCTCTTCCAGGAAGGACAGATACAATACAAAGGTCTCATAATCCTCGATGGGACGGACATCCAGCATCGGGATCTCCACATAAGTGGTATAAGCGCAACGGGTACAGTCTTCATAGGCATTCCAGCCGGGGCGGGTAAAGGTGGGAAGCTTGGAATCGAAATATTCCAGATTATGACCCAACGCCGGAATTTCCTGCTGCGCCTTGATCACCTGCCCGCAGACCGAGCAATGGCTTCCGGCGGTATAGCCGGGATCCTCGCAAAGGGCAGGGATCTCTTCATCGATCACAACGGTATGACCGTTGCTGCAGTCGGCTTCGGCGGCAGAGGCAGGCAATACAAATCCGGTCATCATGGAAACGACCATCATCACTGCCAGCAAGCCGGAAAGCCAATTCATTTTCTTCATTGGAGTTCCTCCTTAGGGTAGAGCGAAATATCCGAACTTCGTCTAAAAAAAGGCGGATTTTCGCTCAATCTTCGTTAAAATACTCACCAATACGCCGGTATTGGTTGCGTTTTGTCCTTGACCCCGCAAAAATCCGCACTTTTTTAGATCTTCCACCTCAAAACGAGAAGATTTCGAGGGATTTTTGCTCGATTTAGATGAAGCAAGGCTGACGCCTTGCGAGGATAAAGCGTGTAAAAAGCACCGAAATATACCGTTTTGTGGCGGGTTCGGATTTCTCGCTCTACCCTAAAAGCACGATTTCTTCCTGCGGGGCGAAATGCCCCGCAGGAAGATCGGTGATTCAATCAGGCAACCTGAAAGGTATAGAAGGCAAGCTGATCGGAACCGCCGTTATTGAAGCTCAATACAACGGTATAATAGCCTGCATCGGTACCCAGAGCGGTCACGGTGCCGTCCTTGGGACCATAGTAGGTATTGTTGGTCTGACGATAGGTGGTGTAATCATTCCAGCTATCGATCTCAACATACTCGGTGCCCAGGTAACCCACATACATCTTGGAAACGGTAGAACCGTTGTAATCTAAGGTGAAGGCGTTACCGTTCTGGGTCAGCTTGGGTACACCCAGTGCCAGATCTGCTTCATTTACATAAATGGTGCAGATGGCATCCTTATTGGCACCGTTTACGGTATAGTTGATTACAAATCTCCAATAGCCCGCCTTCGTAACTGCAAATCCGGTGCCGGGCTTGGGTCCGAAGCTGGTCTGGAAATCGGTAGCGGTGGCCTTGAAGGTATCAAAGTCCACATACTTGGTGTTCTCGGTTCCGATGTAACCATAGTATACCTTGGCAGCGTACTCATCTTCGTTCACCAGAACGCCGATGTTGGAAAGTGCGCTGTTGTCGATGGAGGGAGCGCTGGCGGGGTTGGTACACTCAACGGTGAAGTACCGCTCCTGACGGCTTCCCTGTGCATCGAAGTATACGATAACAAATCTCCAATAGCCGGCCTGCTCCATGATATAGCCTTCGCCGTTCTGCACGCCGTAATCGGGACGGTAGGTATCGTTGGAACGAACTCTGGTACAGAACTCATCCCAAGTGGTATAGGTATAGTTCTCATCACCGATGAAGCCCCAATACATCTTCTGAACGGTAGTACCGTTGGTATTGAAGCGAGCTACCTTACCGGAAGCATCCAGCTCCAGATAGGGCTTACCATAGTTCTCATCGATGGTGGAGGTGATCTCCAGCAGCTGACCGTACTGGTTGGTATTGCCTTCGGCATCGGTATAAACGATCCAGAATGCATAGTAACCGGGAGCGGGACATACATAAACCTCACCGTCGGCAGGACCGTCGTCGCGGTTACGGATGTCGGAAGGAATCGCAACGGTGAACTTCGCCCAGGTGCTGATATCCACTTCTTCGGTACCGGCATAGCCATAGTACAGCTTGGTGGCCTTGCAGCCGAAGCCGCTGGCCCAATTCATTACTGCCAGGTTGGTATTGGCGGGATCGATCTCCAGATGGGGAACCTTAATGGCTTCCTTATAGATGATCTCGGTGGTCTCGTCGAAGGCGCACTCGCCCAGAACGATCTCGGGATTATAGATGGTTGCGGTGGCCAGCTTACTGCAGGTAAAGAAGGCATAGCGGCCGATCTCGGTTACGGTATAGGGAATGGTAACCTCGGTCAGGCTGGTGCACTTGCTGAATGCCAGACTACCGATATACTCCAGACCCTCGGGGAAGGTGACATTGGTCAGCTTTCTGCAAGATTCAAAGCTGGAGCCATAAATATTCTTCAGGGTGGAGGGGAAGATCACCTCGGTCAGGTTGGCGCAATTCTTAAAGGAATTGGAATTGAGGGATACAATGCCCTCAGAGATCACAACCTTCTCCAGAGTATCGTTGTCCTTAAAGGTGCCGTCACCGATTACGGTTACAGGATAGCGAACGCCGTCTACCACTGCATAAGCGGGAACGGTCAGCTCGGTAGCATCGCCGGTATAGCCGGTAATAATTACCTTGCCGTCTACAATCTCACAGGTCCACACAGAGGTAGGAATAACATGAGCAGGGAATGCGGATGCGCCGATGGTAACATCCAGACCCTCGATGACAACGCTCTTCAGACTTCTTGCAGTATTGAAGGCATATTTGCCGATGGAGGTTACATTGGCAGGAATGGTCACATTGACCAGAGCATTACAGCCGCTGAAAGCAAAACCGCTGATGCTGACCAGACTCTCGGGGAAGCTGACGCTTGCCAGAGCGGTACAATTCTGGAAGGCAGAACCGTAAACATACTTGACACCCTCGGGGATCACAACAGAGGTGATGGAGGTATTATCCTTGAAGATGTTTGTGCCGACGGTGCTGACAACGCGGGTATAACCGTCGATGGTCAGGGTGGCGGGCATTACGATATCCGTAGCGTTGCCCTTATAAGCAGTCAGGGTAACGGTACCGTCGGTGCCGATGGTGTAGTCCCACAGCTCCAGAGGATCCACTGCAGGGGCTACAGACAGCTCCACAGTGTCGGAACCGGCAGAAGCGTTCAGCGGGGTCACCTTGGTCAGGTTGCCCAGAACTGCATAGCCGATCTCGGCAGAGATGGCTGCGGTAGCATCCTCGGTCACCTTTGCGGTGAAGTTCAGAGTGAAGGCATAGTCGGTCATCGACATACCGTCGGCAGACAGAGCGGTTACATTCAGCTTGCCGGCGATCTCGGTACCGGTGACCTCATCCATTGCGGGAGCAACGGTGATCAATACCTTATCGGAGCAGGTAACATCCACATAGGTCAGTTTCTCTGCGTCATAGGTCACAACTGCGGTGAAGCCGGCCAGATCTGCATCGGACACAGCGGTCAGATTGGCAGATACAGTCTCATCAACCGCATAGCTCTCTGCATTGAAGGTAACGCCTGCGATGGCAGGAGCATCTGCTGCAGAGGAAGCAACCTCTTCGCTCCAGGTATTTACGCCGCAGACTTCGCAGACATAAACATTCTTGCCCAGAGTGAAGTAACCGGGAGCAACATACTCGGCGGTCTCGTCGGTACAAGCAACAGCATAGTTGTGCTCGGGAGCGGTACAGCCATCGTTGTTACATACCACATAGTGGTTTTCATTGTCGCCTTCCTTGGTGACAATATGGCTGCCAACGTGCTCAGCAGCATAGTAAACAGTATCCTCGGTATAGGCTGCGGCCCAATCGATGGCAACAGTCTCACCGTTAGCATTCAGCCAGCTCTCATAGCCAACATAGGTCTTGGCAGTTTCATCTGCCATCAAAACGCCTGCGGCATCAGTGGCCAGCAGGATCTTGCCGTTCAGCAGCTTGAAGGTCACAACATAAATGTCGTACTCTTCCGCCGCTTCATAAGAAGCATCCACATCATTGGAGGTATTCTTATTGTAGAGCGCCAGAGCGGTAGCGGTATTGAACGCAACGGGCTGCTCAGCAGTCTCGCCGCCCACATTCACCAATACCTGAGCGTCTACATAGATCTCACCCTCCGTATTTACGGTTGCGCCATTGTCATCGTAGACCAGATGGTTGATGGCAACCAAAGAGGCCTCATCGGTGATATCGGTGCCGCGCATATTGTTGGCAGAATAGACATTCTTCAGATTGAAGGTTCTGCCGGTACCGGCACGGCGGGTAACCAGAACAGCGCAGAAGTCTTCCGCATCGTTCTGAACCAGGTTATCCACAACCAGAACATTCTCGAAGTTCAGGGTGAAGGTGGGGTCGTTTAGGTCGGCAATGACCAGACCGCCGCCGCGGTTTGCGGTATTGTTGGAGATCAGCTTATTGCCGGCAACGATCACATCCTTAACGGTGATCACGGAGCCTGCATAGCCCTTATACTCCGCAATGAACATACTGTTACCATAAACTTCAGTGCCCTCCATGGAGGTCTCGACCACAGAGTTGACAACGCTACAATTCTCAAAGGTGTAGTTGGCATTCTTACCGTTGGAGAAGCCCATAAAGAAGGCATTGTTGGTCAGAGCCAGCATATAGGAATCCTTCACATGAACATTCTTCACGGAAACATTACCGGTACCAACGTTTACGCCCAGCACCAAACCCTCATTGGTGACCATCTGAGGCATATTGGCATTCGCGAAGGTCAGGTTACGGACCGCCGCATTGGAAATGCCGCTGATAAAGGGTTCGTTGGTATTATAACCGCTGATGGTATGGCCTTCACCGTCTACCGATACGCCGGCAGTCAGCTTCAGGCTGAAGAACTGAGATGCAAAGGTAGCATCGGCAGTTTCATCATAAGCAGTAATATCCAGATCGTTGACGATATAGAGAGTATCGCCTGCAACGAAGTTGGACATATTGTTGGCAACCCAGATCAGTTCGTCGATATCGGAGATGGTATAATCCACAACACCGTCATCAGCGACCACATCGGAAGCGGCAACTCTGGGAGCCACAACAACCGTTGCGGCAGCTTCGGGAGTACGAACATTAGCGGTCTTCCCTGCTACCACCATATTGGCAACTGTTGCAATGATATCGGAGGAAGCGACTTCCACACCGTCTGCAACTGCAAAGGTCAGCACGGTATCCTCGGTCAGACCGGTCAGGGCGATGGAGCCATCAGCACCTTCATAGATCAGAACGGCAGGATCATAAAGAACGGTGACATCATAGGAGTCCACATCTACATCCTCGGCGATGTTGACGGTGACTTCTACGGTTGCACCTGCGGTATAGTTACCGTCTTTATCCAGCTCCACAGTAAAGGGAGCGGGGCTGACAGAAGCTTCATTCACTTCAGACCAGTTACCGCCGCAAATCTCGCAGGTATAACCGGTCTCGCCGGGAGTGAAATAGGTGGCAGCAACATCATTCTCTGCCTTCTCGACCTTGGTACAAGGAATATTGAAGCTCTCATGCTTGCAATCGCCCTCTTCGGAGCAGGTCATATTGTGGGTACCGTCGTTGTTGGTTACCACAGTCAGCGTATAGTTCAGCTTATAGGAAACATCTGCGGTGCGGACAGCAGTCCAATCAATGACCTCTACCTCACCGGTGGTCTCATTGACCCAGGTCTCGGCCTCAACCTTGGCAACGGTGTCTTCATCCACAACCAGCTTGCCTTCGGCATCGGTACCGATGATCACGGTTTCATCAAAGAACTTAAAGGTAGCAACATAAGAGGTGATCTCCTCATCAGAGGGAACCAATACGCCGTCTACCAAAGCCCAGTCGTTGGAAGTATAATCATTGTAATACTTCAATACAGCTTCAACAGCCAAAACATCGGCGGTCGCCGCAAAGGTCTTGGCATTGCCGGATGCAACAAGATCTACATCGGTAATAACGGTTGCATCAGCGTTGATGGTGCTGCTGCTATCAGCATAGAGCTTATCAATGGGAGCCAGAGAGGAAGCATCCTCAACATTGGCGCCAACCAGGTTGTTCATGCTGATCACATTCTTAATGGTATAGGCTCTGGAGCCTGCACGACGGTGGGAGAGCAATACGGTTACATAAGTGCCGCTGTTTTCCACAACGTTGTTCAGGATCAGAACATTCTCAAATACGGCGGGGAACTGAGCGGACTGCTGGTTCCAATAACCGATCACCAGACCGTGATTATAGGTAGCAATGTCGCCCACGATCTTATTGCCGGCGATCACAACATCATGCAGTTCAATACCGTTGGTACCGTCATAGCCCTTGAAGGTACCGGCGAAAATACCGTTACCGGGCTGAGCAGCGTCGGAAGCAAGGGTAGACCCAACAACCGAGCAGTTATTGAACACAACATGGGCGATACGGCCGTTCTGGAAGCCCATCATCAGACCGGCATTTCCGGCAGCCCACAAAACAGAGTCACGAATGTGAACATTGTTAACATTCACAACAGAGCCGGCCACCTTAGGCAGAGCATTCACGCCCAGCAGAACTGCGGCGCCGGAACCCAGGTTCGCACCCTCAGCGCCCATCTCAGCGCCTTCAAAGTTCAGGTTGCTGATGGTGATGGCGCCCACTCTCGGGAAGAAGGCTTCGTTATTATTATAACCGGTAATGGTATGGCCCTGACCGTCGAAGTTTGCCAAGAACTTAGTGGCATCGCTGATGTTGCGACCGAAGCCGGTAAAGTCGGCAGCAAAATCACCTTCATAATCAGCAATGTTCAGATCGGTGGTCAGATATACAGTATCGCCTGCAGCAAACAAAGTATAATTGTTTGCGGCCCAGATCAGTTCTTCAAAAGAAGAAATGGTAAACTCGGTTGCCAGATCGTTGGTCTCAACATCGGCAACGGGAACCTTACCGCCCACAAAGAATTCTTTGGTTACGGTGGGAGTTCTTGCGGTCAGCTCCTCATCATTGATGTTGGAGATCTGCACATCGATGGCAGCCTTAACGGCAGAGAGGCCGTCTGCAACGGTGAAGGTGAAGGTGACCTCACCGGTGGCACCGCTGATGGCGGGAGCATCACAGGTCAGCTTGCTCTCATCATAAGTAACATCAACATCATAAGTAACGATCTCGGCATCCATAGCGGGAACGACCGTCAGAGTGATGGTATCCCCTGCCATGCAGACTTCCTTATCCAGAACCGCGCTGAAGGGAGCGGGGCTGACGGACTCGGCGTCTTCTTCTGTCCAAGCGCCTTCACAAACTTCGCAGGTGAAGGCATAAACAGCGGGAGTATAGTAGCCTGCCGCTACATTGTTGGCCTCATCGGCAACAACGGTACAGGGCTCTGCATCCGCATTATGCTCGCAATCACCCTCGGAGCAGATCACCTTATGGGT
>JAZUNB010000150.1:0-9179 GCA_045603925.1 Eubacteriales bacterium
CACATTGGTGTTCAGCTTGAAGGGAATGGGGCGGGACCATAAAAACTCAAATTCCCCTGTATCATTATTCAGGCGGAAGAGATCCAGAGAATGGATATGGTCGGGGGCAACCATTTGGTTGACCAGCAGATAGAGGGTATCATCGCAGATGCCGTAGACCGGCGGGCAATAGATGATCTTTTTGGCTGGGTCTTCGCAGAGCAGCTCCAGCCGACTCCAGGTCTTTCCGCCGTCATAGGAGCGCTTGCCGTAGATGGGGGTATAACCCTGCAGTTCGAATTTATGGCAATGGTACCAGGAGGCATATAAAACACCGCGGTATTCAATGATCGCCGCCTCATGGAGAAAGCGGAATTGGCGGTTCGGCTCCTGCACAGAGATCTTCTCGAAAGGAAGATCAAGTTCTTGAAGTGTGGGGCTCATCATAGAAAGGAAGGGGTATTTTTTGGCCGAGAGGATATCGTTGAATTCATAGAAATCATGAAGATGAATTCCCGAGTATTGGCTCTTGAAGGCGGTGGGAGAAAGCCCCACCATCTTAGTGAAGACCTCGGTGAAATAGCTGACATTATTGAAGCCATAGGTAATGGCGATATCAGCGATCTTTTCATCGGTGGTGAGGAGCCTTTTGATGGCGGCCTCCAATCTCTTCTGGGTGCGGAAGGTATTGACCGAAACACCGTATACGCTCTTGAACAGATGGCACATATAGTAATAGCTGATATTGACCTCTTTGGCGATCTCTTCAATGCTGATGTCTTCGGTCAGATGAGCGTTGATATAGGTGACCACCCGCTGGATCAGGTCGTTTTCAATGCTTCGGGTGTTGGTTCGCCCTGCCTTCACAATATCAATGATCGCGGTCAGGATCTCTGCGTCGCAGCCTTCGGCTTCGTTGAATTCGGTGATCTTGGCATCCAGCTGGGGCTGATAAATGTTGCTTCGCTCCAGGCAGTCCAATTTGAAGTATTCAAAAACCGCCATAATGATATCGCTTTTTTCGGTATTCTCGATGAGGTATTCGGCGATAACGCGGTTGCAGCTTTTGTTGTTCATAATAAAAAACCTCCTATCTGCTTTTATTGTATCAAAGGGGAGGGCTCTTTTCTATAACAAATTTGTCTTGTTGATGATCCTATAAACAACGGAGGGCGATGCTGAAGCCTTCTGCTTGTGTCAACTAGTCGTTTTTAAAAAGCATTTACAACAAATAGGCAGCGTGATATAATTAAACAAAGCGAGGTAAAATGTATGAAGAACGAAATCCAATCGTATATTGCGCAAAACAGGCAACAAATGTTAGATGCCTTAAAAGACCTTTGCGAGATTCCTGCGCCGTCCAATTTTGAGCATAAGCGAGCGGCATACTGCAAAAATTGGCTTGACGATATGGGGGCAACGGATGTTTATATTGATGAAGCGCTCAACGTGATCTTGCCGCTAAATTGCGAGGGAAGCGATGAGATCACTATTTTTGCAGCGCATACCGATACGGTCTTTCCCGATACCGAGCCGATGTCGTATTTTGATGATGGTAAAAAGATTCACTGTCCCGGAGCGGCAGATGATACCGCAAGCGTTGCCGTACTTTTGATGATGGCAAAATTCTTTGTAGAAAATGAGCTGATGCCCCAAAAAGGATTCTTGTTCATCTGTAATTCCTGCGAAGAGGGTCTGGGAAATCTAAAAGGAACAAGACAGCTTTTTAAAGATTTTCACGGACGAATCAGTCGCTTTATTTCTTTTGACAGCGTTATGAATATCGTCAATGATCGCTGCGTGGGCTCGCATCGCTATGAGGTGGAAGTGCTCACAAAGGGCGGACATTCCTTTGGCGATTTCGGCAACGACAATGCGATTGCAAAATTGTCTGAAATCATTTCTGAAATTTACAAATTGGAGGTCCCCAAAAAAGAAAATTCCCATACCACCTATAATGTGGGGGAAATTTCCGGCGGCACATCGGTAAATACCATCGCGCAGAATGCCAAAATGCTTTGCGAGTATCGCTCGGATAACAGAGAGTGTCTTGAGATCATGCAAACACAGTTTGAGGCGATTTTCGAAGCTGCCCGTTCGGAGAACGTGCAGGTCCGTGTAACACGGGTGGGGGACAGACCCTGCGGGAATATTGAGGATGTAAAGATACATGGGTTGAAGCAGACCGTAGTCCCTATTATTGAAGAAGTCATCGGCGAAAAGGTTTTGTTCAAAAGTTCATCCACCGATTGCAATATTCCGCTTTCCTTGGGGATACCTGCCCTTTGCATCGGCGTTAGCACCTATGCGGGAATGCACACAAGGGAAGAATGGGTGGATAAAGCCTCCCTTGTATCAGGATTGGAAATAGCGATTCGATTAGGGAAAGCCTTCGCCCAAGAAAAACGATGATTGGAGGAAGCACCATGATGAACGTATTATTTATTGGAAATAGCTATACATTTTACAATGATATGCCGACAATGTTTGAACAACTCTCCATCAATAACGGCAAAAATATTACCGTACATAGCGTTACCCAAGGCGGCAGAAAGCTGCTCCGCTATGGGGATGAGAAAGATCCTGTGACCGTAACGCTGGATGCCCTTTTGACCGAGCATAAATTCGATATTGGTTTCATTCAAGAGCAGAGTCTTTTGCCTGCCGCCAATTTCAACGAATTTATCAGCGGCTTGGATTGCGTGATCAGCAAACTGAAAGATCGGGTGGATGATCTGATCTTGTATGCCACATGGGGAAGAAAAAGCGGCCGCGCAGAACTGAAAGAGCATGGCTGGACAACCGAAAGTATGACCCAGTCTATCTCGGATGCGTATCAAAAGGCGGCCGCGCTTTACGGCGCCCAGGCATCCCCGGTAGGAACCAATTTTCTGTATATTACAAAGCAGCATCCGGAGATCAATTTGTATGACGAAGATGGCTCTCATCCATCTTATCAAGGAAGTTGCCTGGCCGCTTTGACCCACTATCATACTGTTTTTGGTGATTTCCCGAAGCATACCGACACGCTTACACTCAGCGACGCAGAACTCTCCGCTTTCAGAGCCGCCATTTGCCGATAATTTCATAGTATGCAAATAGCCCTGCGGTAAAACCGCAGGGCTATTTTTATAATATGGTCGTTATCCAATATACAACCCCATACACCACACTTGCCACGGTGCCGTAGGCGATGACGGGGCCGGCAATGGTGAAGATCTTGGCGCCGAGACCCAGGATGAAGCCTTCCTGCTTAAATTCCATGGCGGCGCTGGTAATGGAATTGGAAAAGCCGGTAATGGGGATAATGGAGCCGCCGCCGGCATATTTGCCCAATTTATCGTAGACGCCGAGCGCAGTAAAGAGGGCGCCCAGAAAGACCATGATGATGGGAAGCCACAGTCGGACCTCTTCTTTATGGAGCCAATTGCTCAGCAGTTGGGAGATGCCCTGGCCGACACAGCAGATCAGCCCGCCCACCAGGAAGGCCAGCAGGCAGTCCTTGAGGAGGGGAGAATCGGGGGTTATCTTTTTGAGATATTCATTATATTTTTGCTTATTCATCAAATCACCTCACCAATAGGATAACCCCGGGAAAAAAGAAAAATGCGATCATTTGATCGCATTTTTCTCTTTTAAAAATCAAAGACCGCTTTTCCGTCTTCCAATTTCAGGTTGGCATCGAAGGTGGTTCCTTTTTT
Organism: Eubacteriales bacterium; assembly: GCA_045603925.1. Taxonomy (GTDB): domain Bacteria; phylum Bacillota; class Clostridia; order Oscillospirales; family QAKW01; genus QAKW01. Next base: position 3,681 of record JAZUNB010000150.1, read on the forward strand.
GGAGATAAAGCCGCGGAGTTTTTGGGTCTTTCCTGTTTGGAGCAGAGCGCGGGCGGCGGAGATGGGGATGGTGCGGCTGCAGATGGTGCTGTAGATGCGGAATTTGCAGCCCTCTTTATAGGAAAGGCAGCCGTAGCCATAGCGCCCTTTGACCACCTTGCCGCCGCAAAGGGGGCAGGGGCCCACTTCATCGCCATAAAGTCCGGTATCGGTATCGGTCTCGGGGGTTTGGGGCGCGGGGTGGAAGACCTCATGGATCTCTCTTTTGGCCAAGGTCACGCTATCGGCAATGGGCATTTCTCCCCGATAGACCTTTTTCAGCGCCTGACCCAATTGGCTGGTCTTATATTTATCCATGGAGATGCCCATGCGGGTCAGTTCTTCAATGAGATAAGCCCCGCCGGGCAATAGATAATAGGTGTCTTTCTTGAGGGTGATGTATTGGCTCTTGATGGCGTTGCCGATGATGCCGGTGCGGGTGGCTTCGGTGCCCAGCTCCAAGCCTTCAAACATGGCGCGGTATTCTTCCCGATCATCGGTCTCCTCGGCCGCCGCCTTATCCTCCCGAAAGGGATTTTTCAGATAATTATTTAAGGTTTCAATGGTATAATGGCGGGGCGGGGAGGTTTCCTTCTCCTTGGGCGCGAAGTCAATCTCCACCCGATCGCCCTTTTCTAAGGGCGGCAGGGTCTTGTTCTTTTGCCCGCCATCGTCGTATTTCATCCAGCCGGGCTGCAGGATCATGGTACCCTTGAGGCGGAATTCCTCCATCTCGCCCACCTTGATGACCATCTCTGCCTTTTCCGCCAGGCATTCCTCGGCGCAAAAGACGGCGGCGAACCGCCGAAAGATGGTCTGATAAACGATCATCTGCCGCTCGGTCAGCTGATCCTTGCGGGGGATCTTATAGGTGGGGGTGAGGGCGGAATGGGATTCGATCTTGCTATCGTCAAAGATGGTCTTGCCGTCGCGGAACGCAACATTGTAGCCCAAATTCTTTACCGATTCCAGAATCTTTTTGATCTTGCCCTTTTCCTGCTCCGCCAGATATTCGGAGTTGGTACGGGGATAGGTGATATAGCCCGCTTCATAAAGCTCCTGAGTCAGCTTCAGGCTCTCCTCCATGGGCATTTTATATTTTTTACCCAAAGCGTTTTGTAATTTGGACAGAGAATACAGCTTGCCCGGCTGGAGGGTGGTCTTTTTCTTTTTCTTCTCGGTAACGATGGCCTCGCATGCATTGAGCCGCGCGGCGTACTCTTCCGCCTTGGCCTTGCTGTTTTTATCGAATTTTTCCTTGGAGGTCAGCTCGATGGGCTCGCCCTTGGTCTCGGCATTGCTGACCACCGCGTAATAAAGCTCGGGGATGAAGTGCTCGATGGCCTTATCCCGATCGTAAATGGCCTTTACAATGGGCACGATCACCCGCCCCACCCGCAAGAGCATCCCGGTCTTCAGGGTGGCATAGCGGGTGAGATTGACTCCGTAGAGCCAATCGATATAGGTACGGGCGAAGCCCTCATCGGCCAGGTTCTGATAGGCGCTTTCGTCTTTCATCACCGTCAGCGCCTCGGCTACTGTTTCGGGGGTCTGATCGGGAAGCCAGAGCCGCAGGAAGGGCTTATCCTTCACTCCGGTATGCTCCACGCAAAGGCGGATGATGATCTCACCCTCCCGATCCGCATCTCCCGCGTTGACGATCTTTTCCACATCGGGGCGGGCGCAAAGGGTACGGATGGTGTCGAACTGCCGCTGAACACCGGCATCCACCTGCTTATCGGGCCCCTTTTTCAGCTGAAACCGAAAGGTCTCGGGGAAGCAGGGGAGGTTTTCCATAGACCACCGCCCGCCGGAGGTGGGACCGGTATAATCCTCAATATCGCAAAGGGAAAAAAGATGACCGAAGGCCCAGGTGATGAGATATCCCTGACACTCTAAATACCCGTCCCGACGGGTGGCCTTGCCGATGCCTGCCGCAATATTTCTGGCCAGACTGGGCTTTTCCGCAATGATCAGAATCATCTTTTTTCACCTCACTTTCATTTTCAACATTATATCAAAAAAAGTATTTATAAGCAATAGAAACTCCAAAAAAAAGACCCCCGATGTGGCACCCTCCGTAAGGAAGGTGCCACAGTTATATTCGCCTTGCGGCGAGTGATATTGCTTCGCAGTTATATTTGGGCCTCGCCCAAGTTATATTCGCTTCGCGAGTTTTAGGGCGAATATAATATCACTTTTGCGCGAGCAAAAATATCACTATGCCAAAGGCATAATAACACTGTGAGACCTGTCTCACAATATCACTAATGGTTTATTCATTTTTGAGATGGGTATGATTTCAAAGTATGTAACCTACGATGACACTTTCGCTAACTGAAAGTGTTTTTCTTTTATAGAAAACGATGGGAGACAACTTCTTTACGAAGCGTCTCCCATCGTGGGTCTATTTTAAAAAGGATTTAATTATATGCCCGATACAGGAAGGTAACGATCTGGGCGCGGGTACACAGAGCACCGGGGCTGAAGGTGGTGGCAGAGGTACCGGTGGTAACGCCCTTTTCTACCGCCCAAAGCACTGCCTCGCAGTAATAAGCCGAGGCGGGAACATCCGAGAAGGGATTGCTTGCATTGCCCGAGGGCTTATTCTTGGAGCGCCAGAGGAAGGTTACGATCTGGGCGCGGGAGCATTTGGCATTGGGGGCAAAGGCGGTGGCGGAGGAGCCGGTGGTGATGCCGTTTTCGACTGCCCAGAGAACCGCTTTATAGTAATAAGAGCCAACGGGCACATCGGTAAAGGGCATATTGGTATTTTGGGGCTCGGGAGAGCCTGCGGCCCGCCAGAGGAAGGTGACCGCCTGAGCGCGGGAGCAGGTGGCCGAGGGGGTAAAGGTGGTGGCAGAGGTGCCGGTGGTGATTCCTTTACTTACCGCCCACATAACAGGGGTGTAATAGTACGCCTCAGGCTTCACATCGCTGAAGGAAGGCAGAACGGGAAGATCCTTGAAGGTGGCAGTGGCGGTCACATTGCCTGCAGGCATAATGAAGGTAGTGGTGGAGGCGGTGGCGTTGGCTACGGTGGCGCCGCTGACCTGCCATTGATCAAAGGTCTTGCCTGCGGGGGCGCTGTTTGCAGTAAGGGTAACGGTGGCGCCTGCAGGGGCTTTGGTGGCCGAGGCGGTACCGCCCGTTACGGTAACGGTATAGAGAATATCTTCCCAAAGGGCGGTGACGGTGGTATCGGCGGTCACATAGATGGTAGTGCCGGGGGCTTTTTCACTGCCGCCGACGCTCCAGGCCTTAAACAGCTTTCCTGCAGGAGCGGTAAAGCCGCAGGCGGGAAGAATGAAGTCGCCGGAAATGCCGCTGATTGCCGCCATACCGCCTGCGCCGCCATTGGCCGCAAAGGAAACGGTATAGGTGGGCGCGGGAAGAATTTCCCAAAGGGCATAGAGAGCGGTGTTTTCGGAAACATTGATCTGCTCGCCGGGCTGCTTTTGAGGACCGTTGGGACTGCCGACGGCCCAGGCCTTGAAGCGCATATTATCGGGGGCAGTAAAGCCGCAGGCGGGAAGGGTATAGCTTCCCGAAACGCCGCCGATTGCCGCCATACTGCCGGATCCGCCGCCCGAAACAAAGGACACGGTATAGGTGGTGGGAGGCAGGGTGTTGGGGAAGGAATAGTAGATGTATACCGAATTGGTATTGGCGTAAACATTATCCCAATCGCCGGATGCCGTTACCTGCTTGCCGTTGACATAGGCCGTCACGGGGGAAACAAACCGAGAGGTATTGGCTCCTTCCAGCTGAGCGGGAATGATCCGCAGCTCCACTTTATAGGTTTTGTTTTCGGCAAAGGTGTCGGTAGGCTCCAGCTGGTTGCCCTCGCTGTCGAACCAAACGATACCGCCGGTGCCGGCATAGTTGGGATCCAGACGATACCATTCGGGATAAGCCGCCGATGCCGTATAGTCAGGGGTGTTGCCCGCCCGCGGGGTGCTGAGGCCGTTGACCATAACGGTGGTGATCTCTTTCCCCTGGCAGGGGAAGGAGGCGCTGATCCGTTGCTCATACAATCCCTGGGAGGAGGAGGTATTTCCGGTGGCGGCAAAGCTGTTGACAGAGGCGCTGAAGAGCATCTCATACCACTGATTGTGATAGAAGGTATAGCCATCCTCGGTCTTGAGGTAAACATATACCTGGTATTCATGACCGGGGATAAAGGTCTCATTCTCGTAGACCCAATCGGAATCGGTCAGATCAAACCAGCCAATGCCGTTTTTCACATAGTGGGGCTTTTTCGGGGGATGATTCCAATAATCGTCTAACTGCAGGTTTTTGGCAGTATCGATGTAATATCCGCTGCCGCGCAGGGTGGCGGAATAGGTGGGCTTTTGGCCTGCAACGGGAAGGGTGACATTTTCAATGGTGATGTTTTCGATAACACTGTCGTTGCATTCGCCAAATTCATATTCTACGGTTACATATTTGGCAGGATCTTTTCCGTAGGTTTTTTCCACCGTTGCATAATCACCGTTGACCTTAGCCCAGAAATTAGGCATGGAATTATAAGTCGGAAACTCGTATTTTGAACCGACTTGCATTTCGGTAATGAACTTATAGTGTTTTCCTGCAACGAATGGTGTCGTCTTATCAATTATCTTCCAATTGTTTACACCGTCATCCGAAACAAGCCAGAAACGATATTGGGTATAGTCGCTGCTACCGCCCATTGCAAAATAGGCAACGCTGTCTGTGCCTACGGTATAGCTTGGCAGTTGGCCTTCTTTCGGGGCTGTAACTGTTAGATTGATTTCCTGAAAATCCTTTTGTCTATCACAAATATCGCAGAAATAATCGTTGTTATTATCTATGTGCTGACGTAGTCTGGTAATTTTTCCACATGCATCGCCAACGCACTGCAAAATATGTCCACTGTTTTTTCTTCTTGCATACGGATATGGATTTTCGTGAGATCGATATTGTTTATAATATTGATAATTGTGCTTTGCCTGCAGTACTACGTCTACCGTTCTTGTTTCATTGCCTTCCTCGTCTGTGATGATACAAGCATATGTGTATTCTGAGCAGCAAGCATCGGTAGGAACCAAGAGGTCAAGATTAGGTCCATCATAGTTTTCAAGCGCTTCAGGATTGGTTAGCGGAACATATGTTAACTTACCGCCCACATACTGTTTTCTGCACCAAGTATATGTAAGTTTGCTTTCGCCCTCGGCTTCAACACTAAAATGAGCAATATTACTTTCGTCATAATCTTCTTCGGAACTAGATACATAGACGTTTTTAACATCTTTCGGCTGCTTTGTAATCAGTATTTTACCAATCTCATAATCACACACATCACAGTATCCGTTACGGTTTTCATCTTCATGAGGACGTAAGTGCGTAACTTTTTCGCATCCCTCTCCCACACACTGCAAAATATGACCGTGTTTACTTCTTTGCGCCGATTCGTAGGGATGTTGATTGCTGAGATAC
>JAZUNB010000151.1:0-17202 GCA_045603925.1 Eubacteriales bacterium
TTCCAAGCCGTCTTTATTCTTTTTGCTGAAGGAACTTTTTTGCCTGATCCCGATCGGAGAAGATCAAGCGTTCCTTTTGGGGATACCGCTCTAAAAGCGTCAGGATCGCGGGGCGGCTTTGGGCGCGGAAGTTATGAATAAACGCCAAAAAGTCCTCATCATCTTCGGCAGGCTCGATCCAGGGCAGATCGCTTCGCCGCTTTCCTTTGCGCTCTTGGATGCCCCGAAGGCAGACCTCTGTGGGGTAATCCAGAAAAATAACCGTATCGCAGACCTGCATCCTCGTTTCCATGGTAGAGAGGTAGTTGCCGTCGATGATCCATTCCTCTTTTTGAAGAGCTTGGTATAGGCGCTCAAGAAAAACCGCCTTCTCAACCGTTGTTTGATCGGCGTTCCAGTACAGCTGATCCAGATGGATGAGGGGAAGACCGCTGATCTGATGCAGAGCTTTGGAAAAGGTGCTCTTCCCGCTGCCGGGGCACCCGATCACAATAACCTTTTTCATCTTGGAAACACCTCGCCCTCAAAGAAGATTCGGGCCTCGCCCGTACTCCCATTGTAGCATAGCAGTCCCGATTCTTCAAGAGCCTATGGAATTCACAGAAAGGATATGATATAATGAATTTTAATGATATCAACGGTGGTGATTATAGGATGGAATTGAATGAAAAATTGCAGGAGCTTCGCAAGCAAAAGGGGCTGACTCAAGAGGAATTGGCGGAGCTGCTGTTTGTATCCCGAACCGCTATTTCGAAATGGGAATCGGGGCGGGGGATCCCCAATATAGAGTCCTTGAAGGCGATCTCAAAATTCTTCTCGGTTTCTTTGGATGAATTGTTGTCGGGTGAGGAACTCCTTGCCATTGCCGAGATCGACCACAGGGAAAAAGAAAGAACCGTCAAAGATTTGGTGTTTGGTTTGCTGGATAGCGGAATTGCTCTGTTGCTGTTTTTGCCCTTCTTCGGGCAGCAGGACGAGGGGGCGATTCAAGAGGTATCGCTTTTGGCGTTGAATGCCATTCAGCCCTATTTGAAAACAGCCTATTTTGTTGTTGTGGCTGTTATGATCCTTTGGGGGATCCTGACCCTTGCCTTGCAAACTTGCCGCCATAGGCTTTGGATGAAAAGCAAGAGCATTTTATCGCTGCTTTTCAGTGCTGTGGGCGTATGCCTCTTTATAGTGAGTCGGCAGCCCTATGCGGCGGTATTTGTGTTTGCATTTTTGATTATCAAGGCCTTAATGCTGATAAAACGGCAATGATACGAATCGTATCATCCATGTGACGGCCGGATTCTTTCATTTTTCGTTTCCGCTCCTTAAACTTGTATTCAGGCGAAAGCCGAAATTTCAAAAAAGGATGGAAATGAAGATGAAAAGAAAAAAGCGTGTTTTTTGTGCCATTGGTTTTTTTGCGGCATTTTTGCTGTGGACAGCGGCGGTGCGGTTGGTGGATGTTCGCCCCATCGGGCCGTTAGGGTCTTCGGTAGGGCTTGCAGGCATTAATGAATTGGTTCATCGGCTAACAGGCGTGCATTTTTCCCTCTATAATATTACCGATTGGCTGGGTCTGGTACCCATCGGGATCTGCATGGGCTTTGGCTTGCTGGGTCTTGCTCAATGGATCAAGCGAAGAAGCCTCTTTAGGGTGGATTTCAACCTCTTTGTTTTGGGAGGCTTCTATTTGGTTACGATTGGGGCGTTCTTGTTTTTTGAGCATTTTGCGGTGAATTTCAGGCCGGTGCTGATCCAAGGTCTTTTGGAAGCATCCTATCCTTCCTCCACAACCCTGCTCACCATGTGCGTAATGCCTACCGCCATTCTGCAATGGAACCGCCGCATCAAGAATAAAACACTTCGAAACGTCGTATGGGCGCTTTCGATGGCCTTTACCGCTTTTATGGTGGTGGGCAGACTGATCAGTGGCGTTCATTGGTTTACCGATATCATTGGCGGTGCTTTGCTCAGCGCAGGGCTTGTAATGCTCTATTCCTTTATAACCGATTAAACGCAGCAGAGAGGTTCTTCCTCTCTGCTGTTTTTATTGACAAATTGAATACTTCGTGATACGATGTATTATGTAACAGGAGGTATGCTATGGACATACAGTTAAAGCGAGGTCTTTTAGATGTCTGCGTATTAGCGGCCATCAAAAGCGAGGATTCATACGGGTATAAGATCATCAAAGATATGAAACCGTATATTGAGCTTTCCGAATCGACCTTATATACCGTATTAAAGCGTTTGGAAACAGCGGATATGCTGACCGTTCGTACCGCCGAACATAGCGGCAGACTTCGGAAGTATTACCGTATCACCGATGAGGGCTTGAAACGCATTGAAGAGTTCAAGGCCGAGTGGGAAGAGATCTTATCGATCTACCGATTTGTAACGAAGGAGGGCAACGGCAATGAGTAAACAAGAATTCCTTGTACAGCTTCGTAAGGGGTTATGCGGATTGCCGCAGGAGGATATTGAGGAGCGGTTGACATTTTACAGCGAAATGATCGAAGACCGAAAAGAAGAAGGTCTTTCAGAGGAAGAAGCGGTTTCGGCAGTAGGCTCTGTTGAAGAGATCGTTACACAGGCAGTGGCGGATATTCCGCTGGCAAAAATCGCCAAGGAAAGAATGAAGACCAAAAAACGGCTGAGCGCGGGAGAGATGGTGCTTTTGGCGCTCGGTTCTCCCATCTGGCTCTCCTTGGGGATTGCCGTATTTGCCGTAATCCTCTCCCTTTACATTTCCTTGTGGGCGGTGATGGTCTCCTTTTGGGCAGTCTTTGCTTCCTTTGCCGTCGGTTCTGTCGGAGGTGTACTTGCGTGCGTCTTTTTTGCAATAGAGGGTTACAGTGCTTCGGGCTTTGCCGTGCTTGCTGTCGGTATTGTTTGCGCAGGGCTTGCCATCTTTATGTTTTACGGATGCAAAGGGGCAACAAACGGCATTTTAATACTTACAAAGAAAACGGCAATATGGATCAAGAATTGCTTTATTAAGAAGGAGGCGGCGTGATGAGAAGGAGAACAAAAGTATGGCTTATTACAGCAGCGTCCCTTGTGATGATCGGCGGCATCCTCTTTTCAGGTGTGATGACAATGCTTAAATGGGATTTTACCGGACTGTCAACCGTTCGGTACGAAACCAATATTTACGAAGTCCCCGATCCCTTTGAAGGAATATCGATCGATACAGCTACCGCAGACATCGAGTTTGCGCGTTCTGATAACGGAGGGTGCAGAGTGGAGTGCCGCGAGGAAGAAAAAGCGAAGCATTCCGTTACGGTTGAAGAAGGCGTTTTAAATATTGAGTTGGTTTGTGAAAGAGTCGGATATTTCGGGCTGAACATCGGCTCGCCCAAGATAACGGTTTATCTTCCCGAAATGCAGTATACCGCACTTTTCATCCGCGAAAGCACCGGAGATATTGAAATACCGAAAGATCTGAGTTTCAATAATGTTGATATCTCATTGAGTACGGGTGATGTTGATTTTTGCGCATCCGCTTCTGAGATGATCAAGATTAAAACGAGTACCGGTGATATTTGCGTAGAGAATATCTCTGTCGGTGCCCTTGACCTGGCCGTTTCAACGGGAAAGGTGACCGCTTCGGGTGTAACCTGCGAGGGAGATGTGACCATCGGTGTATCAACGGGCAAAACATATTTGACCGATACCCGTTGCAAAAGCGTTCTGTCAAGGGGAAATACAGGCGATATTTTTTTGAATAATGTTGTTGCCGCCGAAAGGTTTTCCATCGAAAGAAGTACGGGCAGTGTGAATTTTGATCGCTGTGATGCCGCGGAGATCTATGTAAAAACAGATACGGGCGATGTTGCAGGTACATTCCTTACCGATAAAGAATTCATTACCCGGACCGATACGGGAAGCGTTGAAGTTCCCGAAACCGCGAAGGGCGGCAGGTGCGAGATCACCACCTCCACCGGCGATATCGGCATCCATAAGACCGTATGAAATAAAAAGGCTTGGAATTATGTGATTTCAAGCCTTTTTCTCTTGAAAAACACTGTTTTTTTTCTTATAATGATAATGCTTGAAGAGAGAGGGGGGTAAATATGGCGGAAACAAAACGGACGGCATATTTTGATGTTTTGCGCGTTGTCGCTACCTTTGCGGTGATGCTGATCCATCTTTGCGTTCCCCATTGGGAGGCTCTTTCTCCGTCTTCGGCGGGCTGGCTGACCGTTCACCTTCTGGACAGCGCCTGCCGCTGGAGCGTACCCATCTTTGTGATGATCAGCGGTGCGCTTTTTCTGAATCCCGAACGGGAGATCTCTTTTGGAAAGATCTGCCGAAAAAATTTGGCTCGTATCGGTATCGCTTTTGGGATCTGGTCGGCGGTCTATACTTTGCTGGATTGGGCAAAGGGCGCGCAACTTCGGGATCTGCCGTTGATCTTTTTAAAAGGGGAATACCATATGTGGTTCCTCTTTTTGATCGCGGGGCTGTATCTGTTTACTCCTTTATTGCGAAAGCTTACCGCTTCCCCAAAAAGAACTCAATGGTTTTTGGTGCTGGGCGGAGTGTTTTTCTTCTTGATCCCCCGCGGGGTGCATCTTCTGAGCCTTTTTGGCATCCACGCTCCCTTTGAGGCGCTGATCCTCAAGGCGATGAATATCAACGGCGTTTCGGTCTGCTATCTCTTTGTATTTGTTTTGGGGCATATTCTCCATCAAACGCAATGGAAAAAGCCCCTTCGCATCTTTTTCTATTGCCTGGGCGCGCTTGGCTTTTTTGCGACTGTTTTTCTGACCCTTTGGCATACCCGTATGCTGGGAGCTCCAAGCGGCTCTTTTTATTCTTATATGTCGCTGAATGTAATGGCTATGGCGGTGGCGTTGTTTGTTTGGGCAAAAACCCATTGTAAAAAGGTCGGCCCTTCGCTGCTTTCCGTTTCCAAGTATAGCTTCGGAATGTATCTGATCCATCCCCTTTGCATTGAGCTGGTCACCTTGGGCGCAGAGCCTTTTTGGATGGTGGCTCCCAATGCTGTTTTCGTGTTCGCATTCTCCTACCTTTTGTCCCGTATATGTAAGCTATGAAGATCATAACACCTGATTATTACCAAAATTTTAAATGTATCGCGGATCGGTGCCGCCATAGCTGTTGCATCGGCTGGGAGATCGGGATCGATCCCCTTTCGCTGGAACGGTATCAAAGGCTTCCTTCTATCCGAAAGCATATTGCCGATGGCTCCTTTGTGTTGGATGATGGGGAGCGATGCCCCTTTTTGAATGAGCAAGGGCTTTGCAGGATCATTCTGGAGCATGGGGAAGAGGCCCTCTGCCAAATCTGCGCTGATCATCCCCGCTTCCGCAATTTCTATTCCGATCGGATCGAGATGGGACTGGGGCTTTGCTGTGAGGCGGCGGCAGAGCTGATCCTCTCCCAAAAGGAGCCGATGACCCTGCCCGCCTATGCCGGAAGCTCCACCGCTGAAGAACAGGCGTTTTTTGATTTTCGCCGGAAGGTCTTTGCTCTTTTGCAGGATCGCTCCCGCTCCATAGAAGAGCGGCTTTCGGAAATCGCCGTCTTTGATACGGAGCAATGGATCTCCGTATATCGGAAATTGGAGCGGCTGGATCCCGCTTGGGATGCGATATTGACTGCTTCGCCCGCCCAAAGAGAAGAGGATGAAATTGCCCTGGAGCAATTGGCGGTGTGTTTTGTTTATCGCCATCTGGCCGACGCTCTGGAAGACGGTCGCCTGCGGGAGCGCCTGCTCTTTGCAGTATTGAGCGTGCAGATGCTCCGCCGCCTTTATGCCGCTAACCCGCAGATTTCCTTGGCGGAGCTAGCGCGGATGTATTCCGCCGAAATTGAGTATTCGGAAGAAAATACGGAGATGCTTTTAGAGGAACTTTATGACCATTCGTTTATCGGATCATTTTAATTGCCGCCGCTTGCTGCGGTTTACCCTGCCGTCTATCGTGATGATGATCTTCACCTCTGTTTACGGGGTGGTAGACGGCTTTTTCGTTTCCAACTTTGTGGGCAAAACGCCCTTCGCCGCGGTGAATTTCATTATGCCCTTCCTGATGATTTTGGGAACGGTGGGCTTTATGTTCGGTACCGGCGGCAGTGCCTTGGTGGCCAAGACCATGGGCGAGGGAAAGGGGGAGAAGGCCAACCGCCTTTTCTCGCTGATTATTTATGTATCCTTCGGGATCGGCCTTTTGATCTCTTTGCTGGGGATTGCCTTTTTGCGCCCTGTTGCCGCCCTTTTGGGGGCGGAAGGGGAACTTTTGGAGTATTGCGTTACCTATGGCCGTATTATTCTTTTGGCCAACCCCGCATTTATTCTGCAGATGGAGTTTCAAAGCTTTTTTGTCACCGCCGAAAAGCCCCAGTTGGGTCTTTGGGTCACTGTTGCATCGGGGGTGACCAATATGGTATTGGACGCCCTTTTGGTGGCGGTCTTTCCTTTGGGGATCATCGGCGCCGCCTGGGCTACCGCCCTCAGCCAGATCATCGGCGGGCTGATTCCGATCTTCTATTTTGCCGCCCCCAATCGCAGCCGCTTAAAGCTGACCCGATGCCGCTGGGACGGAAAAGCCCTCTTAAAGACCTGCACCAACGGCTCCTCGGAGCTGATGAGCAATGTCTCTATGTCGCTGGTGGGAATGCTTTATAATATTCAATTGCTGGAGTACGCAGGGGAAAACGGTGTTGCCGCCTATGGGGTGATGATGTATGTCAATATGATCTTCATTGCCGCTTTTATCGGCTATTCCATCGGCTCTGCGCCGATCATCGGCTATCATTTCGGCGCCCGAAACCATGAGGAGCTTCATGGCCTTTTGCATCGGAGCTTTCGGATCATCGGTGTCTTTTCGGTATTGATGCTGGGCGCGGCTCTCGCCTTGGCGGCGCCGCTTTCCCGCTTGTTTGTGGGCTATGATCCCGCCCTTTATAAACTGACCGAGGAAGGCTTCAGGATCTTTTCCTTCTCCTTCCTGTTTGCAGGCTTTGCCATCTTCAGTTCCGGCTTTTTTACCGCGCTTAATGATGGGCTTACTTCCGCGTTGATCTCCTTTTTAAGAACCCTGGTCTTTCAGATCGCGGCGGTGCTTTTATTGCCTCTGCTCTGGGGGATCGACGGCATTTGGTTCTCTGTTGTGGCGGCCGAGGTAATGGCAGTTGCAGTGGGTGTTGTATTTTTAGCGCTGAAACGAAAAAAATATCAATATTGATTTTGAAAATTTTTCTTGAAAAATGATGTGGAATAGTATATACTATTTACGTTAAAAAAATGGGAACCTTTGTTTCCCGGCTTGTTTATGATGAAAGGATGATACAATTGGAACGCAAAGTCGGAACCGTATCCCGGGGTATTCGCTGCCCCATTATCCGCGAGGGTGATGACCTCGCCGAACTTGTTACAAAGAGTGTGCTCGAAGCTGCTGATGCAGAAGGGTTTGCCCTGCGTGACCGTGATGTTATCGCCTTGACCGAATCCATTGTTGCCCGCGCCCAAGGCAATTATGTGAGTGTGGAGGCTATTGCCGCCGATGTGAAGGCCAAGCTGGGCGGAGATACTGTGGGTGTGATTTTCCCCATCCTCTCCCGTAACCGTTTTGCTATCTGCCTGCGCGGTATTGCGATGGGTGTAAAAAAAGTGGTTCTGATGCTCAGCTATCCCTCCGATGAGGTGGGCAACGCGCTGATCACCATGGATCAGATCGATGAAGCCGGGGTAAATCCTTATAGCGATGTTCTCTCTTTGGAGAAGTATCGTGAGCTGTTTGGCTATAATAAGCATGAATTCACCGGTGTGGATTATGTGGAATATTACGGTGATCTGGTGCGCTCCTGCGGCGCCGAGGTGGAATTTGTTTTTGCCAATCAGGCAAAGGCCATCCTCGATTATGCGGATCATATTATCAACTGCGATATCCATACCCGCGCCCGTACCAAGCGGATCCTGCTGGCAAACGGTGCCAAGGCCGTCTGCAGTCTGGACGATCTGATGACCGAATCCATCGACGGCAGCGGCTATAACGCCAGATACGGCCTCTTGGGCTCCAATAAATCTACTGAAGATAAGATCAAACTCTTCCCCCGTGAGTGTAAGGATCTGGTGCTGGATATCCAGGCCAAGATTCTGAAGGCCACCGGTAAGCATGTGGAAGTGATGGTGTATGGCGACGGTGCCTTTAAGGATCCCCAGGGTAAGATCTGGGAATTGGCCGATCCCGTTGTTTCCCCCGCCTTTACCGACGGTCTGATCGGTACTCCCAACGAACTGAAGCTGAAGTACCTGGCTGATAACGATTTCAGCAACCTCTCCGGCGAAGAGCTGAAGAAGGCGATCTCCGATAGCATCCGCGCCAAAGACGGTAATTTGGTGGGCAATATGGCCTCCCAGGGTACCACCCCCCGTCAGCTGACCGACCTGATCGGCTCTCTCTGCGATCTGACCAGCGGCTCCGGCGATAAGGGTACTCCTGTTGTTCTGGTGCAAGGTTATTTCGATAATTACGTCTCCTGATATTAAAACCGCGAAGCGTTGCTTCGCGGTTTTTTCTTGCAATATAGTATTGGCTGTCGTATAATGAAAAAGAGGTGATTTTTGTGAACGATAAAGAACTCAAAAGAGGCAAGATCATCGTTTGCTCCATTGCGGCGGCGGAGATCCTTTGCGCGGTTTTTTCAACAGTTGCGAATTTCAACCTTCAGCAGTTGATTCTCGGGATCATCAGCATCGTTTTGGCCATCTGCCTTTTGGGCGGGTATAATTGGGTGAAGAATCTTTATGCCACCATCGCCTCCTTTAATATCATTTTGGGGCTGGCGGCTGTTATGGTGGTCTTTGATGCAAGCGAAGCCCTTTTATGGCAGCAGATCTTGTTTTTTGGCGGCTGGATCCTCTTTATTGCCATTAATGCCGCAGTGGCAGGCCTGCTGTTTTTCAGCAGATCGGTCAAAGAATATCTCTATTTTAAAAGAAACGGTTGAAGCCAATGAGTTTATTTTCCAAAATTTATCAAAAAGCCGTCTGCGCCCGCGCAGATGATAACGGCGCTATCTATTACTTTTCCGCCGCGGATTTTGAAGGCCTTCGGCAGGAGCCTTTTGCCTTCTCCTCTTCCGACGGGCATCTCCTGCAGGGCTATTTCTATTGCTATGAGCCCTGCTCGAAAGAACATATTGTTGTTTTTGACCATGGCATGGGCGGCGGCCACCGCAGTTATCTGCGGGAGATTCAGCGATTGGCAAGAGAAGGCTTTTGGGTCTTCTCCTATGACCATACCGGCTGTATGGAATCGGGCGGCGCCTCCACCGGCGGCTTTCCTCAATCTCTGAAGGATCTCAATGACTGCCTTTCCGCCTTAAAAAAGGCCTTTCCCGATTGCGGCTTTTCGGTGGTGGGGCATAGCTGGGGCGGCTTTTCCACCATGAATATCGGCGCCTTCCATCCCGATGTAAAGCATCTTGTGGCCATGGCGGGCTTTCTCTCGGTGGAGCAGGTGCTGAAGCAATTTTTCGGCCGCTTTTATAAAGGTGTTTATGGGGAGGTTCTGGCCAAAGAGCCGGTCTATGCCGCCTGCCATGGGGCGGAGTCTTTAAAAAAGACCGATGCCAAGGTATTGCTGATCCATTCCGAGGATGATGCAACGGTGAAATGCGCCATGCATTTCGATGTATTGCAAAAAGAATTGGCTGATCGCGAAAATATTCGCTTTTTAAAGGTAAACGGCAAGAACCATAACCCCAACTATACCGCCGATGCGGTAAAGTATAAGGATGAATTTTTTGCCATCTATAAAAAGACCGTCAAGAAGCTCAAAACCCAAGCCCAAAAGGATGCCTTCAAAAATCAATTTGATTGGTATCGGATGACCGAGCAGGATGAGGCGGTCTGGGCGCAGATCATCGAAACCTTGCATGAAACTTAAAAAATGATGCGCACTGCCCTTGGCTGCGCATTTATTTTTTATTGAAATGTCAAAGAAATATGGTATAATAAAGTCAGTTGTTTAAAGGAGAGGTGAGAGTATGGACAGTAGTTGTGGTCGAAGTTTGGGCAAGGGCTTCATATATTGCCAAAGTGCGTTCGGCGCTGCTGTGTCTGTGCGCTGACTTTTCTATTGCCAATAGATGAAACCATTGTCCGTTTTTGCAGCTGAATGATTTTAAGAAAAGGCGTATAAAAGGGCAGTGGTATTTTTATACTCTTTTATACATGCCTTTGCCGAGTAAAGGAGATGCAAGACAATGAGTATAAACAATGATCTGCAAAATGAACCCAACGGTTTGGCGCAGCATCCCGACTATAAGACCGAGATCATCGGGATTCTGCGGAGCAACCTGACCCCAAAGCATATGCAGGAGAGGCTTCTTACCTACCACGAAAAGGATATTGCCGCCGCTATGGAGGATCTGGAACCCAAGGATCGTCTGCGGCTGTATCGCTGTATGGAAGCGGAGACTTTGGCAAGTATTTTAGAATATACCGAGCAGACAGCCCTTTTTCTTTCGGAGTTGAGCATGCGAAAGAAGGTGGATGTGGTCTCTCAAATGGAGATCGCGGCGGCAGTGGATGCTCTGCGCCGAATGGGAAAGGCGGAGCGATCTTCGCTGACCGAGCTTTTAGAGCCGCAGCTGCGTCGGGAAATTACCCTGTTGAGCTCCTTTGATGAGGATGAGATCGGTAGCGCCATGACGACCAATTATATCGCCATCCCCGCAGGCTGTGGGGTGCGGGAGGCCATGCGGGAGCTGGTAAAGCAGGCGGCGGAGAATGATAATATTTCCACCCTCTATGTGCTGGATGAGGATCGGGCGCTGGTGGGCGCCATTGATCTGAAGGATCTGGTGATCGCGCGGGAGAATACCCCCATTGAGAGTATTACCATGACCTCTTATCCCTATGTCTATGTCAATGAGCTGATCGAGGATTGCATTGAGCGATTGCGGGATTATTCCGAGGATTCCATTCCCGTTTTGGATTCCGATAATCGGTTTTGCGGGGTGCTGACCTCCCAGATCTTAACCGAATTGGTGGGCGATGCCTTGAGTGAAGACTATGCCAAATTGGCAGGCCTTTCAGCAGAGGAGGATCTGCAGGAACCTCTGAAAAGAAGCGTCGGCAAGCGCTTGCCCTGGCTGATGGTGTTGCTGGGGTTGGCGCTTATGGTGTCGGGCGTTGTGGGAATGTTTGAGCAGGTGGTGGCGCATCTGGCTGTTATTGTCAGCTTCCAATCCTTGGTGCTGGGGATGGCCGGTAATGTGGGTACCCAATCCTTGGCGGTCACCATCCGCGTTTTGATGGATGAGCAGGTGGATCGAAAGCAAAAGCTTTATCTTATCGGCAAGGAAGCCCGGGTGGGATGTGTCAACGGTTTGATCCTGGGGGTATTGTCCTTTTTGTTGATCGGCGCTTATCTGGCCCTTATCAAAGGGCAACCGACGGTCTTTTCCTTCTCGGTGTCCTTTTGCACCGGCATCGCTCTGCTGATCGCCGTTACGCTTTCCGGTATCTCGGGAACGGTCGTGCCCCTGCTCTTCAAAAAGTGCGGGGTAGACCCCGCGGTGGCATCGGGCCCGTTGATCACCACCATCAACGATCTGGTGGCTGTGGTCACCTATTACGGTCTGTCCTGGCTTCTGCTGATCCGTATTCTGCATTTTTGAGAATATTGTCATTGCAAAAACCGATGGAATATGATAGAATAATAAAGATTTCGATAAATGAAAGGTTTATTCTATGATTTGTAATTCCATTTTGGATGCCATGGGCAATACTCCTATCATCCGTTTGCAGCATATGGGCGACCCCGAGGGCGCGGAGATCTTGGTGAAGTTTGAAGGGCTCAATGTGGGCGGCTCCATCAAGACCCGTACTGCTTATAATATGGTGCGGGATGCCGAGGAAAAGGGGCTGTTGACGCCCGATTCCATCATCGTGGAGCCTACCAGCGGAAATCAAGGCATCGGCCTTGCCTTGGTGGGCGCCGTGCGCGGCTATCAGGTGAAGATCATTATGCCCGATTCTGTCAGCGAGGAGCGGCGGAAGCTGGTGGAGCATTACGGCGCCCAGGTGATCCTGGTGCACGATGCCGGCAATATCGGTGCCTGCATCGAGGAGTGCCTGGAGATCGCCCTTCGTATGAAGGAAGAGGATCCGAAAGTCTTTGTTCCCCAGCAGTTTGAAAACCCCGCCAATACCCAGATCCAGCGGGAGCGTACCGGTGTGGAGATCTTAGAGCAGGTGGGGGGCCCCATCCATGGCTTCTGTTCCGGTATCGGTACCGGCGGTACCATCACCGGCATCGGCGAGGCGCTGAAGGCCGCCAACCCCGAAATGACCATCTGGGCGGTGGAGCCCGAAAATGCCGCCATTCTTTCCGGCGGCTCCATCGGTACCCATATTCAGATGGGCATCGGCGATGGGGTGATCCCCGCTATTTTAAATCAAGAGATCTTCAATGATGTTTGCATCATTAAAGACGAAGAGGCCCTGCAGACCTCCAAGGATCTTGCGGCCAAAGAGGGGATTATGTGCGGCATCAGCAGCGGTACCAATGTGGCCGCCGCCATCAAGCTGGCCAAAAAGCTGGGCAAGGGCAAAACCGTTGTCACCGTCTTGCCCGATACCGCCGAGCGCTATTTCTCCACCCCCTTATTTGAATAAACATAAAAGTGGCTGTAAAAAATCATTGATTTTTTTATAGCCCCTTTTTATTTAGTTACTTTACATTTTGTTCACGGTGTGATAAAATAATATTGCGACACTAACCGAATAATGGCTCTAACGTGGGGAGAATACCTTTGGTAAAAGGTGTTTTCCTCTATTCCCGCGTTGGAGTATGGTTAGTGTCGCAGCTTACCGAGGGAACACTTTTTCGGCGCACCCCTTCGGGGGTGTGCTTTTTTATTAGGAGAGTAAAAAGTTATGCGTAGAATGGCTGTTCTGGCATGGTTTGTTGCGACACTCTTTCTCTTTTCCGGATGCCAAAAGAATGATACCAACGGGGTGTATGAAGTGGTTATTTCCGAAAAATGCTTATTCAATCATTCCGTCGGAAGAGAGTGGAAAAAGGTTTATACCTGCGACGGCAAGGAGATCGACGGAAGAACGCGCTTCACTGTTCCTTTGGATACCGTTAAAACCGTTACTGTATGCGCTACCTTTACCGAGGAAGATAAATGGCCGGATGTGGCGTGGGATTCTTTTGAGGTTCTTTTGCAGGATGGATTTGAAACTGCATCAACCCTAACTGTGACGGAAAATAAAGGTCGATTTAAAGGAAATCAAGCCGGTTGGGAGATCAATTGCAAGGTTCGGCTGATCCAAAAACTTGAGTAAAAAACACCATAGACTTCTTTCGAAAGTCTATGGTGTTTTGTCGTTTTATTTCAGATTTGTTGCTGCATTATTGATTGTTATTACCCGGTGCGCCGCAGCATTTCTTGTATTTTTTACCGCTTCCGCAGGGGCAGGGATCGTTGGGTCCTACCTTCTTGCCAACCTTTTCGGGGGCTTTTTTGGGGGTAGTACCGTCGGTCCCGCGGGAGGTGCCGGTCTCCTTCACCACCGCCTCGCGCTTTACTTCCTCTTCCTTGCGGAGCCGCTGGGAGAGAACGCCCCGAACGGTATTTTCTTTGATATTCTCGATCATGGCATCGAAGATATCGTAGCTTTGGAATTTATATTCCACAACAGGGTTGCGCTGTGCATAATGCTCCAGCCCGATGCTTTGCTTCAGATCGTCCATATTGTCGATGTGTTCCATCCAGTTGCGGTCCACACTGCGAAGCATGATCACCCGCTCCACCTCTCGCATGATCGGCGCAGAAAGCTCCTGCTCCTTGGCCTCATAGGCGGCGCGGCCTTTTTCCTTCACCAGCTCCACAACATCCTCGATATCAAGGCGGATCTTCTCCTCATCGGTATAAGCAAGATCCTCGGGAGAGAGGATCAGCCCATCCAATTCCTGATGGAGGGCATCAAAGTTCCAAAGGGTGGTATCTTCGCCGGCAAGCTGACGGCGAACAGCGGCATCCAGATAATCGTCCATCATCTTGAGAACAGTCTCCTTCAGATCCGCATCGTCTAAAACCTTGCGCCGCTGATCGTAGATCAGCTCGCGCTGCTTGCTCATTACATCGTCGTATTCCAAAACATGCTTTCTGCGGGCAAAGTTGGAGGCCTCCACCCGCTCCTGGCTCTTTTCGATGACCCCGGTCAGCAGTTTGGCTTCAATGGGCATATCCTCCGGCATCTTCAGGGTGCTCATCATGGCGTGCACCCGCTCGCCGCCGAAGAGCCGCATCAGATCGTCCTCCAGGGAGAGATAGAAACGGGTGGTACCGGGATCTCCCTGGCGGGCCGCCCGTCCCCGCAGCTGATTATCAATGCGGCGGCTTTCATGGCGCTCGGTGCCGAGGATATAAAGACCGCCCGCCTCGCGCACCCGCTCGGCCTCGATCTTGATCTCGGCTTTATGCTTCTCTAAATTCTCCTGATAGAAGGCTCTTGCCTCCAGAATGGTGGCATCATCGGTCTCGGCATAACCGGTGGCCTCGCTGATGACCTCCTCCTCATAGCCCTTTTTGCGCAAAGCCTCCTTGGCCAAGAATTCGGCGTTACCGCCCAGCATAATATCGGTACCGCGGCCTGCCATATTGGTGGCGATGGTCACCGCGCCGTATTGACCGGCCTGGGCGATGATGGCGGCTTCTTTTTCATGATGCTTGGCGTTGAGCACATGATGGGGAATGCCCCGCTTCCGCAGGAGCATACTCAAAAGCTCACTCTTCTCAATGGAAATGGTACCCACCAGGACCGGCTGACCCTTGGCGTGGCATTCCTCGATCTGCTGCAAAGCATTGAGAAACTTGCCCTTTTCGGTCTTAAAGACCACATCCGGCAGATCCTTGCGGATATTGGGGCGGTTGGTGGGGATCTCCACCACATCCAGGGCATAGATGGCGCGGAATTCATCCTCTTCGGTCAGAGCCGTACCGGTCATACCGGAAAGCTTGGCATAAAGACGGAAATAATTCTGCAACGTAATGGAGGCAAGGGTCTTGCTTTCCTTTTCCACCGTAACATTTTCTTTGGCTTCAATGGCCTGATGCAGGCCTTGATTATACCGCCGCCCGTACATAATACGGCCGGTGAATTCATCTACGATCAGCACCTGACCGTCCTTTACCACATAATCGATATCCCGATGCATTATCCCGCGGGCGCGGAGCGCCTGGTTGATATGATGGCTGACCTCCATATTGGCGGGGTCGGCATAGTTTTCTAAATGGAAGAAGGCCTCCGCTTTGGCAACACCCCTGGCGGTGAGGGTCACATGCTTGCTCTTTTCTTCAACGAGATAGTCGGCGCTCTTTAGTTCACGGTGCTGTTCCTCGGAGAGGTAGCGCCCCATGAGAACCTCCTGATACTCCATTTTGGCGTAGGCATCATAATCTGCCTTATCGTCGGTATGAATGACTTTAAAGGGAGTCAGGCTCTTCACAAAGTTATCGGCCAATTTATACATTTCGGTGGATTTGGCGCCCTGGCCGCTGATGATGAGCGGGGTACGGGCCTCATCAATAAGGATGGAGTCCACCTCGTCCACAATGGCGAAAGCGTGGCCTCTCTGCACCAGATTGCCCTTATAAAGGGCCATATTATGCCGCAGATAGTCAAAGCCGAATTCATTATTGGTACCGTAGGTGATATCCGCCGCATAAGCCGCCCGCTTTTCCTCGGGCTTCATACCGCTGATGACCAGACCCACCGTCATCCCCAGATAACGGTAGACCTTTCCCATCCATTCGCTGTCGCGCTGGGCAAGATAATCGTTTACGGTAATGACATGAACACCCTTGCCGTTCAGCGCGTTGAGATAGGCGGGGAGGGTGGCCACCAGAGTCTTACCTTCACCGGTCTTCATCTCGGCGATCCGCCCCTGGTGGAGCACAATGCCGCCGATGATCTGCACCGGATAATGCTTCATGCCCAGTACCCGCCAGGCCGCCTCGCGGATCGTGGCAAAGGCCTCGGGCAGAATATCGTCGATGGTCTCGCCCTGCTGAAGGCGTTCTTTTAAAATATTGGTTTGATTTTTCAGTTCCTCCTCCGAGAGAGCGGCATATTGCTCCTCCAGGGCCAGAACCCGATCCGCCAGAGGCTGGATCCGCTTTAATTCCCGATCGGAATGAGAACCGAAAAGTTTGTCAAATAATCCCATTACAGATGCTCCTTGCAATATATTATTACGATTATACCATAGAATTCATAAGATTTCCATAAGAAAAGAATGAATTTTCAGTAAATTTATTAAAATAAAATCGTTGCAAAAATGCAAGAATAATGGTAAAATGATTGATGGTAAAAAATTGAAATCAAAATAAAGGAGATCTTATTATGGCTTTCAACAAAAAAACCGTAGACGACATTAATGTCAAGGGTCAAAATGTATTGGTCCGTTGCGACTTCAATGTACCCTTGAAAGAGGGCGTGATCACCGATGAAAATCGTATCAATGCCGCTCTGCCCACCATCAAGAAGCTGATCGCAGACGGCGGTCGCGTGATCCTGTGCTCCCATCTGGGTAAGCCCAAGGGTGAGCCCAAGCCCGAGTGCAGTCTGGCTCCCGTTGCCAAGCGTCTCTCCGAGAAGCTGGGTCAGGAAGTGGTGTTTGCGGCTGACGATAATGTGGTCGGCGAGAATGCCAAGGCTGCTGTTGCCGCTATGAAGGATGGCGATGTGGTTCTGCTTCAGAATACCCGCTATCGTGCGGAAGAGACCAAGAACGGCGAAGAATTCAGCAAAGAGCTGGGCTCCCTGGCTGATATCTTTGTGAACGATGCTTTCGGTACCGCTCACCGTGCTCATTGCTCCACCGTCGGTGTTGTAAGCTATGTAAAGGAAGCCGTTGCCGGTTACCTGATCGGTAAAGAACTGCAGTATCTGGGCAACGCTGTTGACGCTCCCGTTCGTCCCTTCGTGACCATTCTGGGCGGCGCCAAGGTTGCCGATAAGCTGACTGTTATTGAGAACCTGCTGAATAAGGCGGATACCCTCATCATCGGCGGCGGTATGGCTTATACCTTCCTGGCCGCTAAGGGCTATTCCACCGGTACCTCCTTGCTGGATGAGACCAAGATCGAATACTGCAAAGAGATGATGAAGAAGGCCGAGGAGAAGGGCTGCAAGATCCTCCTCCCGATCGACAACGT
>JAZUNB010000152.1:0-40087 GCA_045603925.1 Eubacteriales bacterium
CAATAAGATCCATTGCGGTATCTGCGGTGAGCACGGCGGCGACCCTGTCTCCGTTGAGTTCTGCCATAGAATCGGCTTGGACTATGTATCCTGCTCTCCCTTCCGTGTGCCCATCGCTCGGTTGGCTGCTGCTCAGGCTGCAATTAAGGACAACAAGTAAGCTTTCAAAACTAAGTATTGATGCGGGTTTGCGGGCATTCTGATCGCCCTGAATCCTTGCTGAAATACAGCTACTAAACAAGCAATAAACACCCCGTGTTCAATCGAACACGGGGTGTTTTCATATGGTAGGTTAAGCAAGTTTTTCATAATATCACATAAAGAGCATATAATAAGTGTATGAAAATCCATTGACAAAAACATAAAGATGTGTTATTTTATACCTAACATAGTTAAAATTCGTGGTTTTAACTATGTTAGGTGTTAATTCCTGTTCAAAAATGTTCATTTTTGGGAAAAGAGGTATATATGGGTTACACTTCATTATCAAAACTATATTATAAAAGCAAAAAAGAATATAGCCAATTATGTGAGCAAAGAAAAAAATCTGAAACAACGCACTTTCTGCCAATACAAATACACAAGAATCAAGCCTTTTTTTGTTTTTGTTCAGAAATATACGATTTAAGTGCTCAAATAATGACATTGGATAAGTATGTGTCTTTACTTCAGCAGGAATTGCCCGTAATGGCAATTGCCCAATTCGCAAAAAAATGTTTGATTGATGAAATTAAATTATCGTGTGATATCGAGCATGTTTATAGCACCCGAAAAGAACTTTCAGAAACGTTGGAATCTCTTGGCAAAAAAAGAGATGGACGGTTTTATGGCCTGGTTAATAAATACAGTCTTCTAAACAAAGAGGATTTGTCCCTAAAATCTTGCTCAGACATAAGGAAGATATATGATGAACTGGTATTCGATGAAGTGGCCAGTTCTGATCCGGAAAACATACCGGATGGAGTGATTTTTAGGAAGAATTCAGTCGAAGTAAATAGTTCCTCGCAAAAATTGATTCATCGAGGGGTTTATCCTGAAGCTGAAATTATTCGAACAATGGAACAAGCCCTGCATATAGTTGATGATTTGAGTATTCCGGCGCTGATAAGAATTTCGATCTTCCACTATCTTTTTGGATATATTCATCCTTTTTATGATGGAAATGGTAGAACGTCAAGATTTATAAGCAGTTATTTGTTGTCGCAAGAGTTTGATTTTTTAATTGGATACAGACTTTCTTATACGATCAAGGAAAACTTGACACAGTATTATAAAGCGTTTCAAGAATGTAATGATGAAAAGAACTGTGGAGATTTGACTCCCTTTGTTATTATGTTTCTTTCTATCATTCGGGATTCATTTTCCAATTTATTGATGGCATTGCAAAAAAGAAGCGAACGGTTGAGCTATTATAGAGGAAAGATGGGTGAGCTGGGCCCGTTTTCCGAAGACGAAGATCAATTTTTTGACATTGTCCTTCAAGCAACTCTTTTTTCTGAAAGTGGAATTACCAGAAAAGAATTGGGTGAAGTTTTAGAAATCAGTCCGTCAACCGTGAATAAGCGGCTGGCGAAATTGCGTGAAACAGGGCTCCTTCTTGAAAACAGGGTAAGCAGATCAAGCGTATATACACTTGATTTGGAAGGCATGAAATAATTACAAATAGTAGGTCGCCATTAAAGAAAGCAAGTAATTGCTGACTTTATAAAACAAAACGATCCGCCCGAGAAATCGGGCGGATTTTTCTTTGCAAAGTCCTTTTAATTGGACGGTTAATGTGGTAATATGATGAAAGAGGTGAGAAAAATGATTCTTTCAGATGGAAAAAATAATTTCCCCAATAATGAGTTTTCCTTTTGGGAGTGGTCTGCTCCTGTTCTTCAAACCTACGAAGAAGTTATGGTCAAAATCAAAGAACTAAAATTGCAAGGTAGAGTAATTAAGGGATTCTACTCTGTCGGTATGGGTTATAACTGGACTGACGATAACATTGGAGAAGCGATTTATAATACTACCGAAAGAATGGTTAAAGAAAATCTCATTTCTTCGAAAGGTTCGTTCCCGTTCTTGCCAGAGGGAGTTTATATTTCAAGATATGCCGAGATTGATGAACCTTTTTTGATTGAGTTTGAGGACGGCGACATCCTTGGTATTGATTACAGCGAAGGTAGTTGTGTTCGTATGGAAATGAACACCATCCCAAAAGACATAAACTTCGGAACCAACCGAAGAACATTCCACCCCAATGTTTTGTTCAGTAGTCTTATTGGGAGAGAAATTGTTGCAGTCGAAGTGACCACTTCTACCGAACTGGATGAGTTCACTTGGTCATACGGTCTTGATATCGGTGAGCAAGATGCTTACATCACAAAAATATCTTTCGTGTGCAGAAAAGATAGAGAATGGGAACGCGAAAAGTTAGAATTCACTTCTTGGTTTGATTATGGTATGGTTGCCGTAACCGATTATAAAGGAGTAACCTTGAAAATTCACGCTCCTGATGTAAGAGAAGTTGTTGCAGGATTTATCGACGAAGAAACATTAAATCTTCAAGACGATTTCTCTTTTGACGACTAAAATGAGGTGAGAAAATGTCTAACCATAGATTTGGAAAGTAAATTAAAGCAAAGCAATCCCTCTGCCAAGAAATTGGCAGGGTGATTTTTTCTTGACAAAACTTTGTATAGAGCATATAATCATTTTAGTCGAGGAGAACGTGGAGGCAAATTGAGGACGATTAAGTTGCGACCTCGCCACGGTAACTCGACTTTTTATTTTCCCCTTTTGCTGATAGCACCATAAGCTGCCATCAAGGGCTTTAACCCAATAACGAATCCCCACCGAGCATTCGGTGGGGATTCTTACCAATTTTTATTGTCATATTCTAGTAGTAATGATATACTATAAACAGACTAGTTAACAAAAAATTCATATTTTTAGTCAAAAGAAAGGATGTTTACTATGGAAAACACTGTAACAACTGCCCCCGTTGGTCAACTTAAGACAAATAAAGGATTACTTAAAACCATTTTGCTTTCGTTGGTTACTTTTGGCATTTATTCTTTGGTTGTTATGTCAGCAGTTTCTAACGATATCAATACTGTTGCTTCAAGATATGACGGAAAGAAAACTATGCATTACTGCCTTTTGACCTTCATTGTTGCTCCTATTACGCTTGGTATTGCAGGAATCGTTTGGTCTCATAGAATCTCCAACCGTATTGGCGCAGAATTGAATAGACGCGGCATCGCATACAGCTTCAGTGCAACTGATTATTGGCTTTGGAATGTGTTGGGCAGTTTGATTGTTGTTGGCCCTTTCATTTATCTACATAAAATGTTTACCGCTGTGAACAAAATGAATGCCCATTACAACGTAAATGGTTAATTTCCCCTTTTGCTGATAGCACCATAAGCCGCCATCAAGGGCTTTAACCCAATAACAAATCCCCACCGAGCAATCGGTGGGGATTTCATTGTAATATGTGCAGGAATGTGATATACTGGCAATACAGAATAAACGAAAAGGTGATGGGAATGAAAGTTGTAGTTGCAATAGATTCGTTTAAAGGAAGTTTATCTTCATTGCAGGCAGGCAATGCCGTTAAAGAGGCGATCTGCCGATTAGACGGCAATGCAGAGGTTTTGGTAAAGCCTTTGGCAGATGGTGGTGAGGGTACGGTTGAAGCTTTGGCAGAAACCTCGAATGCTGAAATGGTGGAGATAGAGGTGAATGGACCTTTAATGAAGCCCGTAATGGCGAAATACTGCATTTTTAAGGATACGAATACGGCGGTTATAGAAATGGCAGCCGCCTCCGGAATTACCCTTATATCTCCCGAAGACAGAAATCCTTTAGAAACCACAACCTTTGGTGTTGGTGAACTTGTTAAAGATGCCATAAACAGAGGCTGCAGACGATTCATTATAGGGATTGGCGGCAGTGCGACGAATGATGGCGGTACAGGTATGCTTACCGCTTTGGGATATGAATTTTTAGATATCCATGATAAACCGATTATGCTTGGTGCAAAAGGATTGGCGAGCTTACATCGCATAAAAGCCGACAATGTTATGCCCGAGCTGAAGGATTGCGAGTTTAATATCGCTTGCGACGTTACAAATCCACTTTGCGGGGAAAGGGGCTGTAGTGCCGTATATGGTCCGCAAAAGGGTGCAACCCCTGAAATGATTCAAGATATGGACAAGTGGCTTGATCGATATGCCGAGTTGGCAAAAAAGGTTTCAAGCGCGGCAGACAAGGACTATGCAGGGGCCGGTGCGGCAGGCGGATTGGGTTTTGCATTTTTGTCCTTTACGAATGCCACCCTTAAATCAGGAATCCAAATTATTTTGGATGAAATAAAGATGGAAGCCGATATTGAAACTGCTGACATAGTTGTAACAGGAGAGGGTCGTCTCGATTCTCAAACCATCCAAGGAAAAGCCCCCATAGGCGTGGCAAAACTTGCTAAAAAACACGGCAAAAAAGTAATTGCTTTTTCGGGCTGTGTAACGGATGATGCCGTGGTATGCAATGAACACGGAATAGACGCATTTTTCCCTGTTGTCAGGGGCGTGACAACCTTAGAGGAAGCGCTTAATACGGACAATGCATATAAGAACCTATCCGCTACAGCATATCAAGTGTTTAGATTGTTGATTTGAGAATATGGAATGTGAATAGATAATATTTGCCAAATAGAAGGGTTCGGACTGTTTTTACAGCCCCTTTTCGTCAGATGGCGAGGATGTTGCGAAGAATCGTCCAAAGCAGGATCGCCGAAAGGCAGGTGATATCCGCCATATCGGGGCGGGTGTGGTATTGAAAAACGCCCGTCTTTATAAAGCGTTTGCAGCATAGATAATAAATGCGGGCCATATAAAGGAGTTCAACAGGGTATAGCAGGTTGAATTTCAGCATGGCTTTGAGATCCAGGCGCAGCAGCGCAAGGGTGGCGCGGGTATTTCCGCAGCCGGGGCATAAAAGCCCCGTCAGTTTTTGGATCGGGCAGTAGAGGCGGAGGCCTTTTGTGACCAAAAAGGCAAGAAGCAGCCCTGCTCCAAGAAGCGCGAGGGTCAAGGAGCAGACCAAAAGCCATCGTTTTTTTCGGTTCATCGTCATTCATCTCCCCTCCTCAAAAAGTATAGCATAAGCAGGGCGGCAACACAACAAAAGAGTTGACATTTTTCGCCCGATACGATAGAATAAAATTATAAAGATAGGAGGTCTTTACTATGAATATCAAACAAAGAAACATTGTAACAGCGATCATTCTTACGCTGGTAACCTGCGGCATTTACGGCATTTATTGGACGGTGATGCTGGCCCGCGAAGCCGTTTCGGTGAAGGACGAGAAGGACGACGGTGTGTTGGAGATCATCCTGATGCTGTTCCTGCCGTTCATCGGTTTCTATCTGGCAGAGAAGAAGCTGGCTGAGGGCTGCGCCGCCAAGGGTATCGCTCATAAGGATAATTCCATTATTTATCTGGTTTTGGGCCTGGTGGGCCTGGGGATCGTGAACTTCTGCATGATGCAGAACGATCTCAATAATATTGCCGCGGCATAAACGATTTTCGCTTGCACCCATCCCCTCGGATCTCTCCGAGGGTATTTTTTTATTGAAAATAACAGCGGAATGGGCTATACTGAAAAGTGAAAGGGGTGGATCGAAATGAAAAAGGTTCTGAAAGGGGCGCTTTGGGTGCTTCTTGGTATTTTGGCAGTGGTTTTGGTCTATCTTTGCTATGTGTTGTTTTCCTATTCGCGGATCGCGGATCGGCAGGTGCTGGAGCCTGCCCGCGGCGGCTCCGAGGCGGCGCTCTCGGTGGGTGAAACCTATACCGTTTGGTGCCAGAACATCGGCTTTGGCGCCTATACGCCCGATTTCACCTTCTTTATGGACGGCGGCACCGAAAGCTGGGCGAAGAGCCCCGAGAGTGTAACTGCCTGCGTGGAAGCGGCGGCGAAGCGGGCGGAAGAGGCCGATGCCGACTTTATCTTGTTTCAAGAGGTGGACTTTGATTCCACCCGCAGTTACCATATCGATCAGCGGGCCTTTTTAGAGGAGCGGTTTGCCGATTACAGCAGCGCCTTTGCGGTGAATTACCATTCGGCATTTCTGGCCTATCCCTTTAATCAGCCCCATGGCTCCTCCAACAGCGGGATTCTGACCCTCAGCAAGGCCAACATCACCGCGGCAGAGCGGCGCAGCCTGCCCATTTCCGAAAGCTTCAGCAAATTTTTGGATCTGGATCGGTGCTATTCCGTCTCCCGCATTCCGGTGGAGGGCGGAAAAGAGCTGGTGCTTTATAATGTGCACCTTTCCGCCTATGGGGGCAGTGAAGAGATCCGCACCGCCCAGATGACGATGCTCTTTGAGGATATGAAGGCGGAATATGAAAAGGGCAATTATTGCCTATGCGGCGGCGATTTCAACCATGATTTCACCGGCGACTCCACCCAACGGCTCAACGGCGGACAGACGGTGGACTTCGGCTGGGCCCAGCCCTTCCCCCAAGAGCTTTTGCCGGCGGGGATCTCGCGCTGTATGGATTACGAGACCCTGGCCCCCACCTGCCGCAATTGCGATATTCCCTATGAAGAGGGCAATTTCACCATCATTGTGGATGGCTTTCTGATCAGCGACAATCTGCAGGCGGTAACGGTGGAGAATGTGCAGACCGGTTTTGCCTATTCCGACCATAACCCCGTGCGGCTGGAATTCAAATTGAAATAAGGAGAAACTATGGAATATATCGTTTCCTTTTTGGAGGGCATCATTACCTTTATTTCCCCCTGTTTGCTGCCGATGCTGCCCATCTATATCACCTATTTCGCCGGCGGCGGCGAAAAAAGCGCGCGCAAGACTTTGGCGGGAGCGTTGGGGTTTGTGGGCGGCTTTACGGCGGTATTTGTGGCCATGGGGGCCTTGGCGGGAACCGTCGGCAGTCTTTTGACCAAGTATCAGACGGTGGTCAATCTCGTTTGCGGTCTGATTGTGATCTTTTTCGGGCTGAATTTTATGGGCGTTTTTAAAGTGACCCTCTTCCGCGGGGCAAGCCGCGCCATGGATCCCCAAAAGAGCGGATTTTGGGCAGCCTTTTTGTTTGGGGTGGTCTTCTCTCTGGGGTGGACACCCTGCGTCGGCGCCTTTTTGGGCTCCGCCTTGATGCTGGCCTCCCAGCAGGGGCAGGCGCTGAAGGGCATTCTGATGCTCCTTTGCTATTCTTTGGGGTTGGGGCTGCCCTTTCTCCTCAGCGCCCTCTTGATCGAGCAGTTGAAGGGCGCCTTTGATTTCATTAAAAAACATTATCGCATCATCAATTTCATCAGCGGCATTTTGCTGATCCTCATCGGCCTGCTGATGGCAACGGGACTTTTGGGGGTGTTGTTATGAGCAAAAATTTAAAAATCATTCTGCTGGCGGCGGCGCTGGTGGTGTTGCTGGTGGGGGCTTCCCTGCTCTATGGGAAATTCGGCCAAAAGATCGGACCGGGCGACCCCTTCCAAAGCGAAACGGAACAGCCCACCCAAGAGAAAAACCTTGCGCCGGACTTCACCGTCTACGACCGCGAGGGCAAGGCGGTCACCCTCTCCTCCCTGCGGGGCAAGCCGGTGGTCTTGAATTTCTGGGCCAGCTGGTGCGGCCCCTGCAAGATGGAGATGCCGGATTTTGAAAAGGCCTATCAGCAGTATGGAGAAGAGCTCCATTTTGTGATGGTCAATCTGACCGATGGGTATCAGGAAACGAAAAACTCCGCCCTCTCCTTTATTGATGCCCAAGGCTATACCTTCCCCATCTACCTGGATCAGGATCAAAGCGGCGCCATCGCCTATGGAGTGCGGGCGGTGCCGGTGACCTATTTCATTGATGAAGAGGGTTACTTGATCGCCCAAGGCAGCGGCATGCTGGATGAAGAGCGGTTGCAACAAGGAATTGATATGATCAAATAAAAAAGCGGGTGCAAAAGCACCTGCTTTTTTGTTGGAAGCCCTTTTTATTGGACAGTGGAAATGATATAATGATAGCAAGAGGTGAGAAAAATGTTTGGACTATTTAGAAGATGGACTATTAAACGATACGCAGAGGAAGCGGAAGCTTATGCAGAAAAAAGAATTCGTCCCGCTTCGCAGAAAGAGGAAAAAGGCCCTGTAGAGAACGTGCTTCGCTATCAAAAAAAGCGAGAAACAGATGAGCCGGTTATTGTACGCTATAGTTCCGATCCAACAAGCGGCGTAAAATACAGTACGCGAGCAACAAAAGATTCGTCAAAAGACAAAGATCTCTATGATGCAGTACAGATCTCACAAATCATGCGGGATCATGAGATTGCGCTTGATGTTCGGCGTATGCTGAGGGGGTTGGAACGTCATTCTGATCAAACATTTGTAGAGCGGTTACAGCATCATATCCGTCGGAAGTCTCTTTCGGATGTGGAGGTATATAAAACGGCGAGGATCGACAGGCGGTTGTTTTCAAAAATTATGTCGGATCGACAATATAAGCCTGCCAAAGATACGGTGATTACGCTGGCAATCGCTCTTCAATTGACCTTAGATGAAGCAAATGATTTATTGACTCGGGCGGGTTATGCCCTTTCCCATAGCGAAAAGAGGGATCTGATAATTGAATATTTTTTCCGCGAGAGAATCTATAATTTGAACGATATCAATGATGTTTTATATCGTTTGGAGCAAAAGTTGATTGGGAGGTATTAAAAAGTCGCTTGAAAGGCGACCTTCTTTGACGCCCGGTTTGATAAAATGGTGTTAAAAGGAGGTGGAATGTATGAGACTCATACAAACCGGCAATAAGTATAAGATTTATGACGACAGCATTAAAACATCAGATCGCCTTCCTGTAGCTACATTTGATATCGGCTACAATCAGAACGAGGGGTGTTTTTTATTGCGGCGTCCTGATATCGTTGTAACTGAAAAGGTCTATGGTGTTCAGCTCGCCAAGGCAGAAAAAGTACTGCATTCTTTCCGCAACTTTGGGCGAAGTCTTGGTGTGATCCTTAGCGGAGATAAAGGAATTGGAAAATCGATGTTTGCCAAGCTTTTATGTATGCGGGCGCGCGAAGAGGCATTACCGATAATCGTGGTGGATGCGTGTTATCCTGATATTGCGCGGTTCATAGAATCTATTGAGCAAGAGTGTCTGGTGCTTTTTGATGAATTTGATAAGACCTACCGCTCTAATCGCAATGAGGATAATCAAGCGATGCTGCTCAGTCTGTTTGATGGAACGAGCGGTGGAAAAAAGCTATTTGTTGTTACCTGCAACGACCTTTTTGGGCTCAACAACTTTATCATCAATCGTCCGGGTCGATTTCATTATCATTTTCGGTTTGATTACCCCGCCTCGGAGGATATCCGCGAATATCTTGCTGATAAGTTGGAATTGAAGTGCCATGAGGAGATCGAGAAGGTGGTAGAATTTGCTCAAAAGGTAAGCTTGAATTATGATTGCTTACGGGCGATTGCTTTTGAACTTAATACCGGCGCCCAGTTTGCCGATGCAGTGGCGGATCTGAATATTATGACGGTGGAGGATGAGGAGTACATGGTTTATCTCTTTTTTGACAATGGAACCAATGTGCATAACCTTCGTTATTCTACCAATCTTTATGATTACGATGGTTCGATGACTTATATTCGTTTCTATGATAATGATGGAAAATATGTACTTGATGCCTATTTTGATAAGAAGGCGATGTCGTACGATGCAACATTGGGGAAGGTGCTGATTCCGCAAAATGGGATCAAGATCGTTGTTGAGGAAGCAGACTACTGTGATGATGAGGATGGCGATGAGCAGGTGGCGGAGAAAATACCACAATTCCGCGGAGCAAAGGCTCTTTATATGACCTTCACAAAACGAGCAACAAAAAATTTGCATTACTTAGTATAAAGGAGATACAACAATGGCTTCAATGCTTGAAAACTACGGATTAGAGTTTTTAGAAGAAAACGAAGATACCTTGATGGGGTTTGTTGGTCATTTGGTAAAAAACGGATCAACTCATATGGGATATTATGGCACGCCGTACCTTTTTTGCCCAATGGGGGATGCGGAGTTTTGGGTTCATACTGAAAAAACCGCAGACGATGGATTGGCTGTTACTGGATTTGAAACCCATTGTGGCGGCAGGTGTGTTTGGGAACTGACCTATGCAGGATTTGATCTTACACTTGAAGATGAAAAACGCCATTCTCGGGTACTGATGTTTGACAATAACGGGCTACTGCCCATGGAGATAATTACTGCCGATGTATTGCCCGGTCTGCTGAAAGGAGATAAGGTTCGGCTTCAAGTAGTGGCGCTCCCACTGGAGATTCATTATCATGCCGATGAAGAAGAATATCAAAGAACCCAGCCGGAGGATGAAAAGGGTGAACGTTGGATGGTAGGAAACGGATCATTGCTGCCGGTGACGTTTCTATATAATCATACCCCTTCCCGCTATGAAGCAGGAAAAGAATATGAAGGGGATCGCTATATTCATTTTTGTGCCACTGTAAAGGCGCTGTATCATGGGACTTTCAGAATCAACGAAGAGGAAGAGCCGCTCTTTATTCGTTGTATTGTAAATACCAAATATGGAGACTTGGAATTTAACCATTGTATTACACAGGTGGCTGAGGAGGAACGAGAAAATATTCGAGTCGGCGCGGTTATCAGTGGAGTTTGCGTGCTGTCGGGCGATGCGGCGATCCATGAATATGAGGGCGGCATAGTTAAAGATATGGCACATCATTTGGCGTTGTTTCGCTATACCTTTGTGAAAGGTGAGGCAGAGAGACTGAGATCGGTACTCTCTCCATCTGCAGTATATGAAACCCAAGCCGGCGAAAGGTTTTATCAGGGGCCTGATGCGATCATTGAGCGGCTATCTTATGTTCATGCGCATCGAAACGGAGATTATTTTGCTCATATTGCCACCATTACCGAGGCGGCGGAGGATGCAGAATTTCCGGTGGGCACAGATTGTATTGTGCTGGCGGCAGAAGAAGAGGATCGCTATGAATCAATCGTGTTTTTATCGTTGGATGATGAGGGGCGTGTCCAAAGAATCAAGGTCGTAACCGATTCGCGGTATCATTTTCGGCTTGTCTGCGAGACACCGACAGAAGAGGAGGGATAAGCATGCCGTTACATTTAAATGCGATTACCAATAATAGTAGAGATCCGGAACTCCTTGCTTGGCTATTTCAAAAGGAGATGGATCTTTGTGAAGAGGTTCTCTTTTCCGAGAATCGGCGCTTTCTTCATCTGCGGCGTTCCTTGGAGGATACTTTTTCTAAGGAAAAGATTGGTGCGTTGGTCTATACCGTAAAGCATAATGAAGAGGAAGCCCGCTTGGAACTTTTGGATCTGGATCTAATCTTGTACGGTGATGTATGTACATCGGTTCGGTTTCTGCGTCGTTTGGAAGGCTCTTCAGATTCCAATGAATACTATGAAGTTGAATGTGTGGAAAATGGTGTACATTTGGAGGCGGAAACGGTAAACCGGCATACAGAGAAGGGGGCGCTTATCGATGTCGAACGCGCAGTTTCGGCATCGGTGTTTCCTTTTCTGCTTAGTGTGTATGCCGATATGGACGCCTTTCATCGCTGGGCAGGGATGGAAGGCGGTGTGCCGATTGGCGATACCGACTATCGGCTGGCTACGTTGTCCGAAACCTTCGGAATGCCGGGAGGGCTTTTCAATGAGCATAAAAGCGAGGAGGAGCACTATTCCTTTTTGATCGGAAGAGTTCGTTCTTATCGAGAGGTACAATTGAGATTCGGAAATCTGGAATTTCCGTTTGTTTTGGCACAAGTAGAGACTGCGCTTGGAACAGTTCCTGTAGCAATGGGGCGTGAAGTGTTTGATCTAAAAGACTTGAAGGAGGGCTGCATTATTGCGATGAATGCGGACGTGAAGTTGGATATTGCCGATAAGGATTCGATGGCAACACCTGCAAAAGAGGGACAGTTATGACATATATTGATCGACTAAGACTGACATCCGAGGCGAAGGAAATCGATTTTATTCAAAATCTTAAGCGGACCTGTTACAACGGCGTTTATCCTTATGGTGTGTTCCCCATCAAGGAACTAAGAGAGATTACCTTTTCTCCCATTACCATCTTTTACGGTGGGAACGGTTCCGGAAAAACAACCCTGCTCAATATTATTGCAGAAAAAATAGGCGCCATCCGTCATTCCGCTTTCAGCGGAAGTGCATTTTTTCAGCAGTATGTAAATGAATGCAGATGCGCCTATAAAACGCCTCCCCGTGGCTGTCAGATGTTGACCAGTGATGATGTTTCAGACTATTTGTTAAATATCCGTTATCTAAACGATGGTATTGATGTAAGACGAAATGAATTATTTGAGGAGTATCTTGACCGCAAATATCATCGTCATCAGCTGAGTTCGATGGCAGAATATGACGATTGGAAGGAAAGTCTTGATGCCAAGACTAAGTCCCAATCTGGGTTTGTGCGAGAGCGATTGATGCGGAATGTGGATATGCAATCTAACGGAGAAACCGCGATTCGGTATTATGTAGAGCGTATTGATGAAAATGCGTTGTATCTTATTGATGAGCCGGAAAACTCTCTTTCTGCTTCGTTGCAAAAGGAACTGGCAGATTATATTGAAAAATCCGCTCACTATTTCGGGTGTCAGTTTGTGATTGCTACTCATTCGCCGTTTTTTCTTGCCATGCCTCGGGCGCAGATCTATGATCTGGATTGTACTCCGGTAGATCGAAGATCTTGGACAGAACTGGAAAATGTAAAAGCATATTATGATTTTTTCAAGGAACATGAAAGCGTATTCGAAAGTAACATAAGGAACGGTTCTGTGTGTTCGTAAATCGCATAAAAAAACCCGCCGAGGATCGGCGGGTTTTTTATGATGGGATCAGAAGGTCTTCAGATCGGAGTTGCTTTCGATGATCTCCATCTCGGGAGAGTTGGGATCATAGGGAGCGGTGGAGTCTCCCTCATAGCCCGGCTCGGTTGCCCCTGCAGAGGAGCTGTTGGAATCGGGCGCGGGGGTCTCCGCTTCCGATGAGACCGATTGATCGGGATCGGTGGGTTGATCGTTTTTGGTATCCTCATAAAACTCGGGAGGCGCTTCCTCGATGGCATCGGGAAGCTTCACATTGGAGGCGCCGCCCTCCGCCTGCCCGATCTCTGCCTCGCCCATAACGGTAAGGTCGCTATCGGTATTGATCACCAGATCGCTATCGGTGGCGGTGGAGCCTGCGGTTTCATCCTTGGGGGTGCAGGCGGTCAGCAAAAGCAGCAAAATAAGGGATACAGAAAGTAATTTTTTCATTATAATATACCTCTTGTATTGAAAATTTAGAAGGTGATCTCCATAACCGCATCGGTGAAGTCCACTTCGATGTCGCGGGACTTGCCGCCGCGGCAGAGGGTAAAGGTGGCGGAGCCGGTGCCCTGGACCAAGGCGGAGTTCTCGCGGATCTCCAGCACCTCGGCGTTTTCGCTATGGGGATAGAGGATCGCGCCTGCCTGCCATACACACTTGATCATCACGCCGAAGGGGACAGATATCGGATATTCATACCCATCGGCCATAAGGGTGGCGGAACGCAGGGCGGCGGGATCGTTGAAAAGATCCACCGCTAAAAGATAGAGGGAGCGGGATCCGTCCTCCGCCTCATAGACGGAGAATTCCACATCACTGCCGCATTTTGCCCAGAAGGGCTCTTTGGCCGCCTCTTCTTCCGCGCAGGCCCGCAGGGTCTCCTCATAGAGGGCGCGGATGGCCTCATGAGCGGGATACGCGGGGGTATTGAAGAGCAACACCTCGCCTGCTCCGAGACGGTAGCGGCAAAGGAGCGGGGTACCGTCGTCTGCGGGAATGGCAGAGAGCAGCCCCTCGGTCTGAATATTTTTGCAAAGGGTAAGGGGAACGCCCTGATAGGTGGTCTCCACCCATTGAGGCTCGCCCTCGGTAAAGGAGAGGGGCATTTCGCGGAAGGCGAAGTTGCCTGCCCGCAGATCGGAAAGCTTGGTGGTATGGCTGAGATGGGCGCGGGTCAGCAGCAGCCGCCCGCCTTGCTCCACATAGCGCTTTAATTGGGCAAGATCCTGCTCCTCGGCGCAGTTATAGCCGATAAAGGCGGCAAACCGATAGGAGTCCAGCTTTTCGGCACACTCCACCGGTACAGTGTCCACCTGCCCCAAGGGGGTACCGGAATAGGCGCCGGTGGCCGAGTCCTTGGTGAAGGGATTGGGAACGCCCCCCGCCGGACGGCATTGGGGATAAAACGGTTTAAAGAGCGCCCAGCTTTTTTCCGCCTCGGGGAAGAAGCCCGAGGGCATACCGTTTTCAGCCCGCCAGCCCCAGGTGAGGCAGCGGCCGCTGCTTTGAATAAATCCATCGTACCGCCCATGGAGAAAGGCATTGGGGGTATGGAAGGTGCCCTTTCGGGTATGGGTGGCAAGGAAGCGGGAGAAATCCCGATGCTCCTTCAGGTAGCCCTGGAGGCAGGGGGAGAAACGATGGTAGCAGTTATGATAGTTTTCGATCCGCCAGAGGCCCTCTTCGGTATTCAGATCGTCGGCACCCAGCAGATAGGCGGTATAAAGGGCCAGCCGATAGCGGCGGAAGGATTCCTCTGTATAATGACGGTCCATGCACCATTGGAGCGCATGGTGAACGCCCACCGCAGGCAGTTGATAGCCTTTTTTAGTGCCCCGCAGGAAGGAGAGGATGGGCTCCATGGAAGTATACATGGTCTCGGCGCCCACCCAGGAATAGCCCGCCTGAATGAAATATTTAAAGAGGGCGGAGGGGCCGGTATGGCGGGTCTCCCGCAATTGAAGGGCGCGAAGGCGCTCCATCATATATTCGGCACCGTCCTTCATATCCCGGGGGCGGTTGGGGTTGCGATGGCGGAACAGGCGCCCCTCATCATCCCCCATCAGTAGATTGGCGGAGGTCCAGCGGCTGAATACATGAGCGGGCTCCTCATCGCAGATCCGCATCCAGAGGTTATGGATCTGCAGGTTGGCAAGATTATTGTCGAAACGGGAGGCGCCCCAATAGGCAAGAGCGCCGTCTACCTCATGGGATTGAGAGCCCAGATAGCCCTCCCCTGCCAGCATGGCCTCGGAGGGGTTGGCGGCAAGGCCGGGAGCCTCCCGACCGTCCAGCATCAGTACATAGCGGAGATCCGCTTCCGCCATCAGGCGGGTAAAGACCCGCCAGACCTCGGGATCGACCGTTTTGGAGCCCGACCAGCGGAAGGTGGGGCGGATGGTGATCAGCTCGCCGATCTCCTCAGAGAAATACCAGGAGAGATATTCCTCCATATCGGTGAGGTTCTGATGGATATAGATCATATCGCCGGTGCCCACCCGCACCCCATCGTCTTCCCCTTGGAAGACAGCCTCAACCGCTCCCCGAATGGAGCCGCCCTCAAAGGTGAGGGTAAAGGGCAGGCCAAAGCCGGCCGCTTTGCAAAGCAAGGGGATGGCGTGAAGCCCGCTTTCCCCAAAGGTATAGGAGGTGGGGGCTTCAAAATGAGCGGGGTCCACCGTAAGGGTCACTTGGGTATCGGGCTTTTCCGTTCGCAAGAGCAGGATCGCTTTTTTCCCCACCTTCGCGCGGCGGGCGGCGCTGATCAGCGCCACTGCACCGCCCTCCTGCTCAATGATGCCGACCTCACGGATCGTATAGGGCAGGGGATCATGGAAATCCGAGATCAATTCATAGGTGAGGGTGTTTTGCTCCCGTAAAAGGGCGGCGGGAAGCTCCACCTCCCATTCGGAGCCGTCGTGGCTTCGTTCGAAGACCTCGCCCTGGAAAAGAGGCTGACCGTTGAGGGTCAGGCGAAAGGCGGGCCATTCTTTTTTGCTTAAATACTGCCCCGCCCATTGATAATGATGTTTATTGGGGACAGATAAAGAAAAGTCGGGCAAAAGATCATAGCCGCCGCCCCGCAAAAAGGGCTGCTCCAGATAAAGGGAGCCCTGATAGCTCTTTCCTTCGATCCAGATGGCCACCGAGGCAGTCTGCTCCTTGGGGATGGTGATGGCCTTGGTAAAGGCGGTCATGGGGTAAGTCCCTTCGGGGAGATCGATCTGATAGATGAGATCGGGCGCAAAGGCCACCGAAGCGGGGGCATACCCTTCCCGATGATAGCGGACCTCTGCCCGCATCCGAAGATACCCGCCCTCTTGGATGCGGATCCCTTCGGCGGCGGCGGAAACCCCCATCTCCAGCTCATCGCCTAAGGTATGAACTGTGAGAAAGGAGAGTACCGGCGGCCAAAGAATAAATTTATGGATCCGCTTCACATAAGAAACGGGCTCCTCGGAAGAAAAGTTGAGACAGTAATGGCGGTTGACCGCGTGCTCGGTGTCTAAAGAATCGTCCAATTGGGCATATTGAGCGGGACCGTCGGGCTCGTTCTTCCATTGATAGAACTGAGCGGTCTCTCCAACGGTGAATAACCGATAGCGCTTGTTGCTCTTCGGCTCCAGAGAAAAGGTGAAGGCGGCGCCCTCCTTCTGAGGGCGCAGAACCTTGCCGTTTTCCTCGGTCTTCCAGATCAAATGATAGGTTTCAAAGCTCATGGGGAATACCTCTTTAGGGGAAGTTTATTTTTTGAAATAATTCTCGTAGCTGTACTTGGTGCCGGTGCTGGTGGGATGATAGAGCGGCTGATGGGGCTTATGCTGGGGCAACGACTGGCAGGTACGGTTGAAATAGCGATAATGAACATCATCGTAGGGCGCACCGGTGGTGGGGCCGTCATAGGAGGAGCCGTCGGGCTTCAGGAAAATGGGATCATCGAAGGTCACATCCACCACATACCACTCTCCGTCCAGCCGAACGGCATTCCAGCGGTGGGGCTGGCCTTCGGCAACACCCTCAACAGAGGTACAATGGATGCCGACTGCATGGCAGAGCACCTGAAAAGCGGTGGAATACGCCTCGCAAACGCCGGTGCCGTTGATGATGGCGCCATAGGCGTTGAATTCATCGGGCAGATAGGGCAGGCTCTGGCCGCTCCATTTATTGACGGCGGAGAGAGAATAGGAATTATGGGTGATCAGCCAATCGTGGATGGCCTTCTCCTTCTCCACCTGCTTCATGCCCACATGGATGGTGTGTACAATATTATGCACCGCTTCATCAAAGCGCTGCTTCTTGGCCAGAATGGAAGCCCGCAGCTCGGGAGAAAGGGTGGAGCCGCTGCGGGTGGCACCGTCGGTGTAGTAAAGGGTCACATAGGTTTTGTTATCGGAAGTATGTTCAACGCTATAGGGCAGATCCAGATAGAAATGCTCGGGATTATCCTCAATATAGCAGGTATAGATGAGCGCAACGGTCTCGGAAGGGATCTTTCCCTCGCCCAGATAGAAGCGGCTCTCCAGATGCTCTACCGCCGCATCCATCCGCCGATAGTATTCCTGCTTTTCAGCGTCCAGCAGCTGATAATGGAACCGATCAACGGTGCGTACCGTCTGATGCAGACTGCCCTGAATATGGGTATAGGTCACAAACCGCTGGAGAATGGTCGCCAGCTGGGAGCGCTTGGTCTGGCCGGTGGGGCGCAGATAAACGGTATTGCCCTCCTTGGAGCCGGTGATCAAGCCTTCGGCATTGGCCCAGGAAAGGGCGCGCTGGGCATAAGAAGCAACGGCGCTATGATCGGGAAAGACCGAAAGCTCGGCAGACTTCAAGGTATTATAGCCATGGTACTCCCCTGCATAGCGGAAGAGAATGGTGGCCGCCTGAGCGCGGGAGAGGGGATCGCCGGGGGCGAAACGGGTGGCGGTCTTACCGGTTACAATATGGTTCTCATAAGCCCAGGCCACGGCATCGGCATACCAGCTGCCTGCCCGCACATCACTGAAGGGCGCGGCGGCGGCCGAGGGCTGGCCCTCCATCCGCCAGAGGATGGTCACCAGCTGGGCGCGGGTCACAACGCCGCCGGGGTTGAATTCCGTACTGCTGATGCCGTTCATCAGCTCCTGCTCGGTGGCCCAAAGAGCCGCATCGGCATACCAGGCGTTGGCAGGAACATCGGAATAGCTCGCGGCGCCCGCCCCAAAGGGAACGCTCAAAAGGGTCAGCGCGATGAGAACAAGGGAAATCCATCTTTTCATAACAGTATATCTCCTTTAAATTAAAGTTTCGGTTTGAATGCAGGCATCAGCTGCAGTTTAAAGAGGTTCATCTGATGGAGGCGGTCGATCCGCTCCTTTTTGGCAAGATCCTCGATCTCGCCGGTGCGGATATAGCGATCCAGCTCCGCATAGGTAAATCCTAAATTATCCTCATCGGTCTTGCCGCAGAGCCCGTCGATAGGCACCTTCTCCACCAAAACCTCCGGCAGACCCAAAAGGGCGCCGATGGCCTTGACCTCCTGCACCGTCAGGTTGCTAAGGGGCGAAAAATCCCCGGCGGCATCACCGTAGCGGGTGGAATAGCCCACCCAATCCTCCGAAAGGTTGCAGGTATTGACCACCCGCCCGTTGCAGCATTGGCTGACGGCATAGACCGCCGCCATCCGCAGGCGGGGCGGCAGGTTGGTCTTTGCCTGGGTGGAAAGGGGAAGCTCCGCGGGAAAGGCGGCGGTCATCCCGTCGAGGGCATCCTTAATATTGATCTCATAATGCCTGATGCCTAAATGGTTCACCAAAAGATAGGCCATATCAATATCCTGCTGCTCTCCGCAGGGCATCAATACGCCGATAACGCGGTCGCGCCCTAAGGCTTCCACGCAAAGGGCGGCGGCAATAGAACTGTCTTTTCCGCCGCTGATGCCGATGACTGCATTGCAGTCGGGGCCGTTTTCTTCAAAAAAGCGGCGGATCCATTCAATGCATTGGTTTTTTACTTTTTCGGCCGGGAACATTGGATCGCCTCCTTCAGATTCTTGGCATAATGGGCAAAGCCTGCGCTGTTGGGATGCAGGCGGCCATCGAAAAAGAGGGCGGTATCTTTGGGAACCAAATCAAGACCCACTAAAACCGTAATGTTGGGATATTCGGCGCCGATGGCTTTGAGATCCTCGGTCACCAAGGGGAACTCCCCATAGAGATAAGGCTCCTGATCTTTCCGCCAGAGGGGAGTCATCAGGAAGATGGGGGTATGGGGATGGCGCTCCGAAAGGGCGGTGAGGAATAAGCGGGCGTTGGTCAGCAGCTCCTCGCGGCTCTTCTTCTTCCAATCGTTGGTACCATAGGCAACGGTGATCATTTCGGGAGCCAGCGCGGGGGCGCATTCCGCCAGGGCGGGGAAAAAGGTCTCGCCGCCGATGGCCTTATTGAAGACCTCCATTCCGAGGGCATCCGCCAAGCGGTTGGAATAGCTCTCGGAAGGATAGGCGGCATCATAGCCATGGGTAATGGAATCGCCGTACATCAAAAGGATCGGCCGCTTCTCCAAGGGGCGGCAGAAGGTGGCCCCCTCCAGGGTCAGATCCTTGAGGAGCATCTCCCGCGACCAGGGCAGATAGATCTCCAGCGTCTTCTCCCCTGCCTCCAAGGGGAAGCTTTGGGCAAAATCCCCGTTGGGGCAGCCAAGCTTCATGGTTTCAACATCCATATCATCGGTGAAATTACGGATAGCACCTGCCCGCTTGCCGTCGGCCTGCACCTCCACGGAAAAATAAGAGCGGGAGGAGCCGCGGTCGGTTACCGTCAGCGCCAGACTTACCGCTGATGCATCGGTGGTAAAGGCGATGCGGATGCCTGCGGCAGAGAGGCATTTATCCTTTAAGGGATTGATCTCATATGCCGCAAGTTCTTCTTGGGTAAACCGCAAAAAGCGGATCCCTTGGGGGGTGTTCAGCACCTGCTCGGCGCCGCGGGTATATTTTTTGATCTCATCAAATGTTAATTTCATTTTTCATCCTTTGCAATGAGGTCGATGATGGCACGGGCCTTTTTCGACCAGTCGTTATCTCTTGCTTCCCGATCCAAAAGTTCAATATAGGCGGGATCCTCGGCCTTTTGGAGGGCAAGGTCTAATTTTTCAAGAAAGTCCTCATGATCCTTGCCGATGAGCACGCTTTCATATTTGCGGCATTCATTCATATCGGTGGTCACAATGGGCTTATGGAGCGCCATATATTCAAAGATCTTCACAGGATTGGTGGCGCGGGTGATATTATTGATCTTAAAGGGGATGGTCAGCACATCACAGCGGCGGGCATAGTTTTTCAAAACCATATAATCCCGCGGGCCGAAGAAATAAATGTTCTTTTCCTCCCCCGTCAGGTTTTCATCAAAGGATTCATCGTATTTGATGCCGAAGAGGGCGATGGAATATTTGTCGGTAGCGGCGATCTTTTTCAAAAGGTCATAGTCGAACCATTTGGCCAGAGCGCCGTAATAGCCGATGATGGGCTTGCCCGCCTTGAGGAGCGCTTCAAATTCCGGCTCAAATTCATAGCGCTTATCGAAGGATTCAAAAAAGCTGTAGTCCACTCCGTTGGAGGAAACGGTCAGATTTTTGGTGCCCCGATGGCGTACCACATCCTCATAAAGCAGATCGGCGGTTACCACCACATAAACATCGTCGTTACTCATAATGTAGTCGTATTTATCCAGAATGTTCTGGGGAACCTCCTTGGTGCCGGCCAGCTCCGGGGAGATATCGTCGATGTATTCATAGATAAACCCGAAGCCGTTGTTCATATAGGTCTTGATGTCCTGCACCGAAAGCTTCCAGTCGGTGGAATAGAGCTGGATATATTTGGGCTTATCCAGCTGAGCCAGCTCCTCCATCAGGATCTTATTGAGCAATACATTATTATAATTGATCAGATAAAGATGATCGCTGTGCTTGCGTAAGGTCTTGATCTGATCGGTCATGGAGGTCACCTCATAAAAGACCAGGCAACGGCTTTTGGCCAGATTGTTGGCAATATGCTGGGGCCGCTGAAAGAGGGGAACATGGTAGCCGAAGCTGCTCCGCCAGAGCACCACCCGATTATAGCGGGGATCATTTAAGATCCGCTGGATCTTTTTGCGATAGGCGGTGGGGTTGCAGAAGACCGCAAGGCTCCATTTATCCAGATAGTTGGCCTTAATATAGGCATACAGCTTTTTCCAGAACATAATAAAGCCGTATTTTTTATAAACATTGATCAGTTTGGAAATTTTTTCATTCATGGCAGTTCACCTTATTGGCAAGCTCTCTTGCCTCCAGCATACAGTCCTCCATCGAGCAATAGGTCCATCCGCCGTAGCGGCCGATGGAATAGATGCCCTTTTCGGCAAGGCGGGAGAAGAGGGCTTTGATCTT
This sequence comes from Eubacteriales bacterium, assembly GCA_045603925.1. Classification (GTDB taxonomy): domain Bacteria; phylum Bacillota; class Clostridia; order Oscillospirales; family QAKW01; genus QAKW01. The sequence goes on from JAZUNB010000152.1 coordinate 21,305, forward strand.
GGGGTCGGTCTCCCCGTTGATATGCACATAAGCGGGGTTCATCACAAGGGATACATGATCGGTGAGAACCGTTTCCTCATCGGTGATGCCCTGCTTTTGAAGATTTTCCAGAGTCCGCGCCAGCTGGCGGTCGATCTCCTCTTGGGTGATCACCGCATCCTTGGGATAGCCGATCTCGATATACATACTCAGGCGATCCTGATCCAAAATGTTATCGTAAAAGCCGATGCGGTAATAATTGCAGGTCTGATCGGGGATATAGAGCCAATGCTCTTCGGTGAGGGGGGATTTCTTATTGAAGCCTAAATTGAAGACCAACACCTGATTATAGGAAAGCTCCTCCGCCAGCGCCTGCTCCCCGATCATGGGCAGCAGCAGGTTGAGGGGAATGGTATTGATGAGGGTCTCAAAATGAATGGTCTTGCCGCTTTCGGTGGTGGCGATGCGGTTTTCAAGATCCAGAGCGGCCAGCCCGTCGTTTAAGAGGATCCGCCGGGGGTCCAGCTTGCTCTCCAGGATCTTGATAAAGGTATCGGCACCGCCCTTGGGATAGAGAAAACTGTTATTATAAGAGGTATCCTTCCCCGCCTTCATATTGGCAATGATGGCCTCCTTATCGGCATAGGGGAAGAACCGCCCCATGGCATCCTTATCCAGAGCGGTGAGATCGGTGGCGTAAAGCTTTTCGTTATAGGGCTTTAAGAACTTTTCGGTAATGCTCTTGCCGAACTTGCCGTAGAGCATATCCAGAAAATTCTCATAATCCGCCTTCTCTTCCTTTTGAAAGAGATCATAGAGGCAGTCGATAAACTCCTCCTTGGGCAGCTGATGGATATTGGTCTGGAAGGGATAGTCGATGAGGTCGCCTTTATAATGGATCTTGGTGCATTTATCCTGCACAATGATCTCCTCGGCGGGCACTTCGTCCACAAACCGCTCCTTGAATTCTTGGGTCTTGAAATGGAAGAAATGGCCTGCATAGTCCCAAACAAAGCCGTTTTGCTTGATGGTGCGGCAATAACCGCCCACCTGGGGCTCTTTTTCCAGAATGAGATAATCATCGCAATAATTGGCAAAGGTCAGCCCCGAGATACCGGCGCCGACGATCAGATGTTTGACCTGCATTTTGAACTTCTCCTCTGCTTTATAACTCGGGAATGGCTTCATCGAAGAGGGCCGCCACCCGCTTGGATTCAAAAGCGGCAATGAATTCTTCGTTGCGGGGCAGAGTATAGCCCTGCTCCAAAATGAGATAGAGGTAGTTGCGGATCTCCTGGGCGCTGTAGGAAAGCACCAGGGAATTGGAGCCTCTCAAAATATCAATGATGGCGCCCTCCTGCATGGAGATGCCTAAGATGGGGGTTCCGGAGCCGAAATAATCGGCGATCTTGGCGGCAAAGAAGATGTTTTCATCCACCGCCTGCTGAATATTACCGTCTGCATGGATCAGCCAGTCGGCATCCTGCATAATGGCAAGGCTCTCGGTATAGGAAACGGGCTTCTTCAGCTTCACCATATCAAAAAGCTCGTTATCAATAATGGTCAGCTTGTCGGTGGGGCCCATATCTCCGTAGAAGAGGAACTCCGCCTTCTCGGCCAGATGGGGCAGATCCTCCTTGAGGGAGGCCAGCGCCTTTAAGAGGGGGTTCACATTGCGGATCTCATCTAAGTGGCCCACAAAGACAAACCGCAGCTTCTCCCGCTTTTCCTTCTCCTTCTTCTCATAGAAGGTCTCATCAAAGCTGTGGGGGATCACCAGAACCTTATCATAGAACTGCTCCTTGCCCCGCAGCATAAATTTCTTTTGGGATTCATTGTTGAGAATGATCTTATCCGCCAGCCGGAAGGTGGAATATTCGATCTTTTTAAGGGTATTGCGCTCCTTGATGGCGGCGCGGTGGCGCAGAGTCCAATAGAGGCTCTTCAGCGCCCGCTTGGGATTGAGCTTCTGCCGCAGGGTGAAATTGCGGTTGATGAGATTTTTGGTGGAGTGGAGCCCATAGGACATGCAAGAGATGTGCAGATAGGGGTTATTATCCACCGGATCGCCAAAGCCTGCGATCCATTTGATATGGGGGAACTGCTCCTTGATCCGCCGCCCTGCAATATGGGATTCCTGGGGCATGGAGCGGGTCATAATGATATCGTATTCCTCGGCGTGGGCGGCGAAATAGGCCACCGCCTCCTCCACCCAATCGTTGATGTTATCGGCCTTGGCGAAGATGGAGGTCACATTTTCGTGGTTCTTGAAATCCATATTGTTGCCATAGGACCAAAGGGTATTGCCCTTCTGGGTAAAGACATCGTAAGTATATTGAGAATTATTGATCAGCTTATAGGTCACCAGCCCCTCCGAAGAGTTGATGGGGGGATAAAACCAACTGATCACAAGTATTTTCTTCATTTATCCGACCCTCCCCTTCAGCTTAACAGCCATATTCAGAACCTTCAGATACAGTTTATTGCAAAGCAACACATTGAGATACCCCAATTTTTTGCCCAGGCGGATATAGGGGTAATCCATCGCCGCCCGATACAGCTCCTCATCGGTCTTTTTCAGATATTTGATGAAATCCTTGGAGAGCTTATAGGCCTCAAAGCGGTTTTTCCAGAGATCGCTGATGAGATGGAAATGGGTATTGGTCATCAGCTTGATCATATTGGCCATATAGACCCGCTTTTCCTCTTCCACTTGGGCTTTATGATCGTGATAATATTCCACCAGGAATTTCAATACCCGCTCATGATGAGGCATATTGCGGATCATGCTCTCGATGCTCATGCTCTGGGTGGGTCTGCCGATGAAGTAGCGGTAGATGTTGTCGTTTAAGAACCGAATGGTCTTGATATCCCGCACCGCCACAATGTTATATTGCATATCCACATAGAAGGTCTTCTCAAAGAGCTGTACCCCCGCGCTTCTTAAGATCTCGGTCTTATAAGAGGAGGAGGCCAACACAAAGTAGAAGTCTCCCAGCTTCTCCAAGGTCACATCGGCGAAGGTATAGGTCTTATCAAACTTAAAGCCGGGATATTCATAGAGGATCTGCATCCCGTTATAGACATATTCCTGATAATAGGGGGTCAGTACAATGTCTTCCTCGCAGCCCTTCAGCTTTTGAAGATAATTTATAAAGGCAAGGGTATCGAACCAATCGTCGCTGTCCAAAATGCGGAAGTATTTGCCGGTGGCAAGCTCCAGCCCCTTATTGATGGTGGAGCCGTGGCCGCCGTTCTCCTTATCGATGACCCTTACGGTATCGGGGTATTTCGCCTCATATTCCTTGGCGATGGCGGCGGAACTGTCGCGGCTGCCGTCGTTGACCACCAGAACCTCGATGTCCTTAAGGGTCTCGGGTACCAAAAGGGAGTCCAGGCAACGGCGGATATACCGCTCGGTATTATAGACGGGTACAACTATACTTAATAATTTCATCGTTTTCAGCCCTGCTTTCCGTTCATAAAGGCAATGTAATCATCGCAGACTTCCTTGCCGCCGATCTTTTGCACATGACCGTGCTCGATCCACACAACGGTATCACACATCTTGCGGATCTGCTCAATGGAATGGGATACAAAGAGCACCGTGGTACCGCCGCCGATCATATGGAGCATCTTATTCTCGCTCTTGGCCTGGAAGGCCATATCGCCCACCGAGAGGATCTCGTCCACAATGAGGATCTCGGGATCCACAATGGTGGCCACCGAAAAGGCCAGCCGCGCGATCATACCGGAGGAGAAGTTCTGCACCGGAACATCCAGAAATTCATGAAGCTCCGAGAAATCCACGATCTCTTGAAACTTACAGTCGATGAGCTCCTTGGAATAACCCATAATAGCGCCGTTGAGATAGATATTCTCGCGGGCGGTCAGCTGATAGTCGAAGCCGGCGCCCAGCTCGATCATGGGGCAGACGGTTCCATAGGTCTTGACCTCGCCCTTGGTGGGCTTCATCACCCCTGCCACCACCTTCAAGAGGGTAGATTTGCCGGCGCCGTTACTGCCGATAAAGCCGATGACCTCTCCCCGCTTAACCTGAAAGGTCAGATCGGTCAGCGCCCAGAATTCCTTTTTCTCATGCTTTTTGCCCTTGGCGGCATCCACAAACCATTGTTTAAGGGAAAAGCCCTTTTCAATGCCGAGATTGAACCGCATGGAAACGCTCTCCACCTCGACCATGTATTGATTTTGTTCCATTTTGTTCACCTCGTTATACATAGTAGATGAATTTATCCTGGTTTTTCTTAAAGACCAGAAGCCCCAGAAGCAGGAAGCCAAGCCCGAAGCCCAGGCAGGCCAGCCAGGCGGTAAGCTCGGGGACAACGCCATAGAGAATAATGCGGCGGGAGAAATAGATAAACCAATAAAGGGGATTGCATTTCAGAAGCGCCTGCAGCAGGGGATGCTCGATAATGGCAATGTCATACATAATGGGGGTCATATAAGTCCAGAGGGTCAAGACCACTCCGTAGATATAAAACATATCCCGTAAAAAGACGGCAACGGTGGAGAGGATCAGGCTGAAGCCCAGGGTAAACATAAAGAGGCAAAGATAGGCGAAGGGCAGCAGCAGATGGTAGAGGTTCAGCCCTGTCCCCGTCAGAAGGATGATGGCGTAAAGGGGAATGAGGGTCAGAAGGAAATTGATGCCCACAAAGATGCATTTGGATAAGGGAAAGATGTATTTGGGCATATAGACCTTGTTGATGAGGCTGAAATTGGCCACCACTGAGCTCATTGAAAGGTTGGAGGCCTCGCTGAAATAGTTGAAGATAATAAGGCCGCTCATCAGATAGACCAGATAATTGACCCCCGGGGTGCTGAATTTAAAGACATTGGTGAATACAATGGCCATCACCGCCATGGTCAGTACCGGATATAAAAGACTCCATAAAACGCCCAGCACGCTCCGCTTATATTTCACCTTGAAATCGCGGGAGACCAGCTGGCGCAGAAGAAAGTTCCATTTTTGGTAAACGAATTTGATATTATTAAGCATTTCGGTTTCTTTTTCCTCCCTTTGAAAATGGGCGTACACACTGTTATCATAACATAATTATTACATAATATCAAGTACAATATATATTGTTGAAATTACCCGAAACTGCTGTTATAATGAAAGCATCTTGATAGGAGATCGTTTATCATGAGGTTGAAAAAACAGGTAAAAAAATGCCGCGGCGGAATGCTGCTCTCGGTGGCGCTGGCCTTTTTGCTGGCAGTCTACGGGCCTCTGGAGCTGTATTTGGGCTCTCAGGGGGATTTCTGGTTTGATCTCTCTGCTGTTTTGCCGCGGGTGCTGGCGCTTTTTGCCCTGATGACCCTGGGCGGATGGCTTGCCTTTTTCCTTCTGCGCCTTTGGGGCAGGCTGCCCTATCGGCTGGGGCTTGCCGCGGGGGTCACCGCTCTGCTGGGCTGTTATATCCAGGGGACCTTTCTGGCGGGTAAGTTGCCGCCTTTAGACGGTACCGCGGTGGATTGGGGCGCCGATCCCCTGCAGAGGATCGCCTCTGTCGCGGTTTTTGCGGCGGTGGCCGCGGCGGCCCTTCTTTTGGCGCTGAAGGCCAAAAGGCTGTTTCCGAAGATGGTGGCCTGGGGCTCTGTGGGGCTGACCGCTATGCTGGGGCTGACCCTTGCCACTCTTCTGGTGACCACCCCCCTTACCGATAAAAGCCGTTACCTGCAGCCCACCGATCGGAATATGCTGGAATATTCCGCCGATACCAATCTTATTGTTTTGGTGGTGGACGCTCTGGACAGTAAGGCCTTTGGAGAGGCCCTTGCCGCCAACCCCGAATTTTCCCATACCTTCGATGATTTTACTTATTTCAATGATGCCCTGGCGGCCTATCCCTTTACCCGCAACTCCATGCCGATGATCTTTACGGGAGAATGGTATGAGAATAAGGGGCCCTTTGATGATTATGTGAACGACGCCTTCCAACGCTCTCCCCTGCTGGCAAAGCTGACCGCCGATCAATATAAGATCGGGCTGTATAATGAGGGGGAGATCCATCTGGAGGAGACCCTTTATGAGGGGGTCTTTGAAAACCAGATGAAGGTGCGCGCTTCTTTCACAAGCTGGCGGGCTTCCTTTAAGCTGCTGGCCAAAATGACCGCCATCCGCTATGCCCCCTGGGATCTGAAGTCCTTCGGTTATGATGCGGCGGAGTATGGAGCGGCCATCCGCCTGCTGTCCGATACCGGCTATGGGGCGGTGCAAAAGCAGAATTCCGCCTTTTATCAAAGCCTTTTGGAAGTGCCCTTGGGGGTGGCGGAGGAAAAATGCGCCCGCCTGATCCATATTGAGGGTGCCCATGTCCCCTATCAATACGATAAGGAAATGAATATCATCGAAAACGGCAGTTATACCCAAAATATCGAGGCCTGCCTTACCATCTGCCATACCTACCTTCAAAAGCTGAAGGAAAGCGGGGTCTACGACAATTCGGTGATCGTCATACTGGGGGATCACGGTTATGATGAAAGCGGAGAGCATCTGGAGGCGCGGATGAACCCCGCGGTGCTGATCAAGGGCCTGGGCGAGAAGGGCGAGGCCCTGGCGGTGGATCAGACGCCCATCTCCTATGAACAGCTGGCAGGGGCCTTTGCAGATCTGCTGGGTGGCGCCTCGGCGGCCGAGGTCTTTCCCGAGGATGCCTATCCCGAGGGGCGGCGGATGCTGCTCTATTGGTATCTCCATGAGAATGCCATGGATGAATATTATGCCCGCGGCAAAGCCCATGAGATCGATCGCTTTGAACTGACCGATCCCAATTATGACCAATAAAAAACGGAGTGCAAAGCACTCCGTTTTTTATGTTTTTTTCATTTTCATTTTGCGGGCAATGAGGGTCAAGATCAAAAGGAGAATATAGAGGCAGCCGATGGTGATAAAGATGGCCGGCCAGCCGAAGGTGTCCTTCATAAATCCGAAGAGAACCGCCTGAACGGCGGCGCCCAGATAGACCGCCCAATCCAGGATCCCCACAATGGTGGAGGAAAAGGCGCGGCCGCCCATATCACCGGCAACCGCCCAGATCACACCGGTCACCATACCGGAAACGCCCACCAAAAAGAGCATGGCCGAGGCCGGTGCCTTGCTTTTGATAAAGGGGAAGCCGATCATCCCGAAGAAGGTAACGATCGAGGCCAGCGCCAGCATAGGCTCCCGCTTTCCCTTAAAGACCTTATCGGTGATCAAGGGGAACACAAACATGGCGCAAGCCTGCCCGAAGGGCAGCAGAATGGAGCTGAAGATCCCTTCTTTAATGGAGAGCCCCAGGGCCTCGGTGAAATAAGTAGGGACCCAGGTCAGGAGTCCATAGCGGCCAACACCGGCAATGGCGGAGATCAGGCAAAAGATCAGTACCTTCGGCTCGGAAAACAGTACCTTATAGGGGTAAAGATAGCCCTTTTGTTCCATCTCGGCGGAAAGGGCCGCATCCCGCGCGGCGGCTTCCCGATCCTCTTCTTCAAAGGGAGCAAGACCGATATCCTCGGGCTTTTCTTTGAAGAGGAAGAAAAAGGCGATCAGCATCAGGAGCATGGGGATCATAGGGTAACGGAAGGCGGCGCGCCAGCCCCATTGGGGGTTCATCTCCAAGGAGAGCAGAATGGTAAGATAGGTCACCACCTGCGCCATTCCCGAAAAGGCGGTGGCAAGGCCCGAGGCGAAGCCGCGGTTCTTCTTGGGCCACCATTTATTCAGTACACCAATACCGTTGGACCAGACCATAGATTGGCAAAAACCGTTGAGTCCCCAAAGAACGGCGATCACGGGAACGGAATGTTGAAAAGAGATCAAAATATTTAAGAAGGCAGAAGCGGCAACTCCAAACATTATAAACCGCTTATAGCCGAAGAAGGCACCCAGCCGCCCGTTGATCAGCTGCCCGAAGGCATAGCACCAAAAGAGCGCCGAGGAGACTACTCCCATGGCGGCGGTGGTGGAGCCTAGGCTTTCTGCCATCTGGGCCATTACCAGATTGATGTTTTGCCGTCCGTTATAGAAAAACAGATAGGTCAGCCCGAAGCTGATCAGCATTTTCCAAGCATAGGAGCGGAATTTTCGGTACTCTGCGGGGGTATAGCCGTAGGTCATCGCTTATTCCCCAAAGAGCTCGGCATCTGCCGCGTCGAAGGGCAGGATCTCTTCCGTTACGCGGGCATAATCGGCCATGTTATCGATCTCGTCGATGTAGTAATCCTCATAGGAAAAGGCTCTTACATTGAGGGCGGGGAAGATCTCGTTGAGGGCGTTTTCGGCGTAGCATTTATCCTGCCCGTCGTGGATAAATTCCACCACCTTGCCGATCCAGGCGGAGGCAGTGGCCTTGTCCATTTTATAGAAGGGCTGGAAGGCATAGCAATCCTCATCAAAAATGTGGATGGAGACCTCCATCACCTTGCCGTCCTTGACTCTGCCCTTGAAATCCTTTTCGGGCAGGGCTTTTTTGAAGTTGACGGTGGCGGCGCTGGAATGGGGGCACCGAAGAAAATCATGGGCCAGTTTGCGGTTGAAGACCAGATCCCCGTGGAGGAAGACCAGATCGTCGTTCATATGCTCCCGCGCCAAAAACATGGAATAGATATAGTTGGTCTGATCGTAGATCTTATTGCGTACAAAGGTAAAGTTCAGTTCGGGAAACTGCGCCGCCTCTGCTTTGAGTTGCTCTTCAAAGGGGCCGGTGGTGATGATAAAATCCTTGATCCCTTCTGCGCTTAAGAGGCGGATCTGCCGATGAAGAATGGTCTCGCCGTTCTTCAGCCGCGCCATGGATTTATGATGGGTCTGGGTGAATTCTTCCATCCGATTGCCAAACCCCGAATTAAAAATAACAGCCTTCATCTTTTTGTCCTTTCACTTTATTCGCCCGCCATTATAGAGGGACTTTTTCAAAAAGTCAACAAAAAATCAACATTTTAATGAAAATCACTCTTGAAAAATCACTCTTTGGTGATTTATAATAACGATGAGGTGTTGCTATGTCTATCGGAGCCCATATTAAGAAGAGAAGATTTGAATTGCGGATGTCTCAGCAGGAGCTGGCGGATGCCATGGGGTATAAGACCCGCTCCACCATCGCCAAGATCGAATCGGGAGAGAATGATGTTTCCCACCGCAAGCTGCAGCGGCTTGCCGCCGCGCTGGATACCACCCCCGAGGCGCTGATCTCGGGCTATGCCCCCTTTCGCCCCCATCAAGAGATGCCCCCGGATGAGACTGGGCGGAATAAAAACATCGCGGTGATCCTGGCGGGCGGGAAATCCGGCCGCAACCGCCAGAATATCCCCAGCCAGTTTATCCATGTGAAGGGCAAGCCCATTCTGGTCTATTGTATGGATGCTTATCAGGCCCATCCGGCGGTGGATGAGATCTATGTGGTCTGCCTGAAGGGCTGGGAGCATATTGTGAGGGCCTATGCCGAGCAGTATGGGATCACCAAGCTGAAAGGGCTGATCCCTGCGGGCATCAGCGGCATCGGGTCTCTGAAAAATGCCCTGGAGACCGTCAAGGATCGCTACCGCCCCGAGGATCTTCTGATCATTCAGGAGGCTACCCGCCCCATGGTCAGTGTGGAGACCATCTCCCGCCTGCTGCAGGCCGCCGCCCCCTCGGGCAGCGCTACCATCTGCCATTCCATGAAGGATTACCTGCAATTCCGCCTTGCCGACGGCAAAGCGGAATATGTGGATCGGGAGACCACCATTGCGTTGCAGTCCCCCGAAGCCCATCGGCTCTCCATTGTAACGGAGGTCTTTGAGCGGGCAAAGCGGGAGCAGCATCCCTTGACCGAGACCTGCTGTACCATGCTGCTCTATAACCTGGGCTATCCCATCAATTTTATTGAAAGCAGTGTCAATAACATCAAGATCGTGCGGGAGGAGGACATCGCCGCCTTCGGCGCCTTGGTGAAAGAATAGAAAGGAATAAGGAGTACACGATGACCTATATTGAAGACGGAAAAACAAAGCAGCAGTTTCGTTGCAGTAACAGCAAAAAGAATATTTTTTTGATCGGGGATTCCATTCGCTTGGGGTATTGCGCCTCGGTGCGCGAAGCGTTGGCGGATATTGCCCAGGTCTTCTATGTTGACGATAACTGCCGCAATACGCAATATGTGATAACCAACCTGAATCGATGGGCAAATATGTTCAGCGACAGAGCCCTTGTTGATGTGGTGCAATTTAACTGCGGCCATTGGGATATCGCCCATTGGCGGGGCGGAGCATTTTCGCTTACAAGCGAAGAGGAATATGCGCGAAATCTGCAGATCATTATGGATATGATCTCGGAATTGTTCCCCCGTGCAAAGATCGTATTTGCAACCACCACAACCATGAACCCCAGCGGGCAGACCGGTGTAAACCCGCGAACAAACGGGGAGATTTCCCGTTACAACGAGATTGCCAAAGGGGTGGCAGACAAAAACAATATCGCCGTGAATGACCTTTTTTCCATTACGAAAGAATGGGACAGCTCGTACTATAGAGACTATTGCCATTTCACGAATGAAGCCAATATCATTCTCGGTCAAGCGGTGGCAACCATATTAAAATCGCTTTAAGCCGGCAACGGCGTTAAACGACAGAATAAAAGGGGCTGTAAAAAAATCAATGATTTTTTTACAGCTCTTTTTTGGGGGTTCGGACTATTTTTACAGCCCCTTTTAAATTTTTTATACCTCGATCTGCTCTTTGGACCAGCCGCACTCGGCGTAAGAGTTACCCTCGAAGCTGATTCTCCGCAAGAGGGCGGCGGTTTCGATATAGAGCTTGCTGAAAGACGACCATGGGAAGGTGACGGCACCGCATTCCTTGGCACAGCCCAGAATGCTGTACATCTTCTCTTGCAGGGTATGCCAGGTGGTCATCATAATGCCGTGGAATTGATGCTCGGCGATGGTCTCAACATAAGCGGCATAGTTCTTCGGCTCATACCAAGGGGCGCCCATGGCATCGCGGACGTTCCCCTTCAGGCTCATTAAGGGCTCAATGGGGGCTTCCGTCATTTCATACTGCCAATCCACCATCACCGTAGCGGGGTTCAAAGATTCCTGCAACAGCTCCACCTCCTCGGCGGCGCAGGTGGCATAGGCGTGAACCGTTTGATTATATTTATCCTTCTCCAGCATCATATCCATCCAGACCATGGGGCGGCGACCTTCGCTTACCACCTCGTCGGTCAGTTCTCTCAAAAAGGTGGGAAGTTGCTTGCGTTCTTCATGGCAATGGGTGAAATAATAGGCTTCATCGCAGCCCACATGGATGTATTCTCCCTGGCCGAAGAGGTCATAAAGTTCTTTGCGAACAGTCTTCAGCAGGGTTTTGACTTCCGGAGAGCGGATGTTCCAAGCCCACCCGTCGGGGGTGAAGAGGGGCTGCAGCTTGGGATTCTGATCCAATACCACATGCTTGCCGTATTTGCCGCGGCAGGCGGTGGCGTGGCCCAGCTGATTAAACATCGGGATGGGCTCCATCCCCAGCTCCCGGCACTCCCGGATCAGCTCCTTGGCCTGCTCCTTGGTAAAGGCATGGGGCCAGGCCAGCTCTTTTAAGCAGTCGTATTGAAGCATCCCCCAAAATTCCAGGACGATATGGGTATATTGACAAACCGCCGCCAGACGGATCAGCTTTTTGATAAAATACAGATCGTTTTCGGGGAAGACGCAGATATGGAGCATCCGATTTCGGATGGTATATGCGCTTTCCTCGGCAACGGCCTTGATCATCAGCCGCTCCTCTTGGAATTCGATCTTCATCATCAGAGAGAAAACGCCCCGCATCAGCCCGCCGTAATCTTTTCCGATCACCGCCGCGCCCTGCTCATCCACCCGAAGAGCATATTCCTTTCCTTCGGGGAGGGGCGGCAGAGGGGTATTGCCCAGCCGAAAGGTGCAGGGCTCGCCCTTTTCAAAGGAAAGCGCACCGACCGTCAGGGTAAAGCCCCGCCAAAGATTGCGAAGGGTCTCGTTGTCCATACGGGGATCGGCTGTGGCCACCGTTTTTTCGGCTATCAAAAAGGGTTTATTCATCGCTTGGTTCCTTTCTGCTGGGCTTCTCATACTCGTTTTTGCGGATACCGGGATAATGGGTATCCAGATAGGCCTCCCGATAGGGGTTTACGCCCTTTGAGGGGTTCTCGGGATGAAGGGGCAGTGCCCAGCAGTCCTTTTTATAATAGGGGTTTTGGAAGGTCTGCTCGATCCGCCCCGATTTCTCCAGAATATTGTTGCAGGCGCGGATACAGCCCTTGGCACCGCAGATGGCGAAATAGCCGGTATGCTCGATGATGTAATTATAATAATCCATTACTGCGTGGCTTCCCGGCTTGCGCCCCCATTTGGCGCCTGCCAGGGAATAGCAGAGCATATAGGCCTCCTCCTCGGTCATCTGAGAGCGGCGCACATCAAAGGCCATATTGGGGAATTCCTTTTTCAAGAAGGGAGAGCATTCGTTGTTCATACCGTGATGGGAGAGGGTGCACCGCCCCATCTGCACATCCCCGAACCAAATCTTTTTCTCCCCGAAATCCACCGTGATCCGCGCATTCTCATCCTTGGGATCGGGAATGGCGCCGCCGGGGCAGCTGCGGGTGCAGGCGCCGCAATGAAGGCAGAGGGTGCCGGTATCCAAAATGGGATCGGGCTCCAATTCGCAGTCGGTAAAGATCAGCCCCAAGCGAACGCGGGGCCCGTATTTCTTGGTCAGAAAGACCTTGGACCAGCCGATCTCCCCCAGGCCGCAGCCTGCCGCGATCACGCGGATGCTGCATACAATGTCGGGGGGCAGCTTTCCTTCCGCCACCGGCTTTTGGGTGGTGCCGTTGCCTTCGGGCACAGCGGGATAATGGGCCACCGCCTCATAACCGCAGTCCTCAATAAAGCAACTCAATTGATAGGTTTTGATGGGGCGGAAAAAGGCGTTGAGTTTATTATAAGTATAGAAGGTATAATTGTGCCAATGGGTGCCCTCCTCAATGCCGCGGTTGGCGCCGCGGGGGATGGGCATGGCAATGGCGATCACCGATCGGGCCTTGGGGAAATAGGTCAGCGGGCTCATCAGCGCAGGAGCATTTTTGAACCGCTCAATATTGCCGATGGCAATGCAGTCGATCCCCAATTCCTTGGCCTTTGCCTTGAGAATTTCAGATGTCAGCTTCATGATCAGTGCCCCCTGTTGCCGCTTTTGGAAAAGGCTCCGCCCAAAACATTGGCCTTCTCATCGGAGCGATCCACCGCGGCGGTGCCGCCGCCGATGCTCCAGACCGTTGAGGTGCGGAAGGGGTTGGCAAAGGCGTTGGTCAGCGCCCCCCGCTCCTCCAGCGCGCAAAGGCAGGTGCGGTTGCAAAGAGCGGCGATGCGGTCGGGCTTGGCGTCGGCAGAGAAACGGTTGGCCACCGCGCCGTTGCGGCAGAGGTTGCATTTGCTGTAGTCGATCTTCCCGACCGTGAAGACCTTGCCGCATATTTCGATCTCCTCGGTCTCCTCCTTGCTGATGGCGCCCAGAGGGCAGGCATCGGCACAGCGGCGGCAACCGTCGCAGATCGTTTCTTCCATAAGAGGAGTGCTTTCCAAGGGGGCGTCGGTCAGCAGCATATGGAACCGCTGGCGGGAGCCGAATTCCTTGGAAAAGACCAGCCGATTATAGGAAAGAGAGCAAAGCCCCGCGGCTACTGCCGCATAATCAAAATCGGGGTAAACATTGGGAGCGGGGCGCCCTTCGGCTACTGCTACTCCCGAAGGACCCAGCTCGCTGGGGTTGGGGAAAACAGGAACAGCCTCCCAACCGTTGCTTTCGATAAAATTGGTGAGATTATAGGCGGAAAGGGCTAAAAATTCATCCTCCAGCCAATTCTTGCCAAATAGGGCGTAATCGCCGAAATTGGTGCCCTCTTCCACCCCTCTGAGGGAGCCGCGGCAGATCCGCTTGCCCAGCATAATGACGGTTTTGGCTTCGGGAAAGATGGAGAAGGGATCGTGCTGAGGATCCAATCCCTCAAAGCGGGATCGGTCTGCAAAGCCGATGAGATCCACTCCGTCTTGCCTGGCGAAGGCTTCAATTTTTTCTTTTAATTGCTTCATATTCTTGCTCCTTTTCCGTTTTCTTCATTATAGCCCCGAAAGACGAAGGAGAAAACCCACGATTTCATCAAAAAGGTGGATTTTTTGACACTTGATTTTCGCTAAATTTGGATTATAATGAAGTTGAGGTGGAAAAAATGCTGTGTAACGGAGAAAACCCAATCTTAAAGATCGTAAGCGTGAACCATATGGGCTGGGAGGGCGGAGCCTTCGCGGTGGCGCCCCGTTCCCATTCGGCGCTGGCCTTTCGTATCCGCGGAAGCGCCACCGTTCGAGGGGGCGGCAGGGAATATAATATCAACGCCAATGATGTGCTGTATCTTCCCCAGGGAATGGCCTATACCGCCGAGTATACCGATACCGAAATGATCGTATTTCATTTTATTACGGCGCAGGCAGATGAGGAGATCGAGGTGTATTCCTTTGAAAACGGCGAGACGCTCTATAAGCTGTTTTTGCAGGGGCTTTCCCTTTGGGAAAAGAAGGAGCCGGGCTTTGCGGTCTACGGAATGGCGCAGCTTTATCGGATCCTGGGCGCCCTTCTGGAGCAGCAGACCAGGATCACCCTTCCAAGTCACTTTTTGCAGGCGGTCTCCCGGATCAATGCCGATTATAGGAAGAGTGCTCTTTCGGTAGACAGCGTCTGCGCCGCAGTCGGCATCGGCGCTACTGTTTTCCGCCGTCTGTTTAAGGAGCATTACCGCAAGACCCCCACCGAGTATATTACCGACCTGCGGCTGGACTATGCCCGAACCCTCATCGCCGGCGGCGCGGCGGTGGAGACCGCCGCCTATGAATGCGGCTTCAATGACCCCAAATATTTTGCAAGGGTTGTCAAAAAACGCTTCGGCTGTACCCCCCGCGCCTTAAAAACATACGGAAAATAAAGGGGCTGTAAAAACAGCCCCTTTTACTGTCTTTTGAACTGGTACTGCTTTGGCGAAAGACCGTACTTTTGCTTGAATGCAGAGCTGAAATATGAGGCGGAAGAATATCCCACCAGACTGCTTATTTGCTCTACCGCAAGCTGCCGTAAAAAGCTGGACCGACTGAATGAGGAAGATCCCTGCTGAAAGAGGGGGGAAAGAAATGAAATTAAATCTTGCACAGATCAAAAATAGTACATGGGGCGCTGTAAGCGTAACGGAAGAAAAGGGAAAGATTTCATTTTCCAGATTTACGCAAGAGCAAGCAGAACTATACCAAAATGAAAAAAGGCATAAGGCAACGGCCGGGGTAAGACTCTGCTTTAAGACCGACAGCAAAAGGCTGAAAATGACCGGGGAGGCTTTTGAAAGCACATCGCGGACATATTTTTCCTTTGATATCTTTGTGAACGGTAAGCTGCGTGATTGCATTGATAATTTCTCGCAGATCGAGCTGCCGCCAAAGGATCCTCAGGTCAGGCTTCCGTTGGGAGGCTTTGGGAAGGAGATCGCTCTGGGCGACGGCGAAAAGGAAGTCTGCATATACTTTCCCTGGTCTGTTTGCCCCGTGCTGGAAGAGGTGTGTTTAGACGACGGCGCTTTTATTGAGCCAATAAGACCGGAGAAAAAGCTGCTCGCCTTCGGCGATTCGATTACCCAGGGCTATGATGCGCTTCGTCCTTCCGTGCGATATACTTCGCTTTTGGCAGACAAGCTTCGGGCAGAAGAGTTTAATAAGGGCATCGGCGGCGAGGTGTTTATTCCTGCCCTGGCCGAAACCAAGGAGTCTTTTGTCCCCGATTATATAACGGTTGCCTATGGCACCAATGATTTCAGCCTTCGGGAAGAGGCGGATTTTAAGGTCCGCAGCAGAGCTTTTTTTGTTGCTCTCAGTCGGAATTATCCCCATTCGAAAATTTTGCGATCACCCCCATTTGGCGGAGTGATTATAAAGGCAAAAGAGCCTTCGGCCCCTTCGAGAATGTGGAGAGGTTTATCCGCGCCGCCGTTGCGGATCTTGAAAATGTTACCGTAATTTCAGGCCTCGATCTTGTACCCAAGAGTGAAAAATATTATTCGGACCTCAGACTTCATCCGAACGATGAGGGGTTTCAATATTATGCCGAGAACCTATATAGCGAGATAACAAAATAGGAAGGCAACAAGAATCGATGCCGGTGTTATTAAAACATCAAGAGCGATAAAGGCGCATAAACACCGGGGTTTCGAGCCGTTTTTGAAGAAAAGATTTTGACGAAAAACAGCATATTTTGACCGATACATAGCAAAAGCGAGGTGAAATTCACCTCGCTTTAATTTTACTCTCTCCAATTAAAATCAGGAAGTTCGTCTAAAAGCATTTTCCTGATTTCGTTTTGCTTTTCAATGACACCTTCAAGCCCTTTTTTAGCAAAGAAATCACCGTTGTTTATTTTTCGATAATAGTGTTGTTCTGCTTCCTGATAGTATTTAAGAGCTAACTCATAATTCTTTTCTGTACCAATGCCATAGAAGTAAACATTACCCATACGCATACAAATGTCTGCACCTATCAATTCTGCACAGACTTCGGTCATTTGCTCATAGCAATGAGTGTAAATGTAGAAGGCTTCTTTTTCGTCTTTTTCAACGTAAATAGCCGTTCTTATACATATCGCCGATTTTGTACAGGGAATTCAAATGATTATCAAGAGCACCCTTTACGAAATAGTGATATGCCTTTTTATAATCGACCTCCCCTATGCGGCCATAATAATAGCAATATCCAAGATTTTCGGTTGCTTGTCGCTCACCGTGCTTGTCTGCCATCGTATAATACTTGACTGCTTTTTCGTAATTCTGTTCACCGCATCTTCCTGTGTAATAAAGCGACCCAAGATTTGTCATTGCATCAGGGTTTTCATTAGCAATCTCTTCAAGATAAATCTCTATCATTAGCTCTGCAACTTCTTTTGGCAAAATTTCCGTCCCATCTGCATCATGCAATTCGCACGCAAAATCAAAGGCATCCATATATACGGTGCCGTCTTCTTCAATATTGCACTCAATAATAGATACAATATCCGTATATTTTTCTCTGTCTATCGTTTTGAGAATATTTGACAGTTTTTCATAAAGTGTTTTTTCGGTCATAAAATACAACTCCTTTTATTTTATGTATTTATAATACCATACACAGTGTCCCATAAAACGGACTTTTCAAAAACAGTATAGCATATTTAATTTCAAAAGTAAATCTTGCAGTATAAATCCCCTTAAAATACAGATAATAAGAACCACACGGCGTTTCCAAAATTGGAAATTTTGACGCCTGAGTGAACCTTGTTACTCGCGTTCGCTCGTAATATACAACACAATTTGGTTTTTAAGGAGAAATGTATATATGAAAGCAACAGGAATCGTTCGAAGAATAGAGGCTTGTGTTATAATAGGGCAAACCGCCTGAAATCCGCATAAACACTAGGGTTTTCGCTGGTTTGCCCCATTGAACGCATTGGTGTCAAAAACGGGTTTTTGGCGGTTTTTATACATAGCAAAAGCGAGGTGAAATCCACCTCGCTTTTGTTATAACACACCGAATCGTCTCCTGTGTTACCGTCGTATTCAAAATGTGGGACAGTTTAAAAATTACTCCGCTTTTTCCCGTAACGAGAAAGAGAAGGATCCTCTGTTAAATCTCTATCCTGCGGGGCAGTAAAGGAAAGAAGCCAATCGTAGTTTTCTTCGTCTGAATAGGCCCTGCTAAAGCAATTATGCCCCAGCTCCGGGAAGAGTATCAGCTCGGCATAACCGCCGTGCAGATTTATTGCTTTTGCCATCTGTAAGCTCTCAATGGGATCTACGGTCTGATCACGAAGTCCGTGAAAGGCACGAATGGGAAGATTTACAAGATTCATTGCAAATCCGGGCAAACCGCCGCCACAAATCGGCATTGCCGAAGCAAACCAATTTGGATACAATGTCGCAAGCGCCCATGTGCCGTAGCCGCCCATGCTATAACCGGTCAGATGAACACGGGTTTCGTCAATATAAGAAATTCCACGATATTTTTCTACCAGGCGAACCAACAACATCATCCATTCATTCCAGGTTCCTCTTTTGCAAAGAGGGGCAAGGAGAATGTAGCCTCTTTTGTCCTGCCGCTCCAAAATTTTTTTGAGACAGATATGATCTCTCAGACTCTCCGTTGTTTCTTCGCGGGACCCTGCACCGTGTAAAAGAATAACTAAAGGATATTTTTTATCCTCATGAAATCCCTTCGGATAAGAAATTAAATAGGTTAATCCTTCGAAAATCTTTTCTTCCATAATTTTGTCTCCTTTATGATGGTTCTACTGCATTATATCACGCGCTTCCTAAAAAGTAAATTGTCAAAGTATAAATCTCCATCATTTACAAATACTAACATCACGATTTGAAATTAAAGGAGAATTTATATATGAAAGCAACAGGAATTGTACGCCGTATAGACGACCTTGGTCGTGTGGTGATTCCGAAAGAAATCAGAAGGACTATGAGAATTCGTGAGGGTGACCCCTCTCATACAACATTGACACCTTTTGAAAAGTTTTGTATTGCAATACATAGTGTGGTAGAAAGATATGAGAAAAGCCGATAGAATGTTGACGAGTGATATAATCCCCTTAGAGTAGACACTTGAAAAAACAAAAAGTTTTCAAGACTACACTAAGGGGGTTATTTTATGTCAAAAAGAACGCACAAGAACAAGAAATACAGTGCAGAAATAAAGTTGCAAGCAGTAGAGTCAT
>JAZUNB010000153.1:0-1709 GCA_045603925.1 Eubacteriales bacterium
AGGTGAAAACATTATCATTGCAACCGGCCCGCTGACGGCGGAGCCCTTGTCCCAATCCATCCGCGACTATTTCGGCAAGGATTATCTATCCTTCTTTGATGCGGCGGCACCTATTGTGACCTTCGAGAGCATCGATATGGACAAGGCGTTTTTCGCCTCCCGTTATAACAAGGGGACGCCGGACTACATCAATTGCCCCATGACCAAGGAAGAATATCTTGCTTTTTATGAGGCGCTGAAGACCGCCGAATGCGCAGAGCTCCACGATTTTGACCATCAGGTTTTTGAGGGCTGTATGCCCATCGAAGAGATGGCGCGGCGGGGCGAGGATACCATGCGCTACGGTCCCTTAAAGCCTGTTGGCTTAGTGGACGACCGCACCGGCAAAAAATCCTATGGGGTGGTTCAACTGCGGAAGGATAACGCGGCAGGTACTCTTTACAACATTGTCGGCTTCCAGACCCATCTGAAGTTTCCGGAGCAAAAGCGGGTCTTTTCCATGATCCCCGGGCTGGAGAACGCCGAATTTGTGCGCTACGGAGTGATGCATCGCAACACTTATCTCAACGCCCCCACCCTGCTGAATAAGGATTTCAGCGTAAAAGGGCGGGAGACTCTTTATTTTGCCGGTCAGATGACCGGTGTGGAAGGATATGTGGAATCCGCATCCTCCGGTATGATGGCGGGAATCTCCCTGGCGGCAAAGCTTTTGGGCGAGCCCCTCCCCGATTTTCCCGTGGAAACCGCAATAGGTGCTTTGGGTCTTTACATCAGCACCGCGGAGCCCGCCAACTTCCAGCCCATGAACATTAATTTCGGTATCATCGCTTCTCTCACGGAGCGAATTCGCTTAAAGGCGGATCGATATATGGCAATTTCCCAACGAAGCCTTGGAATCATTGATGAGATCAAGGCGGAGTCGAATCTTTTTAAAGGAGAAACACCATGAGAATTGTAGTAGATGCCCATGGCGGCGATAATGCGCCGTTGGAAATCATTAAAGGCTGCTGTATGGCGGCCAAAGAGATCAAAGACATCACCATTCTGCTGGTTGGCAGAAAAAACGAGCTGCAGCAGATCATGACCGACAACGGTTTGCCCACCGATCGGTTTGAGATCGTGGATGCGCCGGATGTGATCACTATGGAGGACGATCCCACCTCTGTTTTGAAGGAAAAGCAATACAGCTCCATGGCGGTTGCTTTTCGGATGCTGAAAGAGGATAAAGCCGATGCATTTGTAAGCGCGGGCAACAGCGGCGCGGTCTTGGTTGGCGCCACCCTTCTGGTCAAGCGGATCCGCGGTATCAAGCGGGCGGCGCTGGGGGCTGTTATGCCCTCTGTTGATGGTCCCTATATTATGCTGGACTGCGGCGCCAATGTAGAATGCAAGCCCGAGTATCTGGATCAGTTCGGGCTGATGGGCAGTCTTTATATGAAATCGGTTCTGGGAATTGAAAATCCCCGCGTTGGTCTTTTGAACAACGGCGCCGAGGAATGCAAGGGTACCGAACTGCAGAAGCAGGCCTACCAACTGCTCAAAGCCAATGAAAACATTAACTTCATCGGTAATATTGAAGGCCGCGAGGTCCCCTTGGGCGGCAGTGATGTGGTGGTAGCAGACGGGTTTTCCGGCAATATCGCCCTGAAGATCTCCGAAGGCTGGGGCAAGATGTTTTCGGGCGTTCTTAAAGGAATGTTCAAGAAGAA
>JAZUNB010000154.1:0-4039 GCA_045603925.1 Eubacteriales bacterium
GCCCATATTATTGATATCGGTGACCCCTGCATCCAGGATAGCGCCGAAAGCCCCGCCCTCCAAACGGATCGGGGATTTTTCGGTGGAGAGGATCACCGCTCCCGAGGCGGTAACGGTATGCTGGGCGGAAGGCGGGCGCTGGCCGCCGTATTCCAGCGGGAAGCGAAACTGCCGCTCGGCGGTACCGAAATGAGAAGAGGTCAGAGAGAGGGTCCTTTTGGCCAAGCCCGCCTCAATGGCGGTAGCGGCCACCAGGGTGGAAAGGGCCATGGTGGAGCAGGCACCGTAAAGCCCGATATAGGGCAAGGCGCTCTCCCGCATACTGTATGCAGAGCTGATGCATTGATTTAAAAGATCCCCCGCACCGATGAGCTGGAGATCCTTTTGCTGCAGCCCCGCCCGCCGCAGGGCATTATCCATAGCGGTCTGCTGCAGATGAACCTCCGCCTGCTCCAGGGTCTTTTTGCCGCAATAAAAGTCCTGCTCAATGCTGTCGAACAGCCCGCCCAAAGGCCCCTGCTGTTCTTTCACACCGCCCACATTGCCCCATCCGGCAATATAGATCTTCTTCTCAAAGGAAAAACCGAAATTTCCGTGCCTGACGGCCAAGCTCCATCACCTGCCAAAATCTTTTTTCCGTTCTATTATTTGCAATTTTTGCCCATATATACAAAAAACGCCGACTTGCGTCGGCGTTTTTAACTTTATTATAATGTAAAATCAATTGTTAAAAGATCGGCATCTTTGGCGCTGTGACCAACCATCAGGCGGAAGGCGCCGGGCTCCACCACCCGCTCCTCCTTGCGGTTGACTAAGGAGAAGTCCATTTTGTTGAGAGGGATGGTGAGGGTTCGGCTCTCGCCGGGGGCGAGGGAAACCTGCCGATAAGCGATCAACTGCTTCATGGGGGTCAATACCGAAGAGACCATATCGCGGAAATAGACCTGCACCGTCTCCAGACCCTTGCGCGCGCCGCTGTTGGTCACCGTAACGGTGGCGGTGAGGCTTTCGGTGTCAAAGGTCAGGTCGCGATAGGTAAACGCGGTATAGCCAAGCCCTTCACCGAAGGTAAAGAGGGGATCCTGGGGCAGATCGCAGTATTTGCCTTCGCAATAGCCGCCGGCGGTTTTTCCGTGCCAACCGAAATAATGATTGTAGTAGACCGGTACCTGCCCCGAATGGTAGGGGAAGGAGATGGGTAAGCGCCCTGCGGGCTCTTCCTTGCCGAAGAGCACCTCTGCGGCCGCCTGTCCGCCGTGTGCGCCGCCGTTGAAGGCGATTACCAAGGCGTCGGAGCCTTCGGCAACCTCGCCGAGCACCAGCGGCTTGGAGGCGATCAGAATCGTTACCATGGGCTTGCCCAGCGCCTTTAAGCGGCGGAACAGCTCCGTCTGCTTGCCCGAGAGGGCAAGGTCGGCCCGATCCTTCTTCTCACCGATCTGGCTGATCTCATCACCCACTGCGTAAACGATGACCTCCGCCTCGCCAGCGGCGGCAACGGCGGCCTCAAGATCATCCTGCTCGCTATGTAAGGGGCCGCAGCCGAAGGTATAGGTCACCTGCTCCCCGATGGCCTGCATTCCCTCCTTGAGGGTGGTATAGGGGCGGGGCGCAATATGGTCGGGATCGGGAACAGGATGGGTAAAGAAGGTCCAGTCGCCGTATTGGGCTTTGATATCATCGGCATTCTTGCCGATGAGGGCGATTTTTTGGGTGCCGGAGAGGGGCAGAATGCCGTTGTTTTTCAAAAGGGTGATACTGCGGCGGGCGGCGGTAAGGGCTTGCTTTTGATGCTCCTCGCAACCGATACAGCCTTCCTTGCCTGCCTTGGCAGGATGGTCAAACAGCCCCATACGGAATTTGATAGTAAGAATATGGCGCACCGCATCGTCGATGACGGCCTCCTCCAATTTGCCGCTCCGAACAGCCTGAATGGCGGCCTCATAAAATTCGGGGCTGGCCATGATCATATCGTTGCCGCCCTTGGCGGAAAGGATGGAGGCCTCTTCCGCATCGGCGGCGATCATCTGCTTGGTCACCAGGCTGGTTACATTCTTCCAATCGGTAACGGTAAAGCCGTCGAAGCCCAGCTCCTCCCGCAGAATGTCTTTCATTATATGCTCGTCGATGCCCACCGGGGTACCGTCCACCGAGCCGTAGGCGGTCATCATGGTGGCGCAACCGGCATCCGCCGCCTTTTGGAAGGGCGGCAAAAAGACCTCACGGATCTTGCGGTAGGTCACCTCGGAATCATAGGCATCCTTGGCGCCGGTGGATTCTCCGTAGGCGATATAGTGCTTGGCGCAGGCAAGGATCTTTTCGGGATCGCTCAAATCTTCTCCCTGATAGCCCTTGATGGTGGCGGCGGCCAGCTCGCCTACCAGATAGGGATCCTCACCAAAGGTCTCGTTGACCCGCCCCCAGCGGGGATCGCGGGCAAGGCAAAGGAGGGGAGAGAAGGTCCAATGCAGACCGTCGGTGGCCACCTCGCGGGCGGTCACCTCCCCCATGGTGCGGGCGATCTCGGTATCCCAAGAGCAGGCGCAGGCCAGCTGGGTGGGGAAGATGGTGGCGCGGTCGTTGAGGGAATGCCCCCGCACTGCATCTACCCCGAAAACCATCGGGATCCCCAGGCGGGAATTGCAGGCCGCCTCCTGCAGCCGCTTGGCCGGCTCACCGATGACATTGAGGAAGGACCCTGCGCCCTTGCGGGCCCAGTCCAGCGCCTCCTCAAAGTCCATGGCGGCATTATAAGGCAGCTGCAGCATCTGCGCCACCTTTTCTTCTAAGGTCATTTGAGATAAAAGTGCTTCCATTTTTTGTTTCATACTTCAACCTCGCGGGATGTTTTTTCCATTATATCATTGAATAGGAGGATTTACAAGAAAAAGTCTTGACTAAAGTCCGTTCAATTTTTCTGCCGATCCGTCAGCGGCGCTGATTAAAGCAATTTTGTTATAGTTTTAGAGGGGGCGGATTCTTATAATTAGATTATATGAACCGTTGAGCAGATGGGTAGGATATGAGGAGGTCGCATTATGTATATTGCACTCGATATGGGAACATCCAACACACGGCTATGGCTTTGCGACAGCGACCGTATGATCGCCGCCGCCATCAGGGAGGGCGCAGACTATGTGAAGCTGTTCCCGGCCGATCAACTGTCCGAAGGCTATGTGCGGGCGGTAAAAGCGCCGCTTTCTGATGCAAAGCTGCTGGCGGTGGGCGGTGTGAACGAAAGCAATGCCGCCGATCTGATCCAAAGCGGATTTTCCGGAGTGGGAGTAGGCTCAAATCTGTATGACCGAAAACGGATCTCCTCCGGCGATTGGGCCGCGTTGGAAGAGCTGGCAAAAAAATATGTTTATTCCGTAAAAAAACGGCTGTAAAAAATCTTTTGATTTTTTACAGCCGTTCTTTTTACAGTTTTTTCAGATCAATGATAAAGAGCGTAGCGCCGCGGGTGGTGGGCTCATAGCTGACGGTGGCGATGATATAAAGCTTTCCGTTGCTTTCATGGGCCACCGGGTAGTGGCAGGCGGGCGCATTTTGGGTGGCAGTGGGTTGGCCGTCGAAAAGGATCTGCTTTCGGGTGAATTTTTCGCCCCGGGGCTCGGTGAAATAGATGGCCAGGCAGGAGCGGTCGGGGCGGTCAATATTGGCCACCAGATACTTTCTGCCGTCTGCAAGATTTCCTGCATACATTTTGGAGTTGACATAGGGAATATCGTGGCTGTAGGCCTCGCTCCAGCTTTCGCCCAGATCCTCGGAAAAATAGAGGAGGGGAACCTTTCGCCGATCGTTGCGGTTGAACATATACAGCCGATCTCCCGCCTGCATGACCGAGATCTCGGGATGGCGCAGCTCGGTGCCGTCGGGCAGGTCCCCGTTTTCGGTGATCTTGACCAACCGCCATTCCGCGTCGATCTTTCCGCTGTCGGAGATCAATACGGCAGGGGTATTGGGGAAGCCGTCCAATTCACCCATCCGGCCCGGAAGCATCAGCTTTCCGTTGGGAAGAGCCACCACATTGGTGTTC
>JAZUNB010000155.1:0-5463 GCA_045603925.1 Eubacteriales bacterium
CCTCCCATGAGGATGTGGCAAAATATGCCGCGTTGCAAGGGGGCGACAAGCGCTACGGCGCCCGCGCCGTTCGCCGCCTCATCGAAAAAGAGATCGGCGGCAAGCTGGCCCGCATGGTTGCCGAAGGAGACCTTCCCGAAGGACTGCTCACTGCCGAGCAATTACTCCCGGATTGTAAAGTTTTTCAAAGGCGTTGACTTCCTTTTATAAAGATTGTAAAATAAAGATATCCAATTTATAATCTGCCCCGGTTCGCCGGGGCATTTTACGAGGTGTTATCATGAAGTTAAACTATAAAAGAACCTTTTTGATCGGACTGGCCTTTATGTCCATCTCCGCGTTTTGGCAGTTATACAACAACGCAGTACCCCTGATGCTCAAAGAGACCTTCGGGGTGACCGATGATATCAGCGGCTATGTGATGGCCGCCGATAATGTGTTGGCGGTCTTTTTACTGCCCCTCTTCGGCGCTCTTTCCGATAAGGTCCATACCCCCTTCGGCAAGCGCAAGCCCTTTATCATCATCGGCTCCTTTCTGGCCGCGGCCATTATGCTGCTGATCCCCTTTGCCAATAATATTAAAAGCCTGCCCCTCTTTGTGGTGATCCTGGGGGTCCTGCTTCTGGTGATGGGCTCCTACCGCTCCCCCGCGGTGGCGCTGATGCCCGATGTGACCCCCAAGCCTTTGCGGAGCAAGGGCAACGCTGTCATCAACCTGATGGGCGCCTTGGGCGGCATTATGACCTATCTGGTCATCGCCCTTTTGGTCAAAGACAATTCCATGGGCAGTTATACCCCTGTTTTCGGCATCATCGCCGGCTTTATGGTGGCCTGCGCCATCATTTTGGGGCTGACCATCAAGGAAAATAAGCTGGTGGCAGAGATGCCTCCCGAGCCGGTAGAAGTCACCGAAAGCGGCGAGAAAAAGCCTATGGACAAGGCGGTGCGCAAAAGCCTCATCTTTATTTTGCTTTCCGTTTCCTTCTGGTTTATGGCCTATAACGCAGTGGAGACCGCTTATTCCCGCTATGTGATGGAGGTCTGGGGCCTTTCCCAGAGCACCGGCGCCACGATGATGATCATCGCCATGCTGGTGGCGACTGCCGCCTATATCCCGGTGGGGCAGATCTCGGCAAAATTAGGCAGAAAAAAGGTGATCTTAGGAGGCGTGACCCTCTTGGCCGCCGCCTTTTTGACCGGCTTTATTATGCCGGGCTACAGTATTGTGGCCTATATCATTATGGGCGTCATCGGCATCGGCTGGGCGGCCATCAATGTCAATTCCTATCCTATGGTGGTGGAGATGAGCAAGGGCAGTGATGTGGGTAAATACACCGGCCTTTATTATACCTTCTCCATGTCTGCCCAGATCCTTACCCCCATCCTCTCGGGCTATCTTTTCGCCTATCTGCCCTGGGGCTATAAGGTGATGTTCCCCTATGCTCTGGGCTTTTCGGTCTTGGCCTTTATTACCATGAGCTTTGTGAAGCACGGGGACAACCGACCCGATCTGAAGGGCGGCTTGGAAGCTTTTGATGTGGAGGACTGATCTATGATTTTTTGGATCCTGCTGATCTTGGCGGTGCTCTGGCTCTTTCTTATAGCCCCCCGCCTTTCTCCGCCCCAAGAGATCAAGGCGCTGAAAAACGCCCGCTATGCCCATCGGGGCTTGCATAATATAAAAAAAGGCGTTCCCGAGAATTCCATGCTTGCTTTTTCCTTGGCGGTAAAAGAGGGCTTCGGCATTGAGCTGGATGTCCACCTCTCCAAGGACGGCAAATTGGTGGTGGAGCACGATGATACCCTGAAGCGCACCACCGGAAGCGATCAGGTGATCGAGCAATGCCACTGGAATGAGATCAAAGACCTTCCTTTAGAGGGCACCGCCGAGACCCTGCCCCTTTTGACCGATGTTTTTCAATTGGTAGGCGGCAAGGTGCCCCTTTTGATCGAAATGAAGGCGGTGGGCGGCAACCAAAAGGCGCTGGCCGAGGCGGTAGCCGCCGCTCTTTCGGGCTATCATGGGCCCTATTGCGTGGAAAGCTTTGATCCCCGCGCCCTCTATTGGCTGAAAAAGCTTGCGCCCCATATTGTGCGGGGTCAGCTGGCAGGACATGTGAATAAAGACAAACGCTCGGTGCACCCCATCGTAAATTTTGCTCTGCAAAACCTGCTGATCAACCTCCTCTCCCGTCCCGATTTTATTGCCTATGATTATCGGGATCAGCGCAACATCTCTTTTCGGCTTTGCCGCGCTCTTTACCGCCCTGCGGTCTTTTTCTGGACCGTAAAGGGGGAAAAGGCGGAAGCCATCGCCGCCGACTGCGGCGCAACTCCTATCTTCGAAAGGCTGGATGATTCCCATGATCCGATTCAATAACGATTACAACCGCGGCGCCCATCCCGCCGTTTTAGAAGCCCTTTCCGCCACCAATGCCCAAAGCTTCGGCGGCTACGGGCTGGATGAGATCTGCAAGCGGGCGGCCGACCGCATCAAAGAGCACCTTGATTGCCCCCAAGCGGCGGTGCATTTCTTAGTGGGCGGAACCCAGGTGAACTTCACCGTCATTGCCGCGGCATTGCGGCCCTGGCAGAGCGTCATCTCCGCCGATACCGGCCATATCCATGTCCACGAAACGGGGGCGGTGGAACATATCGGTCATAAGATCCACGCTCTCCCCCATACCGACGGAAAGATCTCGGCGGAGCAGATCCGCAAGGAAGCAGAGGCCTTTTGCCAAAGCGGCATCAAGGAGCATATTACTCAACCGAAAATGGTCTATCTTTCCTATCCCACCGAGTTCGGCACCCTCTATTCCAAAGAGGAGCTCTCGGCCAT
Source organism: Eubacteriales bacterium (assembly GCA_045603925.1). Lineage (GTDB taxonomy): Bacteria > Bacillota > Clostridia > Oscillospirales > QAKW01 > QAKW01. The sequence continues at coordinate 2,840 of JAZUNB010000155.1, forward strand.
CTCCGCCGTCTGCAGAGAATACGGCCTTTACTTATTTATCGACGGCGCCCGCCTGGCCTACGGTCTGGGCTCCCCCAAGGCCGACCTTACTCTTCGGGATCTTGGGGCGCTGACCGATGCCTTTTACATCGGCGGCACCAAATGCGGCGCTCTTTTCGGAGAGGCCCTGGTCCTGACCAACCCTGCCCTGCAGGAGGATTTCCGCAGCAGCATCAAGCAAAACGGCGGAATGCTGGCCAAGGGCTGGCTTTTAGGCCTGCAGTTTGATACCCTTTTTAAAGAGGATCTTTATTTCGAGCTGGGCAGGCAGGCCACCGCCTATGCTTTAGAGATCAAGGAAGCCTTTGCAAAAAAGGGCGTTCCCGCCTATATTGAAAGCTTTACCAATCAGCAGTTTGTGGTGCTCACCCAAGAGCAGCAGGCGGCGCTGGCCAAAGATTTCACCTTTGAGTTTGAAGAGGATCTGGGGGATGGCAAGGCGGCGGTTCGGTTCTGCACCGCCTGGAGCCATACCCGCCAAGAGATCGACGCCTTACTTTCCGCCATTGAAAGGATGAACTAAATGAAACAGACTTATCTCCCTTGGATGGATGTACTCTCGGCGGGCAGGATCGTACCGCCGATTATCGCCGTTCTCATCGGTTGGTGCATCATTGCCGCCCTGATGAAGAAATTCAATTCCTCCGTCCGCCGCGGTCATTTCGCGGTGGTGGACAATACCCTTTGGGCCCTGCTGCTCAATACCCTCATCTTTACCGTTTCCTTCTGGCAATGGGCCTTCCCTGTTGCCATCGGGATTGGCGCCCTCTTTATCTGGGTGATCCGCAATGAGCAGACCCGCGCTCTGGAGGAGGAGCGGATCGGAATGCGGGGGATGAACGCCGAAATGAAGCGCCTCAGGGGAGAGGCCTTTAATGACCTTTCCATTGAAGAGCAGATGGCCTATAAAGAAAAGGTCAAGCCCTATCGCTTCCGCTGGTGGCTCTTTTGGCCGGCAGTGGTGCTCCTTCCCTTTTTGCTGATGCTTCTGCTGGAGGCCCTCGGCGTGGGGGATTATCTCTTCCGGGTGGTTTATTTTGAACTGCCGTGAATTTGTGCATCAACTCGGTGAATTTATCCATAGATTTTTGTTTTTTGCGTTGCTATAATGAAGGTAACCTATAAATGAGAGGTGTTTTCCCCATGAAACGCTGGATCGCATTATTTCTTATTCTGAGCTTGACGCTGGCGCTGTTTTGCGGCTGTAAAAGCGGCGAAAAAGAGGATTTTTCCGCCGAATCCGAAGGGCTGATCGATGTGGAAAATGAGCCCGGGCAGAAGGATGAAACGGAAAAAGAGCCCGAAAAGGAATCGGAAAAGGCGCCCGACGAGGAAAAGAAAGAGCCCGAAACCGAAAAGGAAGCGGAGAAGACCCCTTCCGATACCCCTTCCGAAAAAGAAGAAACCCCGGAAAAAGAGCCTGAAAAGAGCGAGGAAAAGGAGCCCGAAGCCATTACCAAGGAGAGCAGCGGCACCTCCATTACCTTTTTGATGCAAAACCTGCGCACCTCGGGCAATGAAAAGGGTGTCCCCGGCGAGCGGGAAAACAGTGAAAACGAAGTTTATAAGCGCGCCCGCCGCTTTAAACCCATGGTGATGAAAAACGATCCCGATGTGATCCTCGCCCAGGAGGGTACCCCCGCCTGGCTGGAGTTTTTCCGCACCGATGAATATTTCAGCAGCACCTATGATATGATCTGGAAATACCGTTTGCCCGGCTCGGCGGTGGAGATGTCTACCCCTCTTCTTTATAAGAAAAATAAATATGAGCTTTTGGACAGCGGCGTGTTCTGGCTCTCCGAGACCCCCGATGTTCCTTCCGTTTCCTATGAGGCAGGCACCGGCGAGACCCATCACCGCAATTCCTCCTGGGCAAAGCTTCGGGATAAGGCTACCGGCGCAGTCTTTTATGCCTATTCCACCCATTTCGATACCGGCGGCGTCACCCCCATCAAATCGATGGAGCAGTATTTAGAGATCTTCTCCAAAATGAAGAAGACCGACTATGCCTTTGTGGGCGGCGATTTCAACTTCAAGTATAAGACTGCCGAGTATATGTCGGCGGTGGACGCCGAGGCAACGGTGGATCTGCAGGATATGGCCGCCAATATGGCAAAGGCAGGCCTTGCGGAAATGAAGGAATCCACCGGCTCCCTTACCGGCGGCTTTACCGATAAGATCTGGCCCGATCCCCAACCGGGCGGCGCAGGGCAGCTGGATCATATCTTTGCCAAGAAGAGTCCCAATATGGCCATCGACTATTGGGGATTTGACTACGGCGAATACAGCGACCCCGCCAGTAATGTTCTTCCCGGCTATATCTCCGACCACTACGGCCTCATCGCCAAGGTCCGCATCGATACCAAACCCGATTATTCTCAATATCAGGTGGAAAACTAAATAACGGGGCTGTAAAAATAGTCCGAACCGCAAAGGGCAAGAAAAAACAAAGACCTTTTCAAAAAGACTCTGCCTTAAAACCATAAAAAGGAAGGGAAATATCGAGTTTTCGATATTTCCCTTTTTATTTTATGCCCTTTGCTACCTCCAAACCGAGCCACTCGGCGTGCGGAACAAAAAATGAA
>JAZUNB010000156.1:0-4144 GCA_045603925.1 Eubacteriales bacterium
ACCCCCATATCAGTGGGGCTCTTATAGGGAGACTGACCCATGATCCGCTCCATCATAGCATTGAGCACCGGGAAGATCTCCACATCGCGGTTATAATTGATGGCGGTCTCCCCATAGGCCTCCAGATGGAAGGGGTCGATCATATTCACATCGTCCAGATCGGCGGTAGCCGCTTCATAAGCGGCATTAACCGGATGCTTCAAGGGAATATTCCAGATGGGGAAGGTTTCAAATTTCGCGTAGCCCGCCTTGATGCCCCGCTTATGCTCATGGTAAAGCTGGGAGAGGCAGGTGGCCATCTTGCCGCTTCCGGGGCCGGGAGCAGTAACGATAATAAGCTTGCGCTCGGTTTCAATATAATCGTTTTTCCCAAAGCCTTCATCGCTGACAATGAGAGGGATATTGGAGGGATAATCGGCGATGGGATAATGGCGATAGACCTTGATCCCCAGGTTCTGAAGCCGCTTTTCAAAGGCCTGGGCCAGGCGCTGACCGGTATAGCAGGTAATGACTACACTGCCTACAAAAAGACCGATACCGCGCAATGCATCGATCAGGCGCAGGGTCTCCAGATCATAGGTGATTCCCAGATCGCCGCGGCGCTTATTCTTCTCAATGGCATCGGCGTTGATCACAATAACGATCTCGGCATCGTCCTTCAGATTCAAAAGCATCTTCACCTTAGAATCGGGCTCAAAGCCGGGGAGCACACGGGAGGCATGATAATCATCAAAAAGCTTTCCGCCGAATTCCATATAAAGCTTATCCCCGAACATTGCGATGCGATCGCGGATATTCTGGGACTGCAGGCGGATGTATTCCGCGTTATCAAAACCAATCTTTTCCATTTTTCTTCCCTCCCGACAAAAATATACAAACAACACATTTATTATACTCAATTTCGAGATGTGTTTCAAGGACTTTTTTAAAATAAATAAAAAAATAGGACCTGCAATGCAAGTCCTATTTTTATCAACTGTTTCTGGAGCATTTTTCTGCATCGATGGCCAGCACCAGCATCAGCGCGCAAAGGGCGTTTTGCGGGTCCGCCACATCGATGGTATAGGTATCGGTCCAATTCCAGATCTCTTTGGTAACGGTTGCAATCTGACGGGCGGCGGGATCGATGATCTGATAATCCCATTCGAAGAAATCCCCCTCCACCTGCCAACAATTGCAATCAATATGATACTTGGGGCGGAAGAAGGAAAACTCCCGATGGATACAGCCCATATACCGATCCCCCAGATACATCTCAAATTTCGGCAGGAAGGTAAAGAACCGCTCCCGAACGGTGCCGATCTCATTTCCTTGGGCATCAAAGATCTTCAGGCAATGGCCCCAGGCCAACTGCCCTTTTACGGTATAGACCGTCTCCCCCGCTTCATTATAGATATCGTAACTGTCGAACCAGGAAAAGAAGCGTTGTTTGAATAAAAGTTTCATTTTATTTCACAAACAGGGATTTGCCGGTCATTTCAGCAGGGATCGGCAGCTCCAGCCACTCCAGCATGGTGGGTGCGATATCGCAAAGCTTACCGCCCTCACGCAGGGTGCAGGGATGGTTATAAACAATAAAGGGAACGGGATTGGTGGTATGGGCGGTAAAAGGAGAACCGTCTACATCCACCATCCGATCGGCATTGCCATGGTCGGCGGTCACAAACAGAGCGCCGTCCATCGTCTTGACCGCCTCGGCTACCTTGCCAACGCAGGTATCCACGGTCTCTACCGCCTGAACAGCGGCTTCAAACACACCGGTATGACCCACCATATCGCAATTGGCGAAATTGAGGATCACCACATCATACTTCCCGCTCTCGATATGAGCCACAACCTTTTCGCAAACCTCGGGTGCGCTCATTTCGGGCTGAAGGTCATAGGTCGCCACCTTGGGAGAGGCGATCAGCTCGCGATCCTCGCCCTCGGAAACGGTCTCTACGCCGCCATTGAAAAAGAAGGTTACATGGGCATACTTCTCGGTCTCGGCGATCCGCAGCTGGGTTTTGCCGCATTCTGCCAGATAGGCGCCCAAGGTATTATCCAAAGACTGGGGCTTGAAGGCTACCTGCACATTGGGCATGGAAGCGTCATACTGGGTCATGCAAACATAATACAGGGGAAATCTGCCGTTTCTGCGCTCAAAGCCCTCGAAGGCATCATCCACCAGGGTACGGGTGATCTCGCGGGCGCGATCGGGACGGAAATTGAAGAAGACCACGCTATCATCGGCAGAGATGGTGGCATTCTCCAGGCAAACGGTAGGCAGAACAAACTCATCGGTTACATTCTTGCCCTCGGCATCAACGGTCTCATAGGACGCCTTGATGGCGGCAACGGGATCGGCATTCTTCACGCCCTCACCGTAGCAAAGAGCGGCATAAGCCTTCTCCACGCGCTCCCAACGATTATCGCGGTCCATTACATAGTAGCGACCCATCACGGTTGCCACCTGACCCACGCCGATCTCCTTACATTTTTCCACACACTCGGCAACAAAATCTGCGCCGCTGGCGGGGGGAACATCGCGGCCATCCAGGAAGCAATGAACATAGACCTTGGTAAGACCGTTTTTCTTAGCCATCTCCAGCAACGCCCAAAGGTGGCTGTTATGAGAATGGACGCCGCCATCGGACATCAGACCCATCAGATGCAGAGCAGTGCCCTTTTCCTTGGCGTTATTCATAGCACCCATCAGCGCTTCATTTTCAAAGAAATCGCCGTCCAGAGTGCTCTTGGTGATGCGGGTCAGCTCCTGATAGACCACGCGGCCTGCGCCGATATTGGTATGGCCCACCTCGCTATTGCCCATCTGACCCTCGGGAAGGCCAACATCCATACCGGATGCGCCGATCTCGGTGGTGGGGCAGTTTTCCTTCAAGGAATCCATATTGGGGGTCTTGGCGGTATAAATGGCATTGCCCTCGGTAACGGTATTATTACCGAAACCGTCCAGAATACAAAGTACTAAAGGTTTTTTATTCATCTTATTTAACCCCATGCACAACAACGGAGAAATCCTCAGCCTTCAGGGAAGCGCCGCCGATCAGGCCGCCATCCACATTGGGCTTGGCCAAAAGGCCTTCGGCATTCTTGGCGTTCATGGAACCGCCGTACTGCACGGTGATCTCCTCGGCGGCCTCGGCACCGAACATCTCGGCCACTGCGGCGCGGACAAAGCCGTTGCCTTCATCGGCCTGATCGTCGGTAGCGGTAACGCCGGTACCGATGGCCCAAACAGGCTCATAAGCGATGACAACATTCTTCAGCTGCTCGGCAGTCACATTGGTCAGCGCCATCTTGGTCTGATACTTCAAGAGGGTCTCGGTATAGCCCAGCTCTCTCTGCTCCAGGGTCTCACCCACACAAACGATGGGCTTCAGGCCTGCATTCAGAGCGGCCAGAGTACGCAGGTTTACAGTCTGATCGGTCTCGCCGAAATACTGACGGCGCTCGCTATGGCCGATAACAACATACTCTACTCCGCAAGCGGTCAGCATCTCTGCGGAGACCTCACCGGTATAAGCGCCGGAGGCCTTGAAATGGACATTCTCGGCACCGATCTTGATATTGGAGCCCTTAGCTGCCTCGATGGCTGCAGCGATATCTACATAGGGAACGCAAAGAACGACTTCGCATTTAGCATCTGCCAAGAGAGGCTTCATCTCATTGATCAGAGCGGCCGCCTCGGCAGGGGTATTGTTCATTTTCCAGTTGCCTGCAATTACATACTTTCTCATTTTTAAACTCTCCTTATTCCATTCCTTATTATGTGAAATTTGCGGAACGGAAATGCTTCCGTTCCGCAGATCATTCAGAACTTACTTATTGTTCAGAGCAGCGATACCGGGCAGTTCCTTACCCTCGAGGAATTCGAGAGAAGCGCCGCCGCCGGTGGAGATATGGGTCATCTTATCACGGAAGCCCAGAGTGTTTACAGCAGCTGCACTGTCGCCGCCGCCGATAACGGTAACGGCATCGGTCTCAGCCATTGCCTTGGCAACAGCCATGGTACCCTTGGCCAGGATGGGGTTCTCGAATACGCCCATAGGACCGTTCCAAACGTCGGTCTTGGCACTCTTTACAGCCTCTGCATTCAGCTCGGCGGTCTTGGGACCGAAATCCAGGCGCATCATATCGGCAG